>NZ_CP059467.1:0-312631 GCF_017894365.1 Aromatoleum bremense
CACAAATGCCGGGCGCGGAGAAAAGCGTGCGCGAATTTCACGGCCGCCTCTTAGTGCCTTACCATGCCGCCGTCAACGGCAATCGTCTGGCCGGTAATAAAGCTGGCATCGTCGGAGGCAAGAAAGGTCGCTGTACCCGTCAGGTCCTGCGGCACCTGAAGACGCGGAATCGCCTGAAGCATATTCGGTAGCACATCGAACATTTCCGACAACGGCGAAGCTTCGGTCGTTGCTGTGCGAACAAGGCTGGGCGCGATGGCATTGACAGTGATGCCATGCTTCCCAAGCTCCGAGGCTAGCGCACGTGTGAAACCAATGTTTGCTGCTTTGGTGCTGATGTAGTGGGTGTACGCCTCGATCTTCAGCCAATACGTTGTCGAGGTCAGATTGATGATACGCCCCCATCCCGCCTTCTTCATTCCCGGCACGAAGGCTTTTGCCATCAGAAACCCGGAATCGACGTTGATTTCGAATGTCTTTTTCCACTGTTCGAAGGTGAGGTCGTCGAACGGGATGAGCGGATAGATGCCGGCATTATTGACAAGGATGTCGCAGCGACCGAAGGTCGATATCACCTTCTGGCCGAATGCCTCGACATCATCCGGCTTCGAGACATCACATTTGACCGTGAGCACACGCCGACCATACTCCTTGACTGCCGCCTCGGTCTGCGGGGCCAGCGCCAGATCAGCAATCACAATATCTGCGCCTTCACTCGCAAACCGTTCAGCAATCGCCTGGCCTATGCCGTTAGCGCCACCCGTGATGACCGCAATCTTGTCTTTCAGTTTCTTGGTCATGGGACATCCTCCTAATGATTGGCCGCACGCGGCAAATATTTTGACTCTGTTTGAATCGCTTGGTTGGTCGCTGCATGGCGCACCCATGCAGCAAACCCCAATGCACCAGCCGTCGAATCATGAAGCCGAGGTCTTGATCCCGGCCTCATCGGTTACTGCCAAAGTTCAAACGTGGCATCTCAGCTACTGAATGGTCCGACGACGTCGGTTAAATTCCGTATCTCCCTCGACAAACTGTGCGAGAACCTGGGCCAAGGACCCGTAAGGGGTGTCTTCCGCCATTGAGCGAAGTTTCTCGCTAAACTTCGGAACCCAGTCGGCAACATGTTTTTCCAGAAAGTCGCCTTCGGCCGCCACGTAAATGTCTGCCACGTCCTCAGGCGCCCCAGCCTCCAGGAATGTCAGGTAATGCAGAAATTCAAGTTGAATGCCAACGTGATCGGGCCATTCCTTGCATCTACCGAGGTCGTAGTTCAACCCAAAATGCTCATAGAATCGAATCAGTTCTTCCCAGACGTACTTGGTGTCTTTCTTGGAATAGTCCTTTTCGTGCAATGACACGGCTGGCCGCCCCGAGCAATTGTCGAAAATACCGCTGTACATCACCGCGAAGTTCTCGGCATCCGCCCCCTGCGACGCATCAAACTGCGCGATGGATTCGATTGCGGGAACCGGGAATGGAAGTTCGTCCGCCGCCTCACGTAACTGACGCCTGGTTTCAATCAAGAAATCCTGCTGCAAGCCGTCCGGCGGATAGGCGAAAACCCGACTCAATATCTTGTAAAATTGCGACCGAGCGGCCGTGATTCGGTTGTGCGACGAGAGTTCAACATCAAGATCGCTGTTCATTTGACGGCCCTCATTTCCGAATATCGAAATCAACAAAATCGCCGGAAAAGGACTTTCGTCC
Organism: Aromatoleum bremense; assembly: GCF_017894365.1. Taxonomy (NCBI): domain Bacteria; kingdom Pseudomonadati; phylum Pseudomonadota; class Betaproteobacteria; order Rhodocyclales; family Rhodocyclaceae; genus Aromatoleum; species Aromatoleum bremense. The sequence goes on from NZ_CP059467.1 coordinate 1,711, forward strand.
CGACCGCTCGGCATTCCCACCGCTCCAGACGGCAAATGCAATCTTCGAACTGCCGCCGGCCTGAAGCGTGGCGAATCCTTCGCCGCTCGTCAATGACCGGCGAAGGATCACGTTCCATTCTCCGTTCCGATGCTGGGCAACAGCCTTGAGGTCGCTGCCCGCATTGTCTTTCAAGCGACGAACCGCAGAAAACCCTTCGGCAACAATCTCCATTGGCTCTTTCGCATTCGCCTTCCAGTACCACGCATTTACCGGCTTGCCCTTCGCGCCCATCGTGACTGCGGTCGCACCTCGTGCCACAGGAAAAAGTACGCCGACACCATCGACAAAGGAATCCAGATCAGCCACCTTGTCGTGCTTATCCGACGCCCACTTAAGACGAAGCGCAAGCATGCTTCCGTTGTGCAGTGCCGCGACCTCCAAACGCCTTATCACCCCGTGGCCTTCACTCAGTGCCAGGAAAGGGGAAACCTCCTGCACGATTGCCAGAGGTGTGGGAAACATCTCGAACGCCGCATTTTCAGCACCTGACCAAATTGCCGCGTCCAGATCAAGCAGCGCGTCGTTACTACCCTCAATTCGTTTCGCTTTCATCTCTTTCCCCGGTACCGTTAGGACTGAGTCAGCGGGTCATTGGTGAACCCCCCGAACCGATCGGTCCACGTCTTGCTAATCAAGATGTCCATCAATTCGGATCCACGGCCAGCTTTCATGTTTGCCCTCTCCGCGTGCAACACCCCCAACACGCGCTTTACCTCCAACCCGAACAGCCCTTCGAGGACATCGAGCGGGATGCGGGTCTCGTCAGTAATTTCACCATCCTGCCCGAAGCCGCGCGCACCCATCGGCGGCACATAGTAGATATTTGGGCCTGTTCCGTATTCAGCATGAAGCGGCAAGGCAACCTTCCATTTTCGAACCAGCTTGTAGACTTGACTGTCCTTGTCATCGAGATAGCCGAAGGCGCGGACCCGACCGGGACATTGCCGGTTACACGCATTCGCGATCCCCTTCTCGAGCCGGGGATAGCACAAAATGCACTTCTCGCTCGTCTGCGATACCGGATTGAAATAGATTGCCTTGTAGGGACAAGCCTCGACGCAATGGCGATGCCCCTTGCAGCGCTCTTGGTCAACAAGAACGACACCGTTGTCTTCGCGTTTGTAGATTGCTCCGGTCGGGCAAGCGGCAAGGCATGCCGGATTCGTGCAGTGGTTGCACATTCTCGCCAGATAGAAGAAGAAAGGATTTGGCCACTTTCCACCGCCCTGATCCTCGTCCCAGTTGTACCCCCAGTCGGGGTCCTTGCCGGTCGCCTTGCTGGTCGGGTGAAATCGAACTGTCTGCCCTTTTCCCTCGTAAAACACCTCGTTGTGGTTGAACTGGAAATCATCTCCAGAATCAATCATCGTTGGCAGCTTTCCCGGTTGCGGCTGGCCCTTTTGGAAGCCGCCCCCCTTCTTCTCATAGTCGCGCGGGTACCCCTTGCCGGGATAGGTCGTCACATTATTCCAGCGCATGTGTTCTGTTCCCGGCCGCTTGGTCCAAAGATTCTTGCAAGCGACGGTGCATGTCTGACACCCCATGCACTTGTTCAGGTCAATCACCGTGGCGAGTTGCCGCTTCGCCTTTCTCAGTTCACTCTTGTTACCGTCTTGCACGTAAGTCATGTTCGTCTCCAACGACTGATCCCAGAGGCACTATGCCTTTTTGATGCTCACCCGTACGCCACGGTCCGTTACTGGCGCTGGACTTCCGTTCATGAAGTAGTAACGGAACTGTTCGTAGCCGCCTGCCAGGTGAAGGGGCTTGGGCATTCCAATGAGCAGGATGTCATAGGGCTTCCAGTCCTTGTATTGGTGGGCATCCCAGAAATACACGATGCACTGCTTCGGCTGAACATTTGGTGCCGTGCGGACCATGATTTCGCAATCCGCGAAATCGTTGAACAACTTAGCCATCTCTCCGTCCTTGATGCCGAGCTCTGCAGCATCCTTGGCATTCATGTGGACGACCGGTTGTCCGCGATGTAGCCGAGACAGGTGGGAGTTCGTAAGGTGAGTGGAATGGATGCTCACGCGCGGGTGTCCCCCCGTAATCTTGAAAGGATGATCGCCACCCACCATTGGCGTATCTTTGTGCGTCGGCAGCCCTTCGCCCGCCTCAAGATACCAGTCGTGATCCAGGTAGAACTGTGCGCGCCGCGTGTGCGTCGGGAATACCTTCTTGTCCTCCACATGCCAACGCAGCGGATAAATCGGCTTGGTCACGTCGATCTCGTTGCCCTGCGCATATTTCGAAGCGCCTGCGCCAAAGCTCAGAAACCGGGTCTGGCCATCTTTCTTGAATTTTTCGTAGCTATAGTCCTTGGCGAACACGCCGACCGCCTTGTTGATCTCCACCATCTCCTTCATGCAATCGTCGTTGGTAAGGAGGCGACCGTTCATGGTGAATTTGTCATACAGTTCGCCATACTTGCGTTTTTTCCCGTTATGGTCGGTGTACTCAACAAGCCCCCTTGCCTTGGCGCGCTCGCCCATCTTTTTCAGGATCAACGCGATTCCGTCCCACTCCTCGCGGCATTCGCCCGGTGGTGGCACGGCGCGATCGACAAACGTAAAGAAGGGATTGCCGCTGCATGGCGTAGTCATTTCGTGCTTCTCGTAATACCACGCACAGGGCAGCACGATATCCGCGTACATCGCCGACGAAGACATGCGGGTTTCCAAGGCAAAGATCATCTTGAGCTTGGGAAACAGGACTTCCGGGAACATCTTGGCGCCACTGCGCTTGCGCCGCATCGGATTCTGGGAAAGCAGCATGTAGACGTGCGGCGTCTTGTCGGGCGCGGGGCGAATATGATCTTTAGTCCACCACCCTTTCTTGATCGCCTCGTCCAAATATCCGCCATAGGACTTCTTCAACGCCGGATCTGACCATGCCTGGTTGTTCCACAATTGGTCGTAACCGACGTGGTAATACAGCCACATCGCCGGTGGCACCAGACCCACCGCAGCAGTCACTGCCTTGATGAATTCGATGTTGCTCATCTCGTCTGTGGCTGTGGAATCTGCCGCGATGGTGCGCTTGTGGAAGTCTTCGGCCATGTGATGCAGTTCATCCATGCCGCCTTCCGCCACGGGCTTGTTCATCACGCCCAAGAACAGCATGTTGTCATCGGCATATGACCACGCAAAGAAACCCGTGCCCGGCTTGCCCCAATTTCCACTGAGCGCCATCGCCAGGAGCAGGCTCCGCTCCATCAGGTCGCCGTGGTAGCTCTTCGCCGAAGAGAAGCCGATGTAACTACTCGTGCGTTTCTTGGCGACCTTGCGACCGATTTCCCGGATCAAGGATGCGGGAACGCCACTCTTCGCACTCGCCTGCTCGGGCGTATATTCCTTCAAGTGCTCCTTGAGCGCCTCGAAAACAGTTCTGACCTGAACGGACGTTCCATTTTTCAGCTTGACAGTAGACGCCCCCTCAAGGGCAGGCACAATATCCAGCTTCAGCGTGCCACGGTTCGCCTTGTGCAAGGCTTTCGATTTCTCGTCGAAGAAGTAGAACTGCTTCTCGTCGCCGCCATCAATGTCCGCGGCGCTCAAGAATTTCCCCGTGTCCATCCGCACCAACAAGGGCATGTCGGTCTGCTCGCTGACGAACTGGCGATTGATCAATTTCTCCTCGACCATTACCTGGGAAACGCCAAGCCAGAAAGCGGCGTCGCCACCGACCCGGACCGGGACATGGAGATCGGCGGCAGGGGTCGTCGGGTTGAAGTCGGGCGCAACCACGACTACCTCGGCGCCCTTGTAGCGCGCCTCGGTCATGAAGTGATAACTGGACGGATAGGTATACGACCAGTTGCTGCACGTCATGAAAATCAGTTCGGAGTCCAGGAGGTTATCGGCAGAATAGCCCATATGCATCTTGCCGAACGTATGAAACGCCCCCATGTAGGTGTCGCCGATATCGACGTTGATGTCCGGCGAAACGCCATCCATCAGATAGGTCATCCGGAAGCCGGCGCCCCAGGCAATCGAACCCGCATGCACGTGCGGTGCATCCAGAATGAACCCGTCCGAAGTTTTCTGTTCTTCGAAGCTGTCTATAATGGAATCGGCAATCGCGGTCGTCGCTTCGTCCCAGGAAACCCGCTTCCATTTGCCTTCGCCACGCTTGCCCACGCGCATAAGCGGGTATTTGACGCGCTCGTCGCCGTATAGGTTGTTGTTGAACGCGGAACCCTTTTGGCAACCCAATGGATTGTAATCGACATAATCGACGCTGCATGCCGCCGTCTTGGCCGCCTGCTCCTCGCGCCAAACAATTCCATTTCGGACGTATACGTAGAACTTGCACGACCCCTGTGGCCAGCAAACATTCAAATGGGAACCCCAGGTGACCTTGTCCCATTTCCACTCTTTTCGATAGATGTCTTCCCAACTCGCATACTTCGGCGATGCTGTACCGGCGTTCGCATCCTTCACGAAACCAGGCGCCAGCCCACTGGCCAGCGACGACAACGACAGGGAAAGCACACCCGCCCCGCTGCGCTTCAAAAAATCGCGCCGGTGTTTGTCGGGTACGACGGTAGTTTCGGGTTCCACAGAAATCGTTTTGTCTCGAGTCATATCAAGGCCCCTTCCTGTTGATCGCGCAGTCCGCGCTTGCCAATCCAAGTACGGTTCCGACTCTATGTCGAATTGCGAAGCCGGAAAATTGGCAATGGACACCTAAGAGCTAAAGAACTACCCGTATTGCGGCGCACCACTCAATAGGTCGGAAGGAACAAATTTGCCGCGCAGTCTCGATGTGCTTGCAGCCTGCTTGATATACTCAGCGCCAGCGCGGACCCAGGTGACAGTTTGGCGAGTCGATTCCGCGGGATTCAGCCAATCGCGATAGACGTTGTCGATCCGTCCATTGCAGGCCATAACACGAAGTTCGCCTCCTCGCTTGTCGTGAGCCGATGCGGTTCGCGTGAAGTGCGCCGTGGGTTTCGAGAATTGTCTGGCAAACCAGTGACAGCAACCGGCGATTTCGTAGCATAGGCCGCCGTCGCGTTACCAGCCCGGAGCCCGGTCGACTACGGCTGCGGCCCGGGGGAGGGGCGATCGCACCACCCGGGCGCGTGCCGGTAAATTCACGCACGTCTCGCGACGACGCCCTATCGTCCCGCTGGTCGCCTGCTGCGCAAAGTACCCCCTGGATCTTCGTGCCAACGAGACCGTTATGGATGCGGTCACCGCCGTTCTGGTACAGCGTCAACATCAACGCCGTGCATGCAGCAAAGAATGCTTGCATCATCTTGGCGATGATGGCCGGAGGTACTTGGCCCGGTGGCTGTACAAGCGACCGGGGCCAGCGCAGAGACAAGTCACACTGCCAGGTTACCCGGCGCCAACCGCAGTCCTGGACCTACTACAACACCTGGCTATATAACTGCATCGCTGATCTGAATTGTGGGATTAATGTTGGTAAACATTGGAAGGTCTCTCATGATCGCTTCGGCGTTTGGTCCGAAAGCGGTTTGGAAGGCATCAACAGAATCAAATGTCAGGTGAGCCATCGCAGCAAACGTTGCCGATAGTTCTGGCTGCGCGCCTGCCAGTCCATGGTCGACGTCAATCCGCTTGCACGCTATTCCGAGTAACTGTTTGACCATAGGGCAGGCACAGGGCGAACAGAATGGTGACAGTGAAGATGAGGCTCAGGACGATCTTGGGGTTAGCAAACAACCATTCCTCACCCTGTTTGAGGACATGAGTGATCTTGTGGCGCAGGGCATGCGGACTGCTGACCATGGGTATCTTCCTTCAGTTGACTTGGGTGCTGATGACGCGGACGAGTCCGCCCGGCCCACCGATGGCTATGGCGGCTTGTCCGGGCAGCGCCGCGCCAGCACCGAGAAACACCGGCGCGACGTCCGGGTAGGGCATTGGCTGGAACGCGTTGCCTTCCAGCCGGGCGACGATACCGCCGCCGCCGACGCCGTAAGGTTTGCCTTCATGCAGGAATAACCGGTACAGAGGCGCTTGCGCGGCGTTCTCGATCTTGTTCCAGGTATTTCCGCCGTCTTGGGTACGCAAGATAGTTCCGGCAATACCGCTGGCGTAGCCTTCCTTGCGGTTCATGAAGACTGTGCTGTATGGGTAGAACTCGCCGCCAATGCGCGCGCCCTTCTTCCATGTGGCGCCGCCGTCTTCAGTAGCGGCGACGAGACCGAATTCGCCCAAGGCAATCCCAACTTGAGCGTCGACCATGTCTAACGCAGTGATTTGCGCGTCCTCTCCCATGTCGGTGACTTGCCAACTCGCGCCTCGATCGGCGCTTTTGGCGATGATGGCGCGCGACCCGCCAATATGCCATTGCGCTTTCGCATCGCAAATGATCGTGAGCGGAATCCGCGGCTTCTCGAGGGCGATGCTCTTCCACCCTGTGCCTCGCGCATCCGCGCTCCAGACCTTGTGGTTGAAGTCGATGCCGACAAAGCTGCCATCCGGGCATGCCGCGAGCCCGATCATTGAGACCGGGCCAAGAACTTCCCGCGACCACGTCTTGCCCTGGTCCGCTGACACCACCACCGCGCCGCTTTGCGTCCCCGCCACCACTACTGTTCCATTCGCTGCCAGCGATTGGGAAATGTCGTAACGTTTGATGGGTTTGGCTCGCTCAGCGTCCGTCGTGCGCAAGTCCTGCGCTTCGGTGCACGCGCCGAGCAGCATGGCCAGCAACAACGTGACAACGATTCGGCTGTTTGGCATGTTCATTCCTGGTTCAGTTGCTGTGTCATGATCATCTCGATTGTTCGACCACGGTGCGCGGCAACGCGCTAGCGCCCGTTTGGCTCAAGCAGCGCCACGAATCGCGAGCAGTGAGTTCTTGTAGACGCTGCGGGGCAGGCTGCCTGGTGCCAGCACCGTGACCGCAATGCGGACCTGCAATTGCGTGCGGACGCATTGGACGATGGCCTCGGCCAAGCCCGGGTAGATGCCGGCATCCATCGACGGGTGCGCCTCAACGTCAACCGGGATCGGATCGTCGAAGCGGACCTGGTCGGCGCGCTCCTTCCAGATACGCAACATCGGCTCGATTTCGCCGGCGAAGCGCTCGGTGACCAAATCCCGGATCGCGGTCGGAAACACGTTCATGCCCTTGTAGATCAGCATGTCGTCGGTGCGTCCGATGCAACGGATTCGCGGGCTCGTACGTCCGCAAGCGCATTCGGTGCCGATCACGAGCGCGTGGTCGCGGGAGCGATATCGGACCAGAGGGGTCGCATCCCGCGCAAAGGTGGTATAGACGATTTCCCCGGTTGCTCCCGCCTCCCAAGGAACAAGGTCGCCGGTATCTGGTTCGATCAGCTCAATCGCGACATGTTTCTGCGCATTGAAGTGCATGCCATCGTGCTCCTCGCACTCCCCCCACATTCCGGAAATGACGTCTCCCAGTCCCATCACTTCGCGCAGTTGCGATATACCCAAGCCGCGCATGATCCGGTCGCGGATTTCCGGCTGATTCAGGCCAGGCTCACCGCCGCACAGAACCTTCCGCAGGGCTGACGGCACACCTGTTTCACGACCGACCGCATCCCACTGCTCGGTGAGGTAAAGGCCGAATGACGTCGTCGCAAGCAGCGCCGAGGTGCGGAGGCGCCGCATTTCCCGCAGGATGCGGTCGGTTGGAAAGCCTCCGAGCCAGCATAACGTCGCGCCAATGCGGCGAAATCCGTCGGCATAAGGAAGGCCGCCGGCCACCATCGGCAAACCGACCAGGTGCGCGACAACATCCGATTTGCGCACCCCTGCGGTGAAGAAGTTGTTGGCGATAGCATCCGACCACACCTCCATGTCCCGTTGCGTCAAGGCATAGTAGAGCGGCCGGCCGGTAGTACCCGACGACGACACCGCCTGTACGATGTCAACGAGCGGAGCCGACTGATTTCCACCGAAGGGCTCGGTATCGCTCGCCTGATCCTGAGCATTCCGAATGGCATCTTTCATCGTGAACGGCAGCTTGCTTAGATCGGCCAGGGAGCGGACTTTCAAATCCGCACTCAGATCAGCATGCAGCGTCCGATAAAGCCCCGAGCGCTCGCGGAGTGGCAACAACATGTTGCCGATTTGCTCTGATTGCCAGCGCTCGACTTCCTTCCACGGCATCGTTTCCAATGCTTCATTCCAGTATTCGCGCGTCCCCGTATGGCGGCGCTCGGCGACAAGTTCGGTGTGCATGACTTCTCCTCCCAATTTACTGAGCACGCACGTGCTCGACGTGCGCCTTGAGCACTGCGATTTCCGTTTCCGGTGGAACTTCGCATTCCGTCGTAATTACTCGCTCGGGCGCCGGTTCCCCCGACAGGACGGGCCACGACGCCGGATCGCAAAGCCAGGTTCGTCCATGAATCCGCGCCGGCGGCAGCGGCGGATGCCCGATTGCCGGGCACGGCACGGCTTGCCCCGGCCAGACACCCGGCAATCCGGCGGCGGGGAGCACCAGCAGTGGCGGGACGCGGTGGAAGCGCGCGACATTGCCTGCGGTGGCGAGGGCGGCTTTCCAGAAATCCTCCTGGCCATCCCCCGGTCGCTCCGCTTCGTGCCACGCAAGGAGATTCACCCCGGCCTCGGCATACATGCTTGCCAGCGCAGCAAGCAGTCGACCGGCAAAGTCATAGGCCGACTCGTCGTTCGCCTCGATGCCCGCAGCGCGCAATTGGGACACCAACGAGGCCGGTCCGGTCAGCGCTGCGGCGATCACCGGTTCGCTGGCATCCGTGGCGGCGATCTGGCGCACCGCGTCGAGCGAGGCGGCGATCCTCGGGCTGGCCCTTAACCGCCCGACATCAATGTCGCCGGCAACGGCCACACGCCCTGCACCCGATACCCGCGGCGGCCAGACATCCTGCGACACGTCGACACCGACGGCTTCAACTTCCATGCACGACGGCACCGCACAGATCAGCGCGTCGAGCTTCAGCATGCGCCTGAGTTCCGTGAGGTTCTTGCGCAGACGCGTGCCGTCACGGACCATGTCGGTGACCGAGATCGCCTCAATCTGGGCGGCGCTGCCCAGAATCAGCGGGGCAAACAGCGGAGCATGGGGCTTGCCCGCACCGCGGGCGAGTTCCTGCATGCGCCGTCGCCAGGTTGCTCCAGCGGCATCCATGTCGCACTTGTCCTATGCGCGCAGCAGCGGCTGGATGACTTTCGCGTCGGGCCAAGAGCCGTAATACTTGAGGATCTCGTCCGCCGGCTTCTGCTTGAGCCATTCCGGCTCAAACTTGTCATAGGACACGCCGCGCTTACGACGTGCGCTGTGCTCCTCGGCACGCAGGCGCGCCGTGCCATCGAGATTGACCCGGCGCTGCACCTCATCCCAATCCACTTTGTAGATTTGTCGGGCGGTGTCCGCGGTGAGGACGCCCTTGATCAGGTCGACTTCGACCGACTTGGGGTCGCGGTCAAGCGGATCACCATAGCCGGTCCCTCCGCAGGAGAAGGCGAAGGTGACGACATCACCATTGTCGTATGGCCTTACCGAACGCCCCTGAAACTCGATTTCGTAGTCGCCTTCGATCGTCCGCTCAGCCAACAGGGTCTCGACGTCCAGTTTGATCTTGTCGTTACCCTCCGCCATCAATTCCTTGATGTTGGCTTTGCGGATGCCGATGCCAGGAACTGTGCATGGTGCATAACCACCAAACAACGGCTGCGGCGTTTGCAGCTTCGTGTTGTCGGCGATCGCCATCATGTAGAGATTGGGTACATGGTGAGCGACCCACACCTGCGCCGTGCCGACGCCGCCACGGTACTTTCCATGGCCGCAAGAGTCCTTCCAGTGATTGGAAAGTGGCACCAGCAAGGGAAACTCGTTCTCCACCGATTCCGTGTTGGGCGCGCGGCCGAACACGCACCACGGGAAGCCGAACGCATCCATGCCGTCCTCGGTCGGACGCGCGCCTTGCCCCTCGGTGTTGATCGAGTAGGCGAGCATGTCGGCAAACGGTGCTCCCCACTGGTTTTGCCCAGCCAGAACCAGTGCATTACCGCCATTGCCCATGGAAGCCCCTGACTGCTTCCACAACGAGGTCGAGAACATCGCTTTGGCGCAGGAGTTGTGCACCGCACTCATGACGCCGGTGGATATCATGACCGAGCACGATGTTGCCGCGCGCGGATCCGGACTCAGACAGGTGCGCTCGCCGAATTTGAAATCGATATTGGCGAACGTGCCGTTGCTGATCGGCAGGTCATGAAACAGATACTCGTAGATGTAATTCGAGAAGTGGGCGATCGCCGCCTGCGGGTGGGCGTTGTACGGCGACGGCGTCTCGGGACCGGTTTCCGACAGGTCGACCAGCATGCGGTCGCCTTTCTTTTCGATCGTCATATAGCATGAGCGCACGAGACCCTGCTTCAGACCGACTGCGTCGCTGAAAGTCACGCAGCGGTACTTGCCGTCGGGCCACTGCTCGATCAGTTCCTTCGCGCCCGCTTCCGACACCTGCAGCATCTTGCGGAACAGTCCGGTCACATAGTCCGCACCTTCGCGCTCACACAGTTCGATAATGCGCGTGCGGACGCGGTCGGTAGTGGTGCAACGGGCCTTCAGATCGACTGCGATCATCGAGGGCGCGCGAAGGCCGAAGGCGGTGAACATCGTCACCACGTCTTCGCGAAGCTTGAAGTTATCGCCGATGCGCATCGGCGGCAGGTTCATTCCTTCTTCGAAACGCGTCGTCGCCGACACCGGCATGCCGCCGGGCTCGATGGCGCCAGTCTCGGTGGTATGCACCAGCGCCGCCGTCCAGGCGATCAACTTGCCTTGATAGTACACAGGCATGCACACCATCTGGTCGGGGTTATGTACCCCGCCATAGACTGCGTCGTTGGCGAACCACAGGTCACCATCACGAATTTCATCGCCATAGGTGGCGAGGATGTACTTGATGATCAGTGGCGGAATGACTGCGTGCAGGTAGGTACCGCAGGAACCATTCACAATGTCGCCGTCGGCAGTCATGATCGCGACCAGCGAGTCGCCGGCAACGCCCATCGCGCAGCGGCAGGAGCGGACGAACACATCCATGCCTTCGTCGAGGATGTCGTTGGTACGCTGAAAGCCGATTTCAAACTGCGCCGGATCAATCTGTGCCGCCAGTTCGAGTTCGCGCGAACTCGCCGGTGCCGGCTTAAGCCAGGTCAGCTTCTGCTCGAGTGTTGGAATAGCCATCTTCTGTCTCCTAATCGTGCCGTTTTCAGGCGATCGCTGCGTGTTCGACGCCACCAATCCGGCGCGTTTGCGGTGCGGGACCAATCGCCTCAAGGACGCCAAGCCCGTGTTTGTCGATCGTCAGTCGCTGCGTCGGCGGGACCACGATCGTCGTCAGTTCGGCCTCGACGATCGCCGGTCCCGCGATGACGTTCCCGGCCTGCAGTTGTTCGAACTGGTAGGTCGGGGTGTCGACCCAGTGCTTTGTTTCCGGCCAGTAGGCTTTGCGCTTGCCCAGGAACGCGGCGGACGGATCAGCGCCTTGCAGCGGATATTCGGGGATCGGCGGCTTCCAGGTCGGCAAGGTCACCCGTAGCACGAAGTTGTCGAGGAACACGCCACCTGGCTTATTGACGACCAGCGGACTGAAGGCTTCGGAGAATTCCTTCTCGAACGCCTGGTACACCAACAGCGCATCTTCGTCGTTACGAATGTGCAGCAAAGGCGACGACATGCGCTTGAGGTTAACTTGACCGCCGTACAGCATGTCGAGCTCCAGGCCGAAAACGGCATCGTCGACTTCGAGTCCTTCGCTGCTCAATTCCTGACGGGCACGACTGATCATTTGATCAACGGTCCGGTTGAAGTGCTCGTAATCGACGACGAATTTCTCCGTGATCGGCTCCATAAAGACCATGCGTCGCGACTGCTCGTACATGTGGACGATGTCCATGATCGACGAGCCCATTGCGCAAAATACCGGTGCTGCCGGAAAGACGACCGCCGTGGGTACATCGCCCTTGAGACCCGCCATATGGGTGGGACCGGCACCGCCAAAGGCAAACAACACGAAATCTTCCGGGTGATAACCGCGCATGTGGACTTCGCGCTTGATCGCCGAAGCCATGTTCTCGTCGACGATGTGGCGAATGAGCGCGGCGGCCTCAATGGTTTCGATGCCAAGCGGTTGAGCAATCTTTTCGCGGATTGCCTTTTCCGCCTTCGCCTTGTTGAGCGGCATGCGCCCGCCGTAGTAGGTGTCCGGGTTGATGTAGCCCAGAACCACATCAGCATCGGTCACCGTCGGCTCGGTGCCCCCGAGGTCGTAGCACACCGGCCCGGGCATCGAGCCGGCGCTGCGCGGACCCACTTCGAGACGCGTTCCGTTACGGTCCACCTTCGCGATCGAACCGCCGCCGGCGCCGACCGAAATCGTCTGCATCATCGTGACGTTCACCGCCCACTTGTCGATGACCGGGCGGAACGTATAGTTGCGCACGCTGGACTCGACCACCAGCGCGACGTCGAAGCTCGTCCCACCAACATCGCCGGCGATAACGTTCTTGTAGCCGAGCTTGCTGGCGAAGTAGGCCGACCCCATCAGACCGGCAACCGGGCCGCCGTTGAAGGTCCGCGACGCCGGCGTCTTGAAGATGTCGGCGCTGCCGCCAGAGTTGTGGATCATCAGGAAGGCGCCGTGGTAACCCTTCGCCCGCAGCTTGTCCCAAGTGGCGCCAATGTCGTTCTGCATGGACTGCTGCAAATAGGCGTCGAGCACCGCGGTCATCGTGCGCTCGTACTCGCCGATCTTGGCGGTCACCGAGTGGGACATCACGACCGGCACGAAGCCGATGTGGTACTCCTTGTACTCCTCGCGGATGATCTCCCGTACCCGCTTTTCATGTACGGGGTTCATGAACGACCACAACAACGACACGACAATCGCCCGCGCGCCACGGTCCATTAGCATGCGCAGCTTGGTACGCACGTCCTCCTCGTCGAGGGGGCGAACCACGGCTCCGGATGAATCGACGCGCTCACGAATGCCGAGGATCAGGTCGCGCTCGATCAGCGGTAGCGGCTTGTTCTGCACCGCGATATTGCGCCGCTCGGATACGCGCTTGCCGTCGGTCCATTGCGCGCCTCGGCCGATCAGGATGCCGTCCTCGTGGCCTTCGGTCGTCAACAGGCCGATACGCGGCCCCTGGCGCTGCAGCAGCCGGTTCAGAGCAACGGTGGTCGAATACCGGATGATGTCGATACGCGGCAGCAGTTCCTCGACCGACAGCCCCACCTTGTCGCCTCCGGCCTCAACCGCGTTCAGGAATCCAATTGACAGGTCGTGCGGCGTCGTTGGACATTTTGCAATGTGGCGCTCGCCATCGAGCGTCAGAACAAAGTCAGTGAACGTGCCGCCGACATCGATATCGATCGAATTGATCGCGTCCAGGGTCGTCAGCGAGCTCATGCCATCACCTCCGCTTCGGGCTTGGTCAGTTTTCCGTTCTTGATCACGATTTCCCCCCCCTTCAGCCGCGCCTTGAGGCTTTCGATGTCGACTTCAATATCCACCGTGATCGGGTGACCCGGCGGCAGGTACTCCGTTTCGATCTGCCGGGTACAACCTGGGCAGTAAAACTCCAGGATGCGGACCCAGTTCTCGTCCGGCGCGAAGGTGTATTCGCCGGCGATGACGGGGTTGTGGATCTCCTGCGGACGACGCTCGGCAACAAGGCAACCCTTCTTGTAGCTTTCGCGAGCCGAGATCAGCTTGGCTCCGCAGTCATGGCAGTACCAATGCTCGTCGTTCAGGTCGAGATCCAGGTACTCCGTAAAGCGAATACGTTCATATGTGATGTCGTGCGCATGCATTGCGTTTTCTCCTCTTGAGCTGCGGCTCATTTCGCTCGGGTCATTTCGGCATTGCCGTAGTCATCAACGCGAAGTTTCCAGCCGGGCGGGACCGGGCATGTCAACGTACTTCCGTTGATTACAGCGGGACCTTCCGCCACGTCGCCCACGTTCATCGACTCCCAGCTGTACACCGGAGAGGCCGACTCGGCGGCACCGTTGAAACGCATCTCGCGTTCGCCTGGAGCCTTGATCGCAACGCGATCCGCCCGCTTCTTCATGCCGTGTGACCCAACGACAAAGCGGCTCGAAAGCCGCACGCCCAAGAGCGGCAGACGGGATACGGACGCCGCAGAAACGGCCTTGCTGAGAGCGTCGAACACATTCTTCGCCTCAGACTGCGACAGTTCGACGCGGACGGTAGACACGTCCGCCTCGGTCGCACCGAAGTCGATCTCCCACGTATAGACAGCCTTGGCCGGATCGAAGCTCTCGCCACGCAGATCGCGTTCGGCTTGCGTCTGCAAGCCGGAGAGGATGGGAAGCAAATTGTCGCGAACTGCCGCATCCCAGAGGAGATCGACACCGCGCTCGTAGACGTGCACTACGTCGGAAATTGCAGAGCCGAAGGCACTAAACACCGGGCCGAGGTTGAAGGTGTACGCGACAGGCATCTGGAGTTTCTCGGCCACGAACGCCGCAAACATCGGACCATTGCCCCCAAAACAAAACAGCGCGGCTTCACTGGCCGAGAGTTTCGCTTCTGCGAGGGTCGCCTGTAGCAACTCCGCCATCATTGCCACTGCCTCGTCGCGGATCAGTAGAGCCGCGACCTCCGGCGAGACTCCCATCGGCTTGGCCACCATCCGCTCGATCGCGGCACGCGCCAAGTCGACCTTGAGTTGGCGGCGACCGCCGAGAAAGTTGCAGGGATCGAGATAGCCAAGGACGAGCAGCGCGTCGGTCAGCGTCGCCTCGTTGCCACCAAGGCCATAGCACGCCGGCCCCGGTGCCGCCCCCATGCTTTCCGGACCGAGCACAACACTCCTGTCCTTGACTCGCGCAATCGAACCACCACCGACGACTGCAGAACGCAACATTGCGAATGACGATTGCACCGGCACTTCCATCAATTCGCCACCGCGCTGGAACATTGGCTGCCCATCGCGGATGATTGAAGCCTTCGTCGTCGTACCACCCACATCGAAGCACACGACGTTCTTCAGACCGTAGAGACGGGCCATATACGCGCCGCCAAACGTGCCGAACACCGGCCCCGATTCGATCGTATCAACCGATTTTGTCTTGCCAATGCGGGCGACTCCGCCGTTCGTGTTGCCGATCAGCAGCGGACCAGTCCAGTTGTGCTCGTCCCGCAACACGTCCTCCGCTTTGAACAGCGAAGTCGCCAGCTGCGTGTGCGTGTAGGCATTCATCAGCGAGTAGTGCACCCGCGTCTGATCGTGCCGCAGCGTCGCCATCTCACTACCAAGGAGCACCGGAACCGCGCCGATGATGTGATCGGGATACTGATCCTCGATCACGGCCTTGATCTCCCGCTCCGCACCGTTATCCGGAAAGGAATTCGCCAAGCAGACGCAAATGCGGCGCACCCCACCTTCAAGCAACTGCTTCACGCCTTCGAGGATATCGACGGCTGTCGGACTAGGCGGCAGACCGATGACGTTGCATTCATCGATCAGTTCGCCGACGACTGGCGACTTCGCCGTTCCGTAAAGTGTTTCCTCATGACCTTCAGTGACCAGCAGGCCGACCTTCGAGCCGCGTCGCTCGCCGAGCACGTTCGTTGTGATCGTCGAGGACCAGCGAATCATTCCGACCTTCGCGAGAAAGGCTTCGGTATTGGGGTAACCCAGCCTCTTTGACGCCTCGCTCAGGCAACCGATGAAGGAAACGGTGTAATCGTGCGGTGTGGTGTCCACCTTGATCGCATGCCGCTGTTCCCCATCGGAAACCAGCGCATCGGTCATCGTGCCGCCGGTGTCGATGTCCACGGTGTACATGAAGTTCTCCTGTATGTACGTTCTTCAATCTACCTGGCAGACGAACCTCTTATTGCCCGCCAGTCGTAAAGGCTCAATACGGCTGCACTGTACCGATCGAGCATTCACGCCGCATCGGGATCAAGCACCTAGGCAATAAAGCAAACCCGTAGTGCGCCGCAACACACCGCCACGCCCGACCCTATTTCTTTGTTCTTGTCGCACATGAATAGGTGTAAGACCAGGGCGCTACGGCGGCACGGCGATTCTGGGACTTGCAAAATGCGCCGCCCGGAGTTCCGCCGCCGCCCATTTGAGAACCCCTGACTCAAAGCACCTCGTTATACACAAGTCCGTTCAGGATGCTTTCTTGGGCCGTGAAACACAGGCTTTCGCCCAAAAATTGGGCAAATCTGAGCATTCTGCGGCTCTATGCGCTTGTCCGGAGCGTGTGATTATCGTTGCCAGTGCCGCATCGGTCGCGCAGAAACGCGCATAGCGCTTTGTTTTTAAACACTAAAAGATGTGTATAACGAGATGGACTCAAAGACGTCGCCATTCTCGCGTCGTACGCTTGAGAAACACGCGAGTAGGCAATTGCTATTTACAGAGGCAGTTCTGGTGACAGGCGTGAGGCACGGCGGTGCGAGGCAATAACTATGCTCACTGCAATAGTCAGCATCGCCCACGACGAAGAGGCGGCGCCGAAAGCATGGCAGCGAACGGAGTTCAGCGATCTTGGCGAAACACCGGTTGAAAGCCGACTGCCGCTCGATATACGGCGAAGAAAGATGAGCCGCCGGTGCCCTAGCCAAGCCACGAACGTGCGGGCGGCTCCGCTGACGCGCGCATCGTCACTTGTTTCCGCAACCTCAACGATTTGATGTTCAAGCCCGGATTCAATACGACCAGGTCATGCCACTTGTGAGGCTAGAAAGCGAGCCTGGGAAAGACATTTCGTGACATGCGCGACGATATCCATCGAGTTCTCAGCATAGCGCGGCAGCGCGCTCTTCCCTTCGCGGAATGACTGGGCTATCGCCTTTCCGCATCGATATCCGCTGTCGATCGCTGCACTGATTCCCTCCCCGTTCAGGTACACAAAGTTCGCAGCCTCACCCGCGAGTAGCACGCGTCCCCGACCCAAGTAAGGCGGCGCGATCTGCATTTGGCACCCCTCGTTGCGCCACCAATCGCCCAGGCGTACGTCAAACTGCTCAGCGAGAAAGCACCGCAACCTGGCCATCGACGCCTTTAGTTCTCGTCCCGCAAGCCCGCCAACGCTGAGGACCAGATACTCGTCTTTCTGATGCACGCAGTTAAGCATTTCGCCGACT
Organism: Aromatoleum bremense; assembly: GCF_017894365.1. Classification (NCBI taxonomy): domain Bacteria; kingdom Pseudomonadati; phylum Pseudomonadota; class Betaproteobacteria; order Rhodocyclales; family Rhodocyclaceae; genus Aromatoleum; species Aromatoleum bremense. Next base: position 18,896 of record NZ_CP059467.1, read on the forward strand.
TCTGGAAGAAAGAATACGGTCCAGGCATCCCTGTTCAACAATCCGAGCGACTCCAGTTTGAAGTAACTCTGCAAAGTCTCTACTGCAATGCCGTTGCCGACTCCCAGGGATTGGGGGGTCAGCAGTCGCCGGACGATGGAATTGCCGCCATCAGCACCTACGAGATATTTGCAGCGATATCCTCTGACGCTCTCCTGCCCATTTTCCGAAGACTCGTCCACCCGGACCCGGACGTAATCCGCAATCTCTCCGAATCCTCTGACGTTTGATTGGTCGCGACACTCCGCCGCGGAGAGTTCCAACAGCCACTTGTCGAATAGGTTGCGCCAAACATTCACATACCGCTCCGAAAAGCACCGGCCGTCCTTGGCTATTTCCAAAGGGTAACGGCGATAGCCATATTCAGCGCCCCACTCCCGAACGTTGCGCGCCTCAATGACCTCGGGAGAGCAATGAATGGACGCCGGCGTCTCGGCTTGAAAATAGCGCCGAACAAGCGCTTGCGTTTGCCCGAACAGGACGCCTGAACAACACTTGTAGCGGGGCAAAACTTCCTTTTCCAGCACCAAGACGTCGATACCTTCGTCCCGGAGCGCCTTGGCACAACTTGAACCTGCGGGCCCCGAACCGACGACGATAACGTCCCGTTCCTCCATGCGTCCCTCCCCAAGTTCCATCCGAGGCAGCAGCGTGACGGCAGGCTGCGCACATCCGCGGCAATCCATTCCGCATTAGCCGAAGCCGCCGGGAACTGATCCGAACGGAAGTCGGCCTGATTCGTTCGCCTGCAAACCTGAGTCGTATCCGCCGCTGCGGCTAATCCCGATTTGGCCTGCACATTATGAGTTTTCCAACGAGTTGCTCAATGCATAGCCGCAGCGAAGTAATCGCGCTGACGTGCTAGCGGTGGGAACCTTAAATCAGATTGGAGTAGTTCAAAATCGGTGTTGAACACCTAAGAGCTAAAGGTGTACCCGTATTGCGGCGCAATACGCGGGTGATGGATCGGAAAGAATAGGGTTCAGGGAAATAGCGATCGATCGCAGCTGAATAGCCGAAACCGCGGGCTCAGCCTTCGCGACCGCGCCGTCTTGCGCTGCCCGGAAACCACTGAACGACAGCAGCAGACAAGATTCGATCAGCGCCGATGGGTCGCTGATGATGGGACACACAGAGGACGTCTAGCGGGATTCGCGGTTCACACCGGCCCGCGGCCCGTTATCGCCTGGCGCGGCCCGATTCTATGCCGTACTTCTCCATTCGATAGGCCAGGGTAGCCCTGGAGATTTCCAGCATACGCGCGGCACCGGATAGATTGCCCTTTGACTGTGCCAGCGCCGCTTGAATTAGAGCCGCTTCGGCTTGAGAGAGTGACGGCACCTTGCTCTGCGCACCGCTCGCTCGAAATGGCAGGACAGCCCCCTGTGCTGCGAGCACTTCAGCATATCCGTCTTCCTGCACGGTTGGCCCAACTCTGCCACTAGCATCGAGAGTGAAGGACTCCGCGCTCAACTCCTCGCCGCAGAGAAATAGATGACCGACGTCAAGCGCGCTCCCATCGTCGGCGAGGATTACGGCGCGTTCGATCATGTTCTCTAGCTCCCTGACGTTGCCTGGCCAGTCATAATTGATAAGAGCATCGACGGCGCGCTCTCTGAAGCCTGTGACGTCTTTGTTGTAGCGTTTTGAAAACCGCTGAAGAAACCAGTCCATTAGCAATGGTATGTCGTCGCGGCGGTCTCGAAGGGATGGCACCCGGATAGGAAACACGTTCAGCCGGAAGAAAAGATCCTCCCTGAAACGCCCGGCTTTTGCTTCATCGCGCAGGTTAACGTTCGTTGCGGCAATCACCCGTACGTTAACCTTGAGAATCTTCGTTCCGCCCACCCGCTCCACTTCACCTTGCTGTAGCACGCGGAGCAATTTTCCCTGGGCGGTGAATGGGAGGGTTCCGATCTCATCCAAGAACAAAGTTCCGCCGTCTGCTCGTTCGAATCGGCCAGGACGCGACGCGGTGGCGCCCGTGTATGCGCCCTTCTCCACCCCGAACAGTTCTGATTCCGTCAGGTGTTCTGGAATCGCCGCGCAGTTGACAGCAACGAACGGCCCGTCTGCTCGTCCACTCAATGCGTGAAGGTTATTGGCGAATATCTCTTTCCCTACGCCGCTCTCGCCCAGGAAGATGACTGTCGCGTCGGTCGGGGCAGATTTCTTTACCAGATGGCAAACTGTGTTGAAACCCGCGGAAATCCCCACCATGCCAAAGTCGCTTGCATTTGCCGATTCTGTGGGCTTGATGTTGAAATTTCGCGGCTTTCCTCTTGTTTTCGAACTCAAGGTGGCGAAATCGCCAACTTGCAGGAAGCGCGCATCCTCTTCAGCGTCATCCCACTCGTCCAACGGTTTCCCGATTACCCGGCAAAATTCGTGCCCCATCCCCTGGCATTCCACCTCGCGATAGAAGATTGGCTTTCCCATGAATGTGCTCGTAAACCCGCACGCATACCCTATTTGCATCCAACACACGGGGGCACTGCCAATTCCATAGGCGCCAATATGAGCCTCGTTTTCCGATGAATCGCGCCAAATCCATTCACCGAAATAGCTGCCGCGCTCGACATCCATCTTAAGGTTCAGCGGCTCCGAATAGACAACCCCTTCGAGTGAAAGAAGTTGGGGGCCGATCAGAAAGTCGTCGTAGGTGTCTCCTTTGCGCCGTACCTTCTTGGTCAGTTCGGCGTCCTTGGCTCCTGCCAGATAGCCCATCCGGGTCAGGATGCCTCGCGCCGCTTCAATCCCGACGCTGTCAATGAGTTCTCTGCGCAGGATGCCGAGAGACGATACATGCAGAAGGATCATCCTTCTATCGTCGAGCATGATCCTTCCCTGTTGAGGCGAGAACCGCAAACGCTTGGACAGGTCGCGAATATCGGGGAAATGCGGGACGTACTTCAGATCCCGCGGGTCGACGAACGGAATTTCGTTGATGGAACTATCAGATTCCTTGGGCGCTTCTGGCTTTGATCGCACTCGGCCCTCCTTTTGACCTGCCGGTCTGTGGCTGAAAACGGCACGCACCGCCAGTTAGATTCTGGCACACTTTCATGTACAGGTGAAATCAACTTCATCGTGTTTCAACCCATTTTTTATCACTACATAAAACTTCGAGCTGCATCCACGGCATGGTGCCTTGCAGCATAGTGGTTGCCTTGCAGTGACTGAACGCTCGCCTATCGGCTGGATAGCACATTGGTGCAGCGCAAGCAGAACCGGCGCCGCTCAGCCAGTGGCACACACGTTGCTCACAAGTGGGTGTCGGAACAACGTCTTTAGCCTTTTGCGAACCGGGCGTTAAACGAGGAGGGGCGTAATGAAATCGGAAATCCGCATCCAAGTGCGCTCGGCTGCGACGTTGCTTTCTGGCAAGGATCGAGAAACTGAACCAGCAACCACGCGGGTGCACATAAACGGCAGTACCGCCAATCGCAGACCGAGAAAATGCTGGCAATCGAGCAGTTGGCCGCCGGAGTCGCCCATGAGATCAACAGTTCCGTCGCGTGGATTCAATCCAATCTGGGTAGCTTGGAGCGATATATGAACGACCGTCTGGAACTAATGCAGGTCTATGAACACACCGAGAAACTTCTGCCCCCCAATTCATTAGCGGCGCGTGCAGTCCGGGCAGCAAAATCCAAGGCGAACTTGAGGTTTCCGAAAGTAGATTTCCCGGCGTTGTTTCGAGTATCGATCGCCAGTGGCGCATAGTTGGTTGCATGTGCATACAGCAAGTCAAATTGGACATACGTCCGTGACTAATAAGCAACCTTCGAGCAGCGCTTCTCATTGCCCATGCCAAGAGGAACGCGAATTGATCACTCAAACGGGCAGTTCCACAAATGAGCCAGACGAAGAAATTCGCTGTGTCGCACACGAGGCCGACATCCCATTTGACTTGATCTTCGACAACGCTTTCCTCGGCATATGCATCATGCGGAATCGGCAGTTTGTCAAAGTGAATCCAAAAATGGAACTGATGTTCGGGTACGGGCCGGGAGAGCTGACGGGAAAATCCGTACGCGTGGTCTATGCAAGCGAAGATGATTACGATTCAATAGGAAAATTGTATCCCACTTTCGCGCGCAACCATGGCTATGTTTACGAAAATCCGCTCGTAAGGAAGAACGGCGAAATCTTCTGGTGTCTGATCTCCGGACACGTTGTCTCTTCGGACCCAACCCGCTCATCGGTCTGGATTGTGCAGGACATCGACGCACGAAAGACCGCGGAGAACCAGCTCAATCGGTCAAAGGAGCGCCTCGCGCAAGTAGTTGAGCGCCGTACCATCAATTTGCAACGCACCAACCACGCCTTAAAGGAAGAAGTTGTGCGACGCAGAAATACAGAACGGGAGATGCTCGAGAGCCGAGAGAAATACAGGGCGTTATTTCGCCACATTCCGATGGGAATACTTGCCACCGATGATGCAGGGAATGTCATCGAAATCAATCCGGCGATACGAAGCATGACCGGTACGTCGACCCTGGAGGACTTCGAGCGCGTTGCCTGCGATCCAACTCGTGTCATCACCGAAGACGGCCAATTGCTGTCTTTGAATCAACTCATCCATTCCAAGTCACCTCACGACGGGCGCCGTGTGGAAAGAGCCCATATTCATTGGCGCACAGCCAGCGGCACCTTGGCGGAATATGATGTCAGTTGTATTCGCCTGGCAGTCAGGGGACTGGGAGCAGCTTTCGTCTTCGAGGATACGACGGAGCAAAGCCGCGCGCGCCAGCGCGAACACGAACAGCAACAGCGACTGGCTCATGCAGCACGTTTGGCGTTAATGGGGCAGTTCGCGTCAGCCCTGGCGCATGAACTTGGGCAACCTCTCAACTCGTGTCGAAGCTACCTCGCCGGGCTTCAACATCGTTTCGCACCGGAACTATCGAGCCGCCCGGAATGGCGCGACGTGATAGATAGAGTCGATCTCCACCTCGAACAGGCCGGAGACATCGTGCGGAATGTGCGCAGCTTTGTGGCTCATCACCGTCCGGACGATACTGAAATCCATCTATCCACATTGATTGCGCAAACCCTCGATCTTCTTCGGTTGCAGTTGCGCGACGAGGGCGTTCAGGTGCGGGTGCATGCGAGATGCGAGTTGCCTCCCGTTCGCGGGAATCGAGTCGAGCTGCAACAAGTACTGATCAATCTGATGGTTAACGCGCTGGACGCAATGCGAGATACACCCATTGGCAAGCGCGTGATCGAAATCCGTTTGTCACGGGAAAGCCAATCACAGGTCGCAGTACGATTGAGCGACAGCGGAGTCGGAATTCCTGCCGACGCTTGTAGCAAGATTTACGAACCCTATTACACAACAAAACCCGACGGACTCGGACTGGGACTGATGATGTGCCGAACGATACTTGAATCACATGGGGGAAACCTCAAGCTGATTCCCACCTCTCGTGGCGGCGCAACATTCAAATTTGTGTTACCGAGTCGCCTCGCGGTGAATGATGAGGAGGAGGAGAATGGAACCGCATCAAGTGAAGGTATATCTGGTTGACGACGAGCCAGACGTGACGCGCGCGTTGACTTGGCTATTGGATTCGATCCATGTGCCGTCAACCGCATTTTCCTCACCCCAAGGATTCCTGAGGGAGTTTGACTTCTTCGCAGGTCCCGCCTGTCTCGTGCTCGATCTGCGCATGCCTGAAATGGGTGGCCTGGAGGTGATGCAAAAGCTAACTGAACTGAATTACGACCTTCCTGTGATTTTTCTATCAGCCCATGGCGACATTCCTGCCGCGGTGCGCGCAATGCAACTCGGCGCAATGGATTTCTTGCAGAAGCCCTTCAAGCCACAAGACTTCATCGACTGCATAAACAGATCGATTCGCGTTGCTCGCGAGAATTTCGAGCAACGACAGGCAAAGGAAACAGCTGAAATATCCTTACAACGATTGTCACCGCGAGAAAGGGAAGTACTTCATCACCTTCTCGATGGTGCCACAAGCAAGGAAATCGCCCGTATCCTCAACATCAGCTACAAAACGGTTGATGTTCATAGATCCAATGTCTTGCGCAAACTCAAGGTGGTATCGTATTTGGCTTTAAAAAGAAAATTTGAGCAAGGGTCACCAATGGCAAGTAAATGTCAGGCCGAGCCTGTCAGAAGAGCCTCTTGCAAAAGTCCCACTTCGGAATTGTGAAGCTGAGGCACTCGCCCGCCGGGAGCGAGATTTCCTCGTTGGCGAAGTCGGCAGGGCTTTTCGGCCAGGTCATTGGCATGTTCTTGCTATTTTTGGACGTAGGAGTCCTGCGTCATCGATGGCAGCGATGTCAGCGTAGGTGTCGCGGTGCGGAGTGTCATTGCCGCAATCGCATCAACTGATCAGCAGACAGCGCCAAGACACCGAACATCAGGTGCCCCATGACCTTGGTGCCGCCCTTGACCCGGAGAGTGTTGCCGCCGAACTCATCCTTGAGCCGCGCATTGCTGCGCTCGGCGACGGTGCGTTCGTTGTAACGGATCGCGTCAGCAGGCTCGAACGCCTCTTTCATCCCGCCACGCGGATTGTGGTCGATCAAGGGGACATGGCCGAGGCTGCGGCAGTGCTCATGCAACTCGAAGCTGCAATAGGCGGCATCCATGACGTCGTAGAGGTTGGTGACACGCTGCGCGCTGATCAGCGACAGGGGGATGGCAGCGCGGCTGTCGTGCATCGAGGCCGACGACAGCAGCGCCGCAATCGGCACGCCACAGTCGGCGGTGTCCAGGTGCAGCTTGTAGCCGTTCCAGCTGACTTTGTACCCTTGGGCATTGCACTTGGTGCCACGGTCGCACCCCGAGGGGATATCCTTGAGCATCTGCGCCAGGCTCTGCTGACGTTGGCGCTGGATGGGCGAAACCTTGGCAGGGGCACGGACTTTGCCGCGCCGGGGGCGGCCGCGGCCCCGTTTCTTCGCCGGAACCGCGGGCGTTGGCGCAGCCGGCGCCGCCTCGGTGATCAAGCACGATTGGGCCGCCGGCGCCGGCGCCGGGGTCGCCGCTGCACGCCGGCTCTGGGCCGGGCGCTCGCGCGCTTCGATCGCGGTGCCGTCGCGGCTGAGGTGCCCGATCAGTTCATTCCCAAGGTGTTCCTTGATGAGCGCCTCATGCACCCGTTCGGCCAGACGCGCCGCGGCGAACTCGTCAAACGCGCGCGAGAACGTGGACTCGGAGGGCAGTTTCCGGCACAGCGCAAAGCCACAGATGCGCCGCAGCGCACGATCGACCGTCAGACGCTCAATCAGCCCGACCGTGGTCGTCAGCCCCAACACGGCTTTGGCTACAAAGGCATTCGCCAGCCAGCTGCGCTCATGGGGCGGACGGCCCGTACCGCACCAGGATGCCGAAACGAATTCCTCGATGCGCACCCATTCCAGGGTGTGGATGACCCGCTCCAGCTTCGGCGTCAGTGCGCCCACCTCGTTCTTCAACTTGGGCAGCAGTTCGTGCTGAACCACATTCCACCGTTGCAGGATTACAGCGCGTCCGATAGCATCCATTTTGCGGGCGTTATGATGTTTGTGTGAGAACTTCATCATGCCAGAAATGGCCGCCCGCCCCCTCCGCCTTTGCCTCGCGCTGCAAAAAATTCCCCGCGCAGAGCGCTTTTTGCAAGAGGCTCAGAAATTTTGTGTGTGAGGCATAACATGTCACCAAGGAGCATGTATGCCAAGCAAGACGAGCCAGAAGAAAGCGGCAGCGGAGCTGCCCACCATTCCGAACGAACTGATTGACCGTTTCGTCCGTGGGCCAATGAGCGCGGAGGCGGGCAATGCCGCGTCGATGGCCTTCAAGAAGGCGCTGATCGAGCGCGCGCTGGGCGCCGAACTCAGTCATCACCTAGGCTACGCACCCGGAGCGGAGAAACCCGGCGAGGTCGGCAACCACCGGAACGGCGTCACCAGCAAGACCGTTCTGACGGAAGACGGTCCATTGCGGATCGAAATCCCTCGGCGCCCTCCCCCGAAAGCCTTTCTCGATCGGTAGCTGGCACACCGATCCCGGCGGCTCACGCCGACCGTTCCTGCCAGCCTTGGAGTTCCTTCCCTTAGCGCCGACCCGGATGGTTCCGGGCCGGTCGTTCAATCACCCCCTATAAGCTTACGCCTCCAGACGTGATGCACGTTGCTTCCTGCTTTTCATTGGAGACAACGATGCTGAACCCGCCACTATCCACGCCTTCCCCCCGAGCCGCCCGCTCCGCACCCGTTGGGCCTGCATTGCCGCCCTATGCGGCCACCTCCCGTCACCGTCCGGCGGCGATTCCAGATCGCGCTGCCACGGAGCAGTTGCTCGAGGACGAGGACTCGCCCGTCGAGTGGAGCGAGGAGGACGTCGTCTTCCTCCATTGGCGCCTGCTGCGGGAAGTCAGCCAACTGGCAGCCCCTGCGACACCGCTGGAAGAGACGTTCGACACCCTGCGCCGGGTGTTCGCCGAGCGCGAGAAATACGGCATGCCGTTTTCCTTCGTGAGCTTCCTGCGCGTCGTCGGCTGCAGCCCGTTGTCGCCGATCGCCTATTGCGGCCGGGTCGCCCACCGCCACCGCGGCAAGTATGGACGGCCGCGACTGACGGCCGATCTGCGGGCGGCATGCTTCGCAATCAATCCCAAACGGGTACGCCGGCTGATGCTGCGCGAGGGGCTGTGCGCGCAGCGGCGGCGTCGCTTCGTGCGCACGACCGATTCACGCCACCGCTTCGCGGTGGCGCCCAATCTGTTCGGGCAGCGTTTCGAAGCCGAGGCGCCGGACCGCATCTGGCTCGCCGACATCACTTACGTCGGCACGGACGAGGGGTGGTTGTTCGTGGTCCTAGTGATGGTGAGGTTGCCCCCGAAAAACGGACGCCATGAAGTGGAGCTCTAAAGCTTCATGGAAGACAGGGCAATGAAGACGAGAATACCGAAACGGGTCTACACCGAGCAGTTTCGAGACGCCGCGGTGCGTCAGGTGATCGAGCCGACTACGCCGAGCGGCTTGCGATGCACTTCGACGCGCGCCTCGTCATTGTCCTAAATGATCTCGACGGGCAATGACAACGACGCCGTGTAACGAGTCCACGCCGGCGAAGCGCCGACCTCCATGCCGGCGCCGTTCAGGCCACCGAGCGGCTTGCCGGTTTCGCGGGTTACGAATTCCATCATTTCCGGCATGTGAGCGGGACTCAGCCCACGCTCTCGTGCATTCGCGCATCCGTCCTGGAAGCGGTGACCGGCATCGCGCCCGGGGCGGTCTGCGAGGGCTCTTCATCCCTGAACGCCTTTCGCGCAATCACGATCAGCCCGACCATGCTCAAGACACCGAAGAAATAGGCCGGGGCAAGGGCGATGAAGCTCTCGATACTCCCCGGGCCGAAATGATTCGCGCCAAACGTGAGGCCACGGTTCTGCGCGAAATTCGAGAAGAAATAGAAGACGGTGTTCGACCAACCGGTAGCGACGATGGTCCAGCCGAGCAGGGATTGCGCGCGCGCCGAAAACCCCAGGCCCGGCAGGATCAATGCGACCGCGATCACCATGAAGGCGTTGAGCGGTGTGCCGCGGTGGGCACGCGCCCAACCTTCAGGGGTGCCGGGAATCTGAAACTCGATGACGGAGCCGGGAATGAACTCGAAGCCACCGACGAGCGACATCCACAGTCCCAGTCCTGCCACGAGGGTCATGAAGAGGATCAGGACGCCATGGGCGACCATAAGGCGCTGGAGGCGGGTGAAGCGGTAGGTCTGTGTGGCGGCGGGATCGGCGTATTGCGAAGTCGTTCTCATTTTGAATGTCCTCGGGGTGGGGGTTGTGGCGGTAGAAACTCCGTCGTCACGGAGGCACGCCTGCGAGGCAGCGTTCGGTCGCCGGTTTGGAGGCGACGCGCTGCCGGTAAGCGGAAGGGCTTTCCCCGTAGCGCTCGTGAAACCGGCGGCTGAAATGCGCGGCGTCGGAAAAGCCATGGTCGTAAGCAATCGTGGTGATGGGGTTGCGCGCCAGGAGTGGATCGGCGAGGGCATCCCGGGCGCGTTCGAGTCTTCGCCTTTGCAGGTAAGCGCAGGGGCTGTCGCCGCTGTGCTCGAACAAGTTGTACAGGCTGCGTCGGGACATGTTCAGCGCGCGCGCCACAGTGGCCGGCTCCAGAGTCGCATCGTGCAGGTGCCGGTCGATATGGCTCCGTGCCGCGGACAGTCGGTCGCCGCAGTGCGCATCCGTGCCGACGCGCGACATCAGCTCCAACCGCAGTGATGCCTGAAGCATGTTCATCAGCGACTGATGTAGCAGGGATCCGCTGAACGCATCGATTGGACTGCTCGCGTGCAACATCTGGCGCAGCAAATCCAGGGCGACCCGTGCATACCCCTCGGTCTGCAGCGCCGATGCGGCGAGGCGGCGTACGAGTCTCGGCGTTTCGTCCTTATCGCTCCAGGGCATCAGCAACGTGATGAAATGCGAGTTCGCGCTGAGTTCCAGCGCGTAGGGGCGACTCGCGTCGTAGGTCGCCCAGCTTCCGGGCCCCAGGCGTGCCGCCGCACCATCCTGCTCAAGGAAAGTCTCGCCATTCAGCTGCCATAGCGCCTTCACGTACGCGCTGTCCGAACGGCCCGCGAGTTGGGGCGTACGCGCCACCTTTTGCGCCGATGCGCAAATCTCGGTGGCCCGTCCTGCCCCGATCGAAGCCATCCGCGCCGTGCCATGGAAATCGGCATGACGGTGGCACCGGAACTCCAGCGGCAGGAAGTTCTCGCCGATTGCTTCGCTCCACTGCGCAAGGCGCGCAGTCTTGAGCAATACGGGTACGGAAATCACATCTTCCTCCAACGAGTGCGGCACCGACGGTCAGGCGGTCGTTCGGTTGATAAGCGAACCCGAAGGGAATATTCACAACCGGCAGCCGGCTTGCATTCGGTAGCCCGACCTCGGTGCCGGACGACGTACGCGAGGGGAAGCTGTGCTTGCCGTATTTTGCCCGCAGCCCACTGATGACCGCATGGCTCCCTCACGCACAAGCCTGCTCTTCAGAAGCGATCTGCTGAAACGCGCCGCCATGGAACAGCAAGGGGCGACCGGAAAACCGTCGGAAACGCTCGACGTGACCGATGAAGATCACGTGGTCGCCCCCCTCATGCGACCGCACCATGTGGCACTCGAACTGCGCGAGGCTGTGGGCGAGGAGGGGAGCGCCGTCCGCACCGGGCTGCCATGTGATCCCGTCGAACTTGTCGAGCAGGGGCGTTGCGAACTGCCGTGCCGTCGCCTCCTGGTCCTCGCGCAACACATTGACGGCGAAGTGCGAGGCGTCGAGGAAGGCCTGCAGGTTCGGCGAACGCTGCACAAGACTCCACAGGATCAAGGGCGGATCGAGCGACAGCGACGAAAACGAGTTCGCCGTCAGACCGATCGCCCGACCATCGGCCGCACGTGCGGTGATAACCGTGACGCCGGTTGCGAACTGCCCGAAGGCGTGGCGCAGTTCGCGGCCGTCACTTGTGGTTTGCGGCGCAGACACCGCGGGGGTTGCAATCGCATTCATGCGGCTTCTCCCTGGTCACGCGGTCACTTCGAGGCTGCCGGTGTGGCTCCCGACGTAGCGTTCGCAGGCCAGCGGATCCATCCACAACCGGTAGAGCTTGCGGGGGTCGTCGAAGCCGTTGACGATCGTCCGGGCAATATCGGGGACCTTGCCCGCCGCACCGAGCAGATTCAGCACGTGCGATTCCGGCGGCAACAGCATCGCGTTGGTCCACGCGCTGACGTCGTGCGCATAGGCCCAGAAGCGCTCGAAGGTTTGCGTCATCCATTCCTGCGTCGGCGCGCGCTCGCCGAGTTCGAGGATCGACTTCAGGTAGGACGTGGCGCACTTCGCGGCGTTGTTCGATCCCTGTCCGGTGATCGGGTCATTGACCACCACGGCGTCGGCCATGCCGAGCACGACGCGCCCCGAGGGAAGGCGCGCCAGCGGCTTGCGCACGGTCGGTGCGAAGCGTCCGGAAAGGATGCCGTTCGGGTCGGTGAGCTCGATGTTGCGGCAGCGGTCCGCCTCCCACGGGAAGAAGGTATCCAGCAGCCACCGCGTCTTCTCGAGGTGCTGATCCGGTGTCACGACGTCGGACCAGCAGTCCATCGGTCCGCCGGGGATGCCGAAGAAGGACACGATCTCGCACTGCCCGCTGACGGTCAGCGCGGGAAAGATCACCAGTTCGCCAAGGCCCGGTCGTGCGTTGAAGGAGATGCCCGGCAGCGGGCTGCGCGGTACGACGCCTCTCACGTAGGTGAGCGCAAGCGCGCGCTGCGGCCGGTCGAACTGGCTGCGTTCGGCGTCCCGTTCGAAGAGCTTCACGATTTCGCCCTTGCCGGCGGCGACGATCACGAGGTCGTACGCCGCCGCGTACGCTTCGAGATCCTCGATGCCGGCGTCGCAGATCACCAGGCGTCCGCCGCGCCGTTCGAACTCGTCCATCCACGCGGGCATCTTGACCCGTTGATCGACCGATTGCGCGTAGCGATCGAGCGGAGCGACGAAGTGGATCTGCTTCCGGCGCGGTGCGTCCGGATCGGCAATCGCGATGCCGAAGCCTTCGATCTGCGGGGTGTCCGCCTCCCAACCGTTCAGACCGAGATCGCGCTCGATCTGCAGTGCGGTGTCGAACATGCACTGGCTCGACATCACCTTGCCGGCGCGGATCTGGTCCGCGGTGCGATTCGAAATCAGCGTGACCTCATAGCCGTGTTGCAGCAGTGCAAGGCCGAGTTGCAGGCCGGACTGACCGGCACCGACGATAGCGATCGACTTCATCTTCCATCTCCTCTGTTGGCTATTCGCCGGCGCGCGTTCCCTCGTCCGGGGAACGTCACGCCAAATTCTTTTCGCCCTGCGATGCATTTCGCATCGGCTCACGGCGTGAATGCTGATCCGCATGCTACGGTCCGCTCGCACCAGCCGCCCGGCCGGGAGTGCAGACTTCTTGTTCCTGCGTGCACCGTTGCGGTGCTCTCGCGGACTTTGCGGAAGGGGCCCTGGCCTTGCCTTGGCTGCGCCTCATCCACGCGGTCACTTTGCGACCGGGGGCGATATCTGCGCTATCCTTGAAGCGAGGCCGTTGTCCCGTGACCGCCGGAACTTGCAGGTGCGCCGGCACGGCGAGAAGCTGCAGGAGGAAAAACAGGATGGCCGGCTTGATCGACGCTCGTAGCGTGAAGACCTGCCTCGCGGCGCACCGTCTGATCGCAGCCGCGGACGATGTCGAGGAAACGTGCACCCGGGTCGGGGAGGTTTTCCGACCCCACCGGCTCGGCGTCGTGGGCCGCGAGCAGCGACTGAGCGCCCGGCTCGACCACATGCCCGTTTCGCCAGCATCGACCACGACCTTGAATCTGCTGCATTACGGCGCGGACGTCTCGATTGCGTCCGAGCCCTTCGACAGCTTCTACCTCGTGATGATGCCGCTGCAGGGGACGGCGGAAGTCAGTTCACGCCAGCAGAAGATCGTATCGACGCCGGATGTCGCCTCCATCGTCGGCCCGGTGGCGCCGATGTCGATCCGCTGGCACGACGACTGCGAGCAGTTGATCGTGCGCGTCGACCGCAAGATGCTGGAGGACGCATGCGCCACGCATCTCGGGCACGAGCTGAACCGGCCGCTGGAGTTCGAGCTCGGCATGGATTTGCGTCGGCAATCCGCGTCGAGCTGGGAGAGCGTCGTCGGATTTCTTGCCTCATCGCCCGCATTCCTGTGCAGCACGATTGCGCACCCACTCATCGCTGCGCAGGTTCAACAGCTGCTGATGTCCGCGCTATTGACCGGCCAGACCCACAACTATCTCGACGAACTGCTGCGCCCATCGCCCGCGTTGGCGCCTTACTACGTCAAGCGCGCGGAAGAATTCATCTGTGCCCATGCCGATCAGGCAATCACGGTCCAGGAAGTCGCCGCACATGTCGGGGTGAGCACGCGTAGTCTTCATACGGGCTTCCAGCGTTATCGCGACACGACTCCGATGGCGTTCCTCAGGAACGTCCGGCTCGAACGCGTCCGCCTGGATCTCCTACGCGCCAAGGAAGAAAACCGGCCCGCGACAGTGACCGACGTCGCATTGACCTGGGGTTTCAGCCACCTGGGTCACTTCACGGCGGCCTACGCACGGAAATTCAACGAATTGCCCTCCCAGACGCTGCGATGCGCTGGCTTGCTGCCAGCGTCACGGAAGAAGGCGCAGTAGGGCGGGGTCAAGGAATCAACCGGCCAGGCGATGGCCTAAAGGGAGGCGACCTGACACACCGACAGTCAGCGCTTGTTCCGTGGCGACCGCAATGACGCCTCGCTCGGCGCCTTTGTCTATAGTCCGCGACTGCATATCGGATCCACTCGTAACGCGACCACGGGCGACCGGCGCCACGGTTCGGCGGATTCCGTAGGAGGTGACATATGCCGACGACTGATCGCCCGTTGTTCTCCGGGACGCCCGTGGTTCGCATTCGCGATGTCACGCTCAACGCGTCGGATGATGCCCCGACCTACCAGCACAAGCTGGCGCGCATCATTCTCGACGTGATGTTCGAGTTCGTCGGACTTCTCGACCCGGATGGCACGATCGTCGAAGTCTCCCAGGGGGCCCTCGAGGGCGGCGGATTGCACTTCGACGAAGTCCGCGGGAAGCCCTTCTGGGAAACGCGTTGGTGGGCTGTCTCGGACGAGTGTTAGCGGCGGCGTGAATCCGCACAAATCTGGCGGCAATAAATGGCGGTGGATTGTGGCGTCGACACGGGCGGCGGGTGGAAACGAAACAGGGACCACTGGGGCCCCTGGGTAGTGAAGGTTTGATTCGGCTCAGAACGGCGGATCGGTCGTCGGTACGTCGTTGCGGCTGACACGTTCGTCACGAAGTTTGGTCACCAGCGCGAGTTCGTAGTGCGCCCAGATCCGGTCGCGCAGATCATCGAGCAACTCGATGACCGCCAATGCCTGCTCGGGCGACCAGTGGGGATCGATGACTAGTTCGACGCCGCGGTGCAGGCCGGACGGTTGATGAGGTCGTTTCACGGCGCCTCCTTCGCCTTGCGCTTGCTGGATCTGGCGGCGGCATGCTCCTGTGCCTCCTTGCGCCGGTAGGATTCCCCCTTGATGGCGATGATCTCGGCGTGATGCACGAGGCGGTCGATCATGGCCACCACGCAGCTGGCGTTGGGGAACACTTCCGACCATTCCGAGAACGACTTGTTCGTCGTAATCAGGGTGCTCTTCTTCTCGTGACGCCGGTTGATCAACTCGAAGAGCAGATCGGCGTGGCGGTTCGAGTACGACAAATAGCCGACCTCATCGATTACCAGGAGATCGGGCGCCGCATAGCGGCGCAGCCGGTAGCGCAGCGCCGAATCGCTGTCGAGGCCGGCCAGATCGCCGAGCAACTGCCCGGCGGTGGCAGGGCAATCGCATATATATTGCATAGGCAATACAGGTAAACGGTTTACGATCATTGACTTAGCGACCCCCTGTTCACAACGTCATATTTTGTGTAGCTTACTGTCTTTTTGGGACTCCCATGAAGACAGGCCAGTTGATGCCCGTGAGCGAAGTGTTCGTGTCGGTACCCGACCCGCGCAGCAAGCGGCAGGCCAGGCACGATCTGTCCGAGTTGCTGACGGTGGCGGTGTGCGCGGTGCTGTGCGGGGCGAACGATTTCGTGGATGTGGCGCTGTGGGGCAAGTCCAACCTGGCCTGGCTGCGCAAGTTCCTGAAGCTCAAGGCGGGCGTGCCCTCGCATGACACGTTCTGCCGGGTGCTCGCGATGATCGATCCCGCGGCCTTCGAGGCGGCCTTTTTGCGCTGGGTGGGCGTGCTGGTGCCGGCGCTGGCGCCGGACAGCGTGGTGGCCATCGATGGCAAGACCAGTCGGCGCAGTGGCGGCAAGGATACGTCGGGGCCGTTGCACATGGTCAGCGCCTTTGCCGCCGGGATGGGTCTGGTGCTGGGGCAGCGCGCCACCGATCAGAAGAGCAACGAGATAACAGCGATTCCCGAGTTGCTCGCCATGCTGGCGCTCGAAGGCACCATCGTCACGATCGATGCGATGGGCACCCAGGCAGCGATTGCCCGCACCATCCGTAGTCGTGGCGCAGACTACGTGTTGTGCGTCAAAGACAACCCCCCCACGCTGACCGACTCGATTCTGCTCACCCTGGCCGGCGTGGCGGAAAAGATCGCGCCGGCTTCGCATTTCGAAGAACAAACCAAGGGCCACGGCCGTGTGGAGGTGCGCCGCTGCTGGGCCTATGATGCGGTCAGCCAGTTGTACAAGTCCGAGCAGTGGGCCGGGCTGCAATCGTTTGCGCTCGTCGAGCGCGAACGCACCGTCGACGGCAAGACCAGCGTCGAGCGCCATTACTACATCAGTTCCCTGCCCGCAGATGCCGCCAGAATCGCGCAGGCCGTGCGCAGCCATTGGGCGGTCGAAAGTGTGCCGCAGGCACACAGCAAGGAAGTTCAGCATGAACCGACAAACTGTGTCGAAGCTGCACGGAAGATGAGGGTAGGTCCCTCGGAGTCGGCTTTCAGGAGCGGGCTTCAAACCACCCCAAGCTGCTGCGGTCAAGAGCCGTCGGTGGTGAGCGTTGGGGTCAAAGCGTCGGGGACGTACCCCGAGCAGGTAAGGATCAGAGAGACGAACGAAAGTGAACCCTCGATGACGCGTCGTTATCCAAAGAATTGTCGTCAAAACCAGGGGCGTTTCCACTTCCTGGGACAAGCTTGCCGGGCACCTGATTACTGGGCAAGCGGCGGCCGGCGTATAGGGGGCGTGAAGCTGATCCAGGCTTCCGTGCGGAACTGCGGGAACCAGTCGTTGCGATGTCAAGGGAGAAGCACAAGTGGCAGAAACCACGAGGCGAGAGTACCGATGCGCAGCACTGGGACGGATCGACCCGTAGTAGTGATGAAGGCCGGTAATGCGGCTGGAGCGAAGGGGTCGAGTCAAGCGGTTGCATTCAGCGTCCAACTGGCAACAGGAGGAGACGGATGAGTGCAACAAAACCATTTGCCATCGACAAGTGGCAAGTGTACGAGGCGTATCAAGCGGTCAAGGCCAATGCGGGCTCGGCCGGTGTGGATAGGCAGTCGATCGAGGCGTTCGAGCAGGATCTGAAGGGCAATCTCTACAAGATCTGGAATCGGATGTCCTCGGGAAGCTACTTTCCGCCGCCGGTCAAAGCGGTCGCCATTCCGAAGAAGAATGGTGGGGTGCGCATATTGGGCGTTCCGACAGTGGCCGATCGCGTGGCACAGATGGTGGTCAAGCGGGTGATCGAGCCGGAACTCGAGGCGCGGTTTCTGCCGGACTCCTACGGGTATCGTCCCGGAAGATCGGCGCTGGATGCCGTGGCGGTAACGCGTCAGCGTTGCTGGCAGTATCCCTGGGTGCTGGAATTCGATATCAAGGGCCTGTTTGACAACATCGACCACGCGCTGCTCCTTCGGGCGCTCGGGAAGCATGTCAAATGTGAGTGGGCCATGCTGTACATCAAGCGCTGGCTGACGGCGCCGCTGCAACATGCGGACGGAACCTTGGAGGAACGTACCAAGGGGACCCCACAGGGTGGTGTCGTCAGTCCGGTGCTGGCCAATCTGTTTCTACACTACACGTTTGACGTCTGGATTACGAAGCACTATCCGGATAACCCCTGGTGCCGGTATGCCGACGACGGGGTGGTGCATTGCCGGACTGAACAGGAAGCGCTGGCCCTGCGGGCAGCGCTCGATGCGAGGTTCGCGCAGTGTGCCCTCACAATGCATCCGGACAAGACCAAGGTCATCTATTGCAAAGACGGCAGCCGCAAAGGAAGGTATCCGAACACGCAGTTCGATTTCCTCGGATACACCTTTCGGGCGCGGACGGTGAAGAACAGCAAGAAGAACAGCCTGTTCGTCAGTTTCACCCCTGCGGTCAGCAGCACGGCGGTCACGGCAATGCGGCAGAAGACACGCAAACTGAACTATCGGAATCGAACGGACCTGAGTCTGGCAGACATTGCACGCCTGCATAACCCGATCCTCAGGGGTTGGCTGGAGTATTACGGCAAGTTCTGTCGCTCGGCGATGTACCCCGTCCTGCGCCATTTCAACATGACGCTGCGAGCGTGGGCGATGAAGAAGTACAGACGGCTGAAGGGTCACAAGATACGCGCGGCTCGCTTTCTCGAAGGTCTCGCCGAAAAGCAGGCGTACCTCTTCGTGCACTGGCAACGAGGGATGGTCGGTGCGTTCGCTTGATGGGAGCGGTGTGAATCGAGAGGTTCACGCACCGTTCTGTGAGAGGCTGGGGGTGCGATTCCCCCGGCCTACTTGCCATCAGCTTCACTGGTCGCTCGATGTGCAGTTCAACGATGATCAGTCCCGGGTGCGCCGAGGCTATGCGGCCAACAACTTCGTGGTGCTGCGCCACATCGTACTGAACCTGCTGCGCCATAACACCACCCGCAAGGCCAGCATCAAGTCCAAGCGACTGCTCGCCTGCATGGAAGACGACTTCCGGGAACAATTACTTGGGCTGGCCATATGAGCGCCTCGAGTTATGACAGGACGGTGCGATTGCCCTGCCAGGCAGGCGCGTTTGGGCTACCTGTCGCCGGCTGCTTTCACTCAGAAATTCTATTCAGAAAAGATAGCTGCTTAAACCGTTGGACTCCACGCTTGCCGACCAATCTCACACCGCCGAGCATCAGCTCAAACTGTCTAGCCAAACTTCCAACCCTTGGGCATTGACGTCCAGTTCGTCGCTGAACATGTCGAACAATTTGGCGTCGCCGATCTGCCATCCCTGACGGACTCGCTCCTCGACCAACAGCTGGCGCAACACATCGACAAGACGGCTATGCCGCTCCTCCTTCCCATCGGCGTTCACCTTCCACGCCACAGTGCAGTGGGCATCAACCAGCCTGTGCAGATCACTTCCAAGGCGGTGGACGTCAGTCACCTGCCCAAAATGCGCGAGATAGATTGCTCCGGGTCGTTCCGAGAGAACGTTGTCTATCGACGCGTGTATTGCCTGAGGATCGAATTGCACTGGCGATGTCAGCGCAAAGACGAATGCGCGACCCTCGACATCGAGCTCACGATGGGAAACACCGAACGCGTCGCCCGCAAAAATGTGCCCCGTCCGGTTGTCCCGCAAGCAAATATGATGTTTTGCATGTCCAGGCGTGTCCAGCACGGAGAGAATTCGTCCAGCGAGGTCCAGCACCATTCCGTCGCAGGCCTCCACAATTCGCGAGAGCGGCACAGGCTTGAGATCGCCATATAGCGTCTGCGCCGTTGCTTCTCCGTAAACTGACCGGGCCCCCTCCACCAGTCTCGACGGGTCGGCCATATGCCTTGCGCCACGCGGGTGCACCACCAGCGTGGCATTCGGAAAGACTTCCATCATCGCGCCGGCACCTCCGGCATGATCAAGATGGACATGCGACGGAACGACATATTCGACCCCGCTCGTGGACACCCCGAGGGATTCGAGGGCGTAAAGAACTTGTGGTATCGAAGCGTTTGTCCCGCAGTCAAATATGGCAGCACGGCCGTTTTGAACGATCAAATAAATCGCTGCGAGACCAGGTCGAATATACATGGCATCGATTGCGTAGATGCCGTAGCCATAGTGAATCACCGGGTTCATGGGCAGGATCTCTTGTGTAGGTAGCTGGCCGCCCACGTAACAAAGCATGGATCGGCCAGCAACCGCCCGGCGAGCCAGCCGGTGCGGTTGCTGAGATCCAGGACCCGGTATGCGCTTAACATGGGCGCTCCTTGTCGTCCTGGTGGTCTCTTAACGTCCGGTGCGTGCCAGCGACAGCACCCATCCGGCCATGCGCGACTTCATCTTGTCGATGTCCGTGCCGTCGAAGAAGTTCTCCGGCCTGACCAGATCGACGCCATATACCGGGCGGTGGAAGTCGTTCTCGTAGCCGTACGGCACCGTCGCGTCGATGCCCATGCCGCCCTCGAACTGGGTGTTCGAAGCGGTCCATTGCTTGTCGCCCGAGGTCATGCGCTCGGCCGGCATGAAGGTCTGGCCGCGCCCGCCCGGCAGCGGATTGAGGATGTCGGTCTGCGGATTCACGCGCGTGGTCAGACACCACATGATGTCGTCCATCGAGTAGATATCCACGTCCTCGCTCACCGCAATCGCCAGCCGCATGCCCTGCGAGCAGGCGAGGATGGCGGCGAGGAAGTTGCGCTGCCAGCCTTCCTCGATCTGGTTGCGTTTCTTCACCTGGATGATGCAGCCGCCCCAGTCGGTCATGCAGTACGGGATGTGCACGTTCTGCACGATGCCCGGTTGCAGCCGCTCGCACAGCGCGAAGATCGCCGATTCGCGCACCGAGGTGTCGATGTTGGCGTCGTCCGCGGTGTGCACGCCGAGCGGGAAGATGATCGGCTTGCTCTCGCGGCGCCGCATCGTGATGGCGGTGACGTGGAAGGTCGGCGCCTTGTAGGCCTTGCCCATGTAGCCCGCCCATTCGGGGTGGAAATGGAAGCGCCCCTGGATGTCGGCCGCCTCCGACTCGGCAGTCTCGTAGCGCTTGTCGCGCGGGTGCAGGTAGCCTTCCAGCACGTACTCGGCATCGGCCAGCGTGTAGGCGTCGATGGTGCGGCACTTGACCAGCCGCACCGGCGTGCCCTGGATGGCACCGGCGATGCCGATCTCGTCACAGCCCTTGGGCAGGATCGCGTAGTCGAAGCCCGCACCGGCGACGTAGGTGCACGACGGCGGCACGCCGAAGCACATCGTCAGCGGAATCGGCTCGTCGTCCTTGTAGTGCTCGGTCATCACCTGCCACATGTGCGATCCCGGCGAGATCTGGAAGGTGCCGACGTTGCCCCAGCGGAAGTTCATGCGGTTGTAGCCGATATGGCTGCCCCCGTCGAAGTACGGGCCGACCACGCACGAGATGCCCGAACCGATCGTCATCTCGGTCTCGAGCGGCGTGTGGCGGATCGCGGTGAGCCACTTGTTCACGTCCAGATCGCTGGTGAGCACCTCCTCCTGCACCGGCGCCTCGCCCTGCTCGATGATCACCGGCTTCAGCGGGTGATCGATGGCGTGGGCGACCTTCTTCACCCGCTCGAGCGAGTCTTTCCAGCCGAACAGTTCCTCGACGACACGGATGTCGCCGAACAGGTTGGTGATGGCACGCGCGTGCGGCATCCCCTTCACGTTGTTGAACAGCATCGGCAGGCTGCCGTCGAAGATCTTCTGCAAGCCCGTGATCTCGAGGTCCGGATTGACCTCCTGGTTCGTTTCGACCAGATAGCCCTTGCTGCGGAACCACTCCAGCGCCGCGCGCAGGTCCTTCTCGCCCACCCGCTCCGCCGCCTTGCCAAGTCCCTTCGTTGCCAGATCGTTCATCGCACTGCCTCCACTGATTTTGTCGAAAATTGAGGGTTACGGATTACTTTTGCGGCTGGAGTTGCGCGACTTTCTTGCCGCGCATCTCCCCCTCCCACCGCCGCGCAAATTCGGCCGGTATCCCGAACTGATCGAGTATCCGCGCCACCACGTGATCGACCATGTCGTCGAGCGTCGCAGGATGGTTATAGAACGCAGGCATCGGCGGCATGATCGTCGCCCCCATGCGCGAGAGCTTCAGCATGTTCTCCAGATGAATGTCGCTCAGCGGCATTTCGCGGGCCACCAGCACCAGCCGGCGACGCTCCTTCAGGATCACGTCCGCGGCGCGGTGCACCAGGTGGTCGCCCGTGCCGTGCGCAATCGCCGCGAGGCTGCGCATCGAACACGGCGCGATCACCATGCCTTCGGTGACGAACGAGCCCGACGAGATCGACGCCCCCATGTTGCCCTCGACGTGATCGACGTCGGCCAGCGCGCGAACCTGCTTCGCCGTGTACGGCGTCTCGTGCTCGATCGTCTGGATCGCCCACTTGCTCAGCACAAGGTGCGTTTCGACATCCGTCGCCTTCAGCGCCTCGAGCAGGCGAACGCCGAAAATCACCCCCGTCGCACCGGTGACGCCCACAATCAGTCTTTTCATTTGATCCCTCGCACAAGAATTGAAAGCGACACCGGTTCCATTGCATTAGTCCACATTTCGGACTTCATTTAATCGTCGCCACACACCCTGATGCACTGTTTTCGCGGCGTGCTGCTAACTTTATGTATGTGCACGTGCACAAACAACCCACCATACTCAATTCGTGTTCCACATATTGAACTTCTTCAGAGCGCCATGGGCAATAGCGGATGAAACGTGCACCTGCGGACAGGCAGACACAGGCACGCCCGGGGGCGATCCAACTTCACGCCGCAGTCACACCACCCGACTTGTCCGTATGAAGACGGATATGGCAGCACGCCCGGACACGAAGATCAGACACCCCGGAAAGTAGCGGCACGTCTCTACAACCCGCCCGGACAGCCCTCTGCAATCAGGCATTTCAATATCCGATGTACGGTCGGCCGCTCAAGCCTCGCAAAGGCGAAGATATCCACCAGGCGCACACCGCGGTCATTGCGTAATGCGATGACGCGATGATGCGCAAACATGTGCCGCATGCCGGACGCCCCATGCTCCAGAACTAGGAGAAACGTTGTCACTCATGGCAGTCTTTCTTATGAATGTCCACATATTGAAACATTAATGCCAACCAGAGGCTTGCCAATCTTCACTCTGATGAATAGATTCAGCCACACAAGGCGCACGACCCGGCCACCATGCCCAACACGAGTCTGTATGCTGGACATAGCCACGGCGTGGATACCGTTGCAGGGCGAGTGACACTGCAACCCCTGTAGCACCTGTTTTTCAGATATGGAGCGCTTATGGAAGACCAAGTGATACTGGTTGACCTGAATGACAATCAAGTCGGCGTGGCCGACAAGATGGCGGCGCATCGCAGCGGCGAGCTTCACCGCGCGATTTCCATATTCGTCTTCGACCGTACCGGCCAGGTCCTGCTGCAAAAGCGCGCCTCGACGAAATATCATTCAGGTGGGCTCTGGAGCAATACATGCTGCAGCCATCCGAGACCGAATGAAGACACCACCAATGCAGCACAACGCCGACTGCGCGAGGAAATGGGCGTGAATTGCGAACTTCAGGAGGTTTTCAGTTTCGCGTACAAGACGCGGTTCGACAATGGACTAATTGAAAATGAATATGATCATGTATTTTTTGGTGATCATGATGGCGAGCCCGTTTTGAATCCGGAAGAGGCCGACGACTGGAAGTGGATGGAGACAAAACAGTTGGCCGCCGATCTGCGCGAACATCCGGAGACCTACAGTTTCTGGCTGGCAGCGTGCTTTGATCGCGTTGTCAGCTTTCGCACCTCGATGCGCGCTGGCGGCCTTGCGGAGTAGATATGTCGGGAAGTTCGATTGGCAAGCTCTTCGTCGTAAGCAGCTTCGGCGAAAGTCACGGACCCGCACTGGGGGGCGTGGTGGACGGATGCCCTCCGGGACTCGAGTTGTCAGAGTCGGATCTCCAGCCCGATCTCGACCGCCGCAAGCCAGGCCAATCGCGCTATACGACCGCACGAGCCGAAGACGACAAGGTAGAAATCCTGTCCGGAGTATTTGAAGGACGTACTACCGGAACGCCCATAGGCCTCCTGATTCGCAACACGGATCAACGCTCAAAGGACTATGCCCGGATCAAGGATCTTTTTCGCCCCGGCCATGCCGACTACACCTATCAGCAGAAGTACGGCGTACGGGACTACCGGGGTGGCGGCCGATCATCTTCGCGCGAGACTGCTGTACGGGTCGCAGCGGGAGCCATCGCGAAGAAGTATTTGAGGGAACGCTTTGGGGTGCATATCCGCGGTTACCTGGCGAAGCTGGGGTCGATTGCCGCGGCGCACGTGGACTGGGACGAGATCGGTCGCAATCCGTTTTTTTTCCCCGATGCATCAAGGGTGGATGAGCTCAAGCACTACCTGGACGCATTGCGTAAGGACGGAGATTCAGTCGGTGCCCGCATAAACGTGGTTGCCGGCGGCGTGCCGGTGGGACTCGGCGAGCCGGTATTCGACCGCCTCGACGCCGATATCGCACACGCACTGATGAGTATCAATGCCGTCAAAGGGGTGGAGATCGGTGACGGTTTTGCCTGCGTCGAGCAGCGGGGCAGCGAACATCGCGACGAAATCATGCAGAACGGATTCGCGAGCAACCGGGCGGGCGGGACGCTAGGAGGCATTTCGTCAGGCCAGGACATTCTTGCCAGTATCGCGCTCAAACCCACATCGAGCATCCGTATTTAGGGAAGGACCGTCGACGTCACGGGGGCCCCCGCCGTGATCAAGACGCATGGAAGACATGACCCCTGCGTCGGAATACGCGCAGTCCCAATTGCAGAGGCCATGCTGGCACTCGTGCTGATGGACCACGCCTTGCGCGACCGCGCCCAGAACGCCGACGTGTCTCGGGCACTGCGCGAAATGTGATCCCATTATGCAAACCGATCCACGCAACGAACCGCTCACCTATCTCGAGCACCACCACGTGATGACGCTCGCGACCCAAGGTCCCGAGGGACCTTGGGCAGCGGCAGTATTCTATGTAAATGACGGAGCGGACCTGTATTTCCTTTCGGCTCCAAGCACACGGCATGCACGCAACCTCGAGAGAGACCCGAGAGTTGCCGCGACCGTGCAGGAAGACTACTCCGAGTGGCAAGAAATCCGGGGGATCCAACTGGAGGGGGAAGCACTGCGGTTGAACGCACTGGATAGCGTGCGCGCAGCCAACCTCTTCGCCCGCAAGTTCACTTTTACAACCCGCGACCACATGAATGGAGCAATTGCGGCAGCTATGAACAAGATTGCCTGGTACAGACTTCGACCTGCGAGGCTTTACTTCATCGACAACTCTCGCGGACTCGGTTGCCGCGAGCAATTTGATGTCGCATCCGTCGACAGACCGAAGTCGGCCGCGAAGTTGTCGCCCTCGCCAAGCAAGACAACTTGAAATGGAATGCGACATCTTCAACTGGAGGGGCTCTGAGCATGCTGACTTGGCGCAAGGAGAGCACACAATAACCACCCTATCCCCGATCCCCGAAATCGTGGAAGAGATCCGCGCCGGCCGCATGGTCGTGCTGGTCGACGAAGAAGACCGCGAAAACGAAGGCGACCTCGTGCTCGCCGCTGAGCACGTCACGCCCGAAGCGATCAACTTCATGGCCAAGTATGGCCGCGGCCTGATCTGCCTGACGCTCACCGAAGCGCGCTGCCGGCAGCTCGACCTGCAGCTGATGGTGCGCGACAACCGCTCGCCGCACGGCACCGCGTTCACCACCTCGATCGAGGCCGCCGAAGGCGTCACGACCGGCATTTCCGCCCACGACCGCTCGCGCACCGTGCAGGCAGCCGTTGCGCGCAACGCCCGACCCGCCGATATCGTCCAGCCGGGCCACATTTTCCCGCTGATGGCACAGAACGGCGGCGTGCTGATCCGTGCCGGCCACACCGAGGCCGGCTGCGATCTCGCCTCGCTCGCCGGACTCGAACCCGCGGCGGTGATCTGCGAGATTCTCAAGGACGACGGCACGATGGCGCGCCTGCCCGATCTGGTCGAGTTCGCGAAGGAGCACGGCCTCAAGATCGGTGCGATCCGCGACCTGATCCAGTATCGCTCGGCGCATGAGCACCTGATCCGTCGCGTTGCGGAAAAGGACGTCGACACCCCGCACGGCCGCTTCCGTCTCGCTGCCTTCGAGGACAAGACCACCGGAGAGGTGCATTTCGCGCTGTCGCACGGCGAAATTCACCCCGACCGCGAGACGCTGGTGCGCGTGCATGAACCGATCTCGGTGGTCGATTTCCTCGACCCGGACAGCGGCCGCCACAGCTTCCCGGTCAACCAGGCGATGGCACGCCTCGCCCAGGCCGAGCAGGGCGTGATCGTGCTGCTCTACCGCCCGCAGTCGGGCACCGAACTGCTTGCCGGCCTGCGTGGCGACGACAACCCGCCGGTGAAGTGGGACGCACGCCTGTTCGGCGTCGGCGCACAGATCCTGCGCGACCTCAAGGTCGGCAAGATGCGCCTGCTCGCGAGCCCGCGCAAGATCCCGAGCATGGCCGGCTTCGGCCTCGAGATCACCGGCTTCGTCGAAACCACCTGAGGGTATTACCCTCCCCCGTTCAGTCGGCAGGGTAACGCCCACTTGGCATTGCCGCCCGAACGTCTCCGAACCCGTATTGGGGTCGCTTGAGTCACGCGGTCCCAGCCATGAGATTGACGGCGCGACCACGCGGTCTCTCTCCCCTGCCGACCGTGATTTTCGCGCCGTCGCGTCCCTCCATCGGCAGGTGTGCGCGCGAGCTCACACTGACGGGACAACGGCGTGGCCGCTCCGCGGATCTTACGAACTTTGCAGGATACGAACGGTGGCCGCCGAGTGATGCCACATATGCTGCGGAAGTACTCAAGGAGACATACCAAAGAGATCTACGTCGCCGTGGAAGTCCTCGGACACAAGGACATGTACCCTCGTCTTGGATTTCGTCCGCCCACGAGCTTCGGCATCGCAAGGCATTTCGACGTGCCGCCGCGCGCGCCCTTCGTCCTTCAGCAGTCAGGCGCTTTACCTCGCCGCGGTAAAAGTGCTATATCAGCCGGAGATCGAGACAGTGGCACTATAGGCGACAACCGCCCAGCCGCCGCGGCCAGGCTAAGGGATAGAAAGACAAGAACATGACGCTAACAAAAGCTGAAATCGTCCAGGTCGTCGTCGAAAACGTCGGACTGAACAAGCGGGAAGCCTTGGAGATGGTCGAGGCCTTTTTTGAGGAAATCAGCGCTTCGCTCGAAACTGGTGAGGACGTCAAGTTGTCGGGCTTCGGCGGATTTCAGCTGCGCGAGAAGCCCGAGCGTCCGGGCCGCAACCCGAAGACCGGTGAGACGGCGCGGGTGTCCGCGCGCCGCGTCGTGACGTTTCACCCGAGCCAAAAGCTCAAGCTGACGGTCAGCGGCCTTGCGAGCAAGAGCCAGGAGTCGCGCCAGGCCGACAAATCCGTCGGAGGCTCTTTGGACGTTCAGCGCTGGCGCATAACGGAGCCGGCGTAAGCGACCGGATCGGGCCTCGTCGCCCCCCCACTATGCGACCAACCGTCACATTGTTACGCGAATGACCTACCCGTCCCGTGTTTCAGTGGCGGTCTACCGCATCTGGCCGATCACCCTGCCCCCGGCGAATCGAAGCCCGATGAGGAGCAGGTGAAGCTTGGAAAGACCCTGATCATGAACCACAATACGTAGAAACGTTGTGACTCGACCGGCTCTTCAAAGCTGCGTGACCAGTCAGCCCCTCGAACTGGTACGGCCTCCGGCCCGGGGCTCTTATGTTCGATCCACCGATCGGAAGGATTTCGACGACGGTGCGCATGAGTCCCTCCGACCGCCAGTGACATACTGCTGCCCCAGCCAACAACAAGACTCTTGAGAATGTGCCCTCCAAAGGCTACATTTCTTCTAGCGAAACGGCACGGTTTCCGTGTTGTGCGCGCAGCGACGGCCTCAAGCGTTGCATAGCCGCCCCCGCGCGGTCGTTTTTGCTCATGGTTGAGCCACGCACCGCGCCGCTCAACCTCGTTGCTCCCCGCACTCCGCTCTTCCGCGTCGCACATCCATGCGTATGGCGTGGACGTTGCGCCGCCGAATTCGCGCTTCAGAACCCCGAAAAACGTTGCTCGCCCCGTCGGCGCCTCACCGCTTCGACGCATCAACCGGGTTACCCGCGGCCCGTAGCGTGCGTCCTCCTCGTTGCCAGTGCTCGCGCGTAGCTCAAGGCTGCGTTGCGGCTCGGCCCTTCGGCGCCAAGAAATTTCTGAAGGGCAAGGCCAATAGGCCATCAACCAACGAGAAAACACGATGGAGAGACGCCATGCATACGACATCCAACCTTTCTCTCGAAAGCCACTACCATCCGAGCGCATCGACGGCCGGGCGGCTCGAGGAGCACCAATGTACCGAGGCGGACAGACTCCCCGAGGATTCGAGGAGACCACATGTGCTCGTCGTCCGCGACGACCGCAGCACACGCCCGGGGCTGCGCGACGCGCTTGAACGCAATGGCTTCGTCGTCGACGTGGTCGACAACGCAGGGTTGGCGATCGCGCGCCTCACGCACACCGTCCCCGACCTCCTGCTACTCGATGCGGCGAGCCCCGGCGCCGACGGCTTCGCGACCTGCGTGCGGCTCAAGGCACTGCCGCAATGCACGGACCTGCCGGTGCTGATGATTACCGCTCCCGACGAGCGGCAGATCGAGTACGCCTTTGCGGTCGGGGCGAGCGACTGCATTTCGGAACCCCTGCACCCGAACGTCCTGGTGCACCGCGTGCGCCACACCCTCGATCTCTGCCGCGCCGAACGCGACGTGCGCCACCTCACCTACACGGACAGCCTCACGGGCCTGCCGAACCGCACCGCCTTTCAAGAGTGGTTGCAGGCGCGACTCGACCCCGCACGATCCGACACGCGGATGCTCGCGCTGCTCTTCCTCGACCTCGACCGCTTCAAGTTCGTCAACGACACGCTCGGACACGAAATCGGCGATCGTCTACTGAAAAGTGCCAGCCGACGGCTCGCCCGTAGCGCCGGGGCTTACGTCGCGCGCCTCGGCGGGGACGAATTCGCCGTGGTGCTCGAAGATCTGCCCTCGGTCGCCGCCGCCGCGTCGGTCGCGCAGGCCATCGCGACCGAGCTTGCGAAGCCCTATCTGATAGACGGCCACGACCTCTTCGTCACGGCAAGCATCGGAGTCGCCTTCTACCCGCGCAACGGCGCCGACGTGGGCACCCTGCTCCGCCATGCCGAGACCGCAATGTATCGCGGCAAGCGCACCAACCACGGCATCATGTTCTATGAAGACGCAATGGAGACGAACGCCAGTGAGCACCTGCAGCTCGAAAGCGATCTGCGCCGTGCGGTCGAGCACGGCGAGTTTGTGCTCCATTACCAGCCCGAGCGAGAGGTGACGACCGGACGGATGGTCGCCGCGGAAGCGCTGGTGCGGTGGCAGCACCCGTTACGCGGACTGATCGGCCCGGACCAATTCATCCCCCTCGCAGAGGAAATCGGTCTCATCGGACCGATAGGCGCGTGGGTGCTCGACACGGCTTGCGCGCAGCTCAAGGTCTGGCGCGAAGCCGGGAACAACTTGCGGATTGCAGTCAATTTCTCCACTGAGCAGCTGCAGGACCACGGCATCGCCGACGCAGTCGAAAACGCGCTCCGCCGCAGCGGGCTGAGATCCGACGATCTCGTCGTCGAGATAACCGAAAGCATGTGGCTGGACCGTCGCGGCAACGCGATCGATAACCTCTTCCAGCTCAAGCGCCTTGGGGTGCACCTCGCGATCGACGATTTCGGCACCGGCTACTCGTCCCTCAGCTACCTGAAGCGAATGCCCGTTGACATCCTCAAGGTCGACCGCAGCTTCATCACCGAGCTCACCGATACGGGCCCGGAGCCCGCGATCGTGCGCGGCATCATCGCCCTCGCCCACAACCTGGACCTCGAGGTCATCGTCGAAGGTGTCGAGACCGCGATCCAGTACGATCTGGTCCGCAAGATGGGCTGCGACGTCGTACAGGGTTACCTGTTCGGCAGAACGTTATCTCCGACGGCGTTTTCGGATGCGTATTTCGGCGAAGCGTCGTGCGAAGGATCGAGCTTGTCGGCCGAAGGCGACAGTCATGACCAACATGAAGCGGTCTTTCGTCATTGACCGCTTCTACTGATCCCGAACTCTCGCCGACCGTTTCGAAATGGTCAGGATTGCAGAAAACAGACATATAGTGTCGAAACTAGCGCAGCGCGGCTTCCATTTCGTGGTTGTGCAAGTGGGTAGCGCTTATTCGCCCTGTTCGAACTCAGCACTCCTGAACTTGAGAACTTTGCAGTTCTCCTTCACCGCCCGCTGCACGTTGTCATCGAAACCGGTCTCGGTTTCGGCCTGAATCTCGATCGCGATCTTCACCTTCACACCCGGTCGGGCGGTGAACTGCAGCACGACCTCATCAACCAAGTCGGCGAACTGCTTCTTTGCCTGGAAAGGATCCAGCTCGATGCTGCCATAGAACTGGCGCTTCGGTGGCTGCTGCGAGGTGGCGCCAGGGACCGCTGGATAGGTTGGCTTCGCCGAGTCCTCGACGCGCGGCGGGGTCGTGGTGCCGGTGCCTGTAGTTGGCGTTGCGCCCTTACGCGCCTCTTCTGCCGCTCGCTGGGCCTCCGCAAACATCGCCGCCGTCACCGGCTCGATCAGCAGGAGCGACGAGTCCATGAAGATCGACGTTTTCTTGCCGAAGCTGAAGCCTACATAGCGGCCTTCATCCTTGCCCTGCGCGATGCCGAAGAAGTCGCGGCTGTCGGCGCCGGCACCAACTGTGGTCTGGAACGTTACGTCATCCCTGAGGCGGGGTAGATAAAGGTACTGGCAGCTCTTCTGCCAAACGTCCACCGCGCTTACCTCGCGAATCTCATCTTTCCAAAACCAAGTCTTCAACACCCCTACAAGATGGATGGGAGCCCACTCGGTAATCAGCAGCTCGTTTTCCTTCAGGACGCGCTCGATCTCTTGGGATGGGTTCAGTGCGCCGGGATTGAGCGGGAAGTGTTCCCACTGCACTTCTGACATTGCCTTTCCGGGGCGGGCCTCCTGCATCGGCGCAAGCAGCCATTTGTATGTCTCGCGCACCATGCGCCTGAGTGCCTCGCCTGCGTCCTCCAGGCTTTTGCTGGCTTGCTTGGCCTGGAACTGGTCCAGGTTCAGCTTCATCTCCCTGATGTCGCTGACGATCGACTGCCAGGCCAGCATCGAGCGGACTTGATCTTTGAGTCTACTGACGTTGTCATAATCGGCCGCCAGGAAGATGAGCCGGTTCTGTTTCTGCCTCGGCTGCTCACCGCGGGCCTTCAGAATTTCCTTGGCCCGTTCGGTGGCCAGGTTTTGTCCGCTGCGGCTGAATGCCGCATCAGGCGGTAGTACCACCAAGCGAAGCTGCCAGTCGTCTGGCACGTCGCCGCTCGCCGTGAAAACGTGGATGCCACCAAACACTCCGGTTGCCAGGCTCCTCTGCACACGTTCGCGAACAGCCGGGAAGACATCTTCCTTATCCTGGAAGCGGCGTTTGCGCTCTTCCATCTCGCGCCGCAGGTTCGGCCGGGTGTCGAACCAAAAGCGGTTGTTGGCGCTGTTCAGATAGTGCAGCCGGTCACCGAGCCGGCGGAGTGCGTCCTTGTACAACCCGATCTGCTGGCCGGGCTGAACCACACCAAGCACAACCCGTTCAAGTTCCAGGCCGCGCACAAGCTGGTTCGACGTGCTCGGGGCACTACCCAGAAAGATCGCCCGTGTCGCGCGCCGGCACGCCTGCACGCTACCGAACTTCGACTCACGGTTCTCGATCTCGACGGGCTCTGACCGCTCGCCGTCCACGTCCCGCTCCAGCACCGGGTCCCATCCCTGCGGCAGGTACTGGATTGCTTCGTTGCGGGTGTCAGCGTCGTAGATCGGCAAGCTGCCCGGCATGATCAAGGGGTCGTTGTTGCCGTCCTTCCAGAGGCGGTGGATGACCTTGGCCATCAGCTTCAGTACACCGCGCGTGCGCTGGAAGTTGTCCAGCGTCGACCAATCGTCGTACAGCCGATCGAACATTTCAGGGTGAATGGGATACGCGTGAAGCAGCCGGTCGAAGTAGCGGCTTTCCTGCGTCTCGTGCGGCAGATCGTCCTTGTTCGCGACGTAGAAGTCCGCGAACGCGCGGCATACCGACTCGGTCGCCAGCTTGTCGCCGATCGTAGTGAACAGCCTCCGGCGCACGATCTCGAACGCCTCCTCGGTGCCAACGGGCTTCCAGAGCGCCTGAACACGGCCGAAGTAGTGCGACAGCGAGGCGAGCGCCTTGATGCCGCGTTGACTGCCGGCTTCCCTGTCGGACTCGGGCAACGATGCGAGCAGGACTGCCGTAGGCACGGCTTTCAACGCCTCGGTCAGCGCCTGGACGAACGTCAGGTTCGAGTCATAGGTACCGCCCGTCAGCGCCTTGCCCTCCTCAAACTGGCGGACGTACGCAACCAGCTCGTCGATCAGGATCACACAGGGCGCGCAGCGGCTCAGCAGCTCTTGCAGAACGGTCTTGCCGGGTGACGTGCCGGACGCATCAGCGTCTGCCACCATCGAGTAGCCCTCATCGCCGCCAAGCTGCCAGGCAAGATCGCCCCACAGCGTGCGTACGGACTGCTTGCCCCGCGTGACTGGCTGGTTGGGGGATGACTTGATGCCGTCCAATACGGCGACGCGCGCGCGGGGTAGCTCCGTCACCCCCGCAGCGTCCAGGATCGCCGGAACGCCAGGCAAGTCGCTCGGCAATGCCTTGCCATTCGCCAAGTGGTAGATGGCCAGCATGGTGTGGGTCTTGCCGCCGCCAAACGCAGTCTGCAATTGAATGACCGGGTCGCCGCCCTTACCCGAAAGGCGCTTGACCACTGAATCGAGCAGCAATCGCATGCCCTCGGTAATGAATGTGCGCTGGAAGAACAGGCTCGGGTCCTGGTATTCGGCGGTCGCCGTACCGTCATGCACGCGCGACAAGTCGGCTGCGAATTCGGCCTGCTGAAATGTTCCTTTCAGCACATCCTCGTGCGGAACGGCGATCTCGCGCCACGGCTTCAAGCTCATTGTTCTTCCCCACCCATGTCTTGTTGATGCGTCAACAGCCCTTGCGCCGCGCGCTCTCGCGCATGCTCCACCGCGCGATGCAATTGGCGTTGCAGCAGCTTCATGTCCGGTATCTGCGCGAGGTATTCGGCGACCCGAATGCCAGCCGATTCCAGGTCCATTAGCTCTACCTGTTCGCTGTCTGCACCTGCGCACAGAATCAACCCCAGTGGCGAGGCTTCGCCCTCGACGCGGTCATGCTTGTCCAGCCAGCGCAGGTACAGTTCCATCTGACCTTTGTGGGCGGGCGCGAAGGGCTCGAGCTTCAGCTCCACGGCGACCAGTCTGCGCAGGTGCCGGTGATAGAACAGCAGGTCGAGATAGAAATCGTCGCGGCCCACGCTGATGCGCTTTTGCCGCGCGACGAAGGTGAAGCCCGCGCCAAGTTCCAGCAGGAAGCGCTCCATGTCACGCAGGATCGCGGTCTCCAGGTCGCGCTCGCTGTAGCCGTCGGGCAGGCCCAGGAAATCGAGCATGTAGGGGTCGCGGAACACCATGTTCGGCGTCATCTGCCCCCCCACGCGCAGGTGGCTCAGTTCCTTGCGTACGACCGCTTCGGGCTGTTTGGTTAGCGCAGTGCGCAGGTAGAGCTGGCTAGCGATGCGCTCGCGGAGAGTACGCACACTCCAGCGCTCGACCCGGCACATTTCGGCATAGAACTCACGCTCCAACGGTTGTTTGAGCGGCAAAATCTCGACGAAGTGGCTCCAGCCCAGTTCTCGCGACAGCGTCGCGACGATCTGCTCGTCCGGAAAGGCCTCGGCGAACTGCACCATCCGGGCGAGATTGCGAGCGCTGAAACCCTTGCCATATTCGGGGACCAATTTTGCCGACAGTGTCGGCAAAATCTCCTCGCCATACTGAGCGCGTTGCCCTTGCAGTATCTCCCGCTGGATTCGCTCCCCCAGCTTCCAATGCAACAGCGTCAAGGTGCTGTTGGCTGTCTGGGCAAGGTGCTGCCGGGCCTGTTCGATCAGCCCGCGCAGGTCGGAGAGGAGCGACGGGGTGTGCGCCACATTACTCATGTCCCGCCTCCTGCCACGCGCGTTGCAGGAATTCATGGTCTGGCAGCAACGTGAAAAACTGCTCTCCACCCAGCAGCGACTTGCTTAGAACACGTAGCTCGTGTTGAACCTGAACGTCTAGCCTTTCATCTAGGTAGGCAGTCCCAGTCAGCTTGTGATTGACGCTCCGCCTCAGCTCGCGCAAACCACTCGCAAGCGCCTGCATCGCCTCAATGTCCGCAGTTTCAAGCGGAATGTTCAGCGTGTGTGCTTCTTTCAACGCTCGGTTCAAGTCATTGTGGCTCAGATACTTGTCACGGACGGTTTTCAAGCCGGAGCCATCCCAAATCGCCCGAATGGCCTTCTCGTCGAGACAGATCCTTGAATCCTTCTCCACCAACCGTTTCAAGCTCAGGTTTGGCCTCTCGCCTTCACGCCTGCCGCTGTTTGCCGGGTCCATCAATCGAGATACCCGCATCAGCAATGATTCTATAAAAGCCGTTTGCATCAATCTGAAGAACAAGGGTGCGTCCTGTCCCAGC
This sequence comes from Aromatoleum bremense, assembly GCF_017894365.1. Taxonomy (NCBI): domain Bacteria; kingdom Pseudomonadati; phylum Pseudomonadota; class Betaproteobacteria; order Rhodocyclales; family Rhodocyclaceae; genus Aromatoleum; species Aromatoleum bremense. The sequence continues at coordinate 53,211 of NZ_CP059467.1, forward strand.
GTCGCCAAGCCTTTGCCCTGCGGCTGGAAATACAGGCCATCCACGGCTTCCCAAAGGAGCTGAATGCCCGTGATCTCTCTATTGATGATTTCCCATAGCTCTGTGGCGGAGGGTTGTGGTGTAGTGGCAGTCATGGCGGTCTCAAATGTCCAGACGCGCCTGTGAGCCAACGATGCCCGCGTCAGCAGCCGCTTGTTCGATGCTCGACCATGCGCCGACCAGTTCGTTGTAGGCGCGTGCTTCTTCGGCCCAGCCTTTGCGTTCGCAAAGTGTGTACAGGCGATAGGCCAGCGCGCGCATCGGTTCAGCCCGTGCTGGCATGCGCGCGAGCAGCGCGCCAGCGGCCGATTCGCCGTCCTGGTTGAGGGCACGGATCAGGTGGTGCAGGGCTTCCCAGATCGGCGTGCGGGTGTCGGTCTCGGGCGACCAGTCCTTGGGGAGTTCAGCCCAACGCAGCAGGCGCAGCTTGCCAGCACCACTCTCTACGACGCCGGAATCTTGCAGGCTACCGACGCTGGTGCCCTTGGCGCGAGCCAGCACATCGGCATCGCCGAACTTGCCCACGGCCCAGCCTTGCCCCTCGAACCAGTGCAAGCAGAACTGGGTGTCGTGGTCGAAATCGTCCTCGCTCAGGAAGCGGTTGATGAGTTGCAACGCGGTGCGCACGCTCATCGGCGTGCCGTCGGCTTCGAGCACCGCCGCGTACTGGCTGAAGATGGCCATGCCGGGTCCGATGATGGCCTGGCTCAGGTCGACCGGGGCCACGGGACTGTTGACACCATCGCTGGTCATATCAAGGAGCGCCGCAGGCAGGACAGCGTTCAACTCTCGGATGAATTGGCGCCGACTTATCGCGGGAGCGTCAGCAGCACGCTGCCGACAAACAAGCACTATGCTGGACGCAAGTGCGTTGTTCCCAACTCCAACCTGCCGATTGTCGCCCTCAGTGCGCATCGGCCATGTGCCAGTGATCGCAAAACCGGCTTGAAGAACAGCCTGGAGGAAAGTTTCCCAGCCGGTGCTGTGGGTACCGGACTCATCGTCAGTTTCGGCCTGCTTGTATGCATAGTAGATCGTTACTGGATATGCAGGATGGGATCGCTTAACAAGGTTAGCAATCGCACTCCCCATACCGTCTAGGAAAAACGCCTCCGCCGCCTCTTTGCCGCCATGCCGATAGGGGCTCGCCACCAATTCCTCTTCTTTGGGTACGGCCAGCGTTGCGAAAAGGTCAGGAAACACGGAGCGCAGTGACCTCCGCAACCAGACATAAAAGAAGTCCGAGAGGTCCGCGTAACCGATATTGGCGAAATACGGAGGATCTGTACTTACGACCACCGATGACGGGCCGCCGTCAAGAGCGTCTGAGGACGCGGCGCTGCTTTGCGTCGCTACGCCTGGTGACACGCAATTGAGGGCAGTCTCCAGAACGTTTGCGACGACGCTGATGCATCCCCCAAAGCCCGAGCTGGACTTCGCGAGCGGCGAACCCTCGGCATAGTCCCAAGACATCTGGACTGCCTGCTTTGGCATTCCGGAGCGCATGGCATTGTCTTTCGGTCGCCAAGTTGCGAGCGAGCAACCATAGTCGGCAAGCCGACTGACCGCGCAAGCGAGGTAGACACCGACCGCCTGGGCATACGCCATTGCTCCAGAGCCGCCTGCATCGAGGCTGTGACTATCGTCGGACCAGCCAGCTTTCTTGGCATCAGCCAGCACGTGCGCAACCGCCTCGGTTACTAGTATATCGTTCCGATAATATATTTACAAAATGACCGGCAAGCGCCATGCTTCCTGCGGCTATCGGACAGGAGGCGATCGTGGGGCGGAAAAGCGGACGAGCGGCGTTGGTGCTGTCGGAGGAGCAGCGGGCGATGTTGTCTGAACTGGCGGGGTCGCGGACGGCGCCGGTGCGAGAGGCTGAGCGGGCCGGGGTGTTGCTCCGCTATGCGCAGGGCGCGTCGATCAGCGAGATTCAGCGACAGTTGGGCGTAAGTCGGCCGATGATTTACAAGTGCATCGACAAGGCTCTGGCGGCAGGCGTTCAAGTCGGTCTGAAGGACGCCTATCACCGCCCGTTTGCGCCCGAGATCACCGAGGAGGCGAAGGCCTGGGTGGTGAGCGTAGCGTGTGCTAAACCGAAGGAAGTCGGTTTGGCTGCGGAACTGTGGAGCATCTCGGCGCTGGCGAGCTATGTCGCCGCGCATGCCGAAGAGGCGGGTTTTCCGCGTCTTGCCGCTGCCGGCAAGAGCACGGTCTGGCGCATTCTCAACGAGCACCAACTCAAGCCGCACAAGATCAGCTACTACCTTGAGAAACGGGATCCCCATTTCGACCGAAAGATGCATGAGGTCCTGATGGTCTACCGGGACGTTTCGCTCTACACCGAAGGCGCCGTTCATGATGGGCGGCCGAATCCCATTTACACCGTCAGCGTCGATGAAAAGCCGGGGGTGCAAGCAATCGGCCTGACGGCCCCGGATTTGCCGCCGGTCCCGGGCAAGGCGCCAGCGGTTGGCCGGGATTATGAGTACGTCCGCCATGGAACCGTGTCGATCCTGGCCGGCATCGATTTGCACTCCGGCCATGTGTTTGCCCAGATCGAAGACCGGCACCGCAGCCGGGAATTCATCGCCCTGCTCAAATCGATCGATGCTTACTATCCGCCGGCGGCCATCATTCGCATCGTCCTCGACAACCATTCCTCCCACATCTCTCGCGAGACAATGGCATACCTCGCCTCGCGGCCTGGACGCTTCGAATACGTTCACACCCCCAAGCATGGTTCCTGGCTCAACCTGATCGAATGCGCCTTCTCGAAAATGGCGCGCACCTTCCTCCGCCACATCCGCGTCGCCTCCGTCGACGAACTCAAGGCACGCATCGCGATGGGCATCGACGAAATGAACGCGACCCCCGTCGTCTTCCGATGGAAGAAATTCGACTTGGAGGTCGCGTGATTTGTAAGCATATTTCTGGAACGAACTACTAGGTCGGCGAAGCAAGTCAGCGCGACAAGTTGGCGTGGGGTGAATAGATCACCCCATTGCGTCAAGCCGTACGGCACGCACGTGCCCCCCGTAAGGCGAGCAGGAACCTCCCCGACAGGGCGCCACGCCGGAACTGCGCTTCGCGCAATTGCTTCGTGATCAGACGTCGGTGGCAGGTATACGCGACCACGACTGCCTTCAGCCACGATGGCCATTAGGCGCGCGCTCATACGACCGGCTTGGCCCTCGGCCTTAATGTAGTCACCAGAAATTGGCGTTCCAGACGCGCCAGATAGCAAACATATGAAATTGGAGCTGCGCCCGTTGGCCTTGGTACCATTTCCCGCGCCTTCTGGGGGCTCACCGACCTTGACCGTAAACCGGTAGCTATCACCATCGACGATGGGCTGCACATAAACCTGCTTACCGGCCTTGCTTGACAGCACAAAGGTCGACACAAGCGGCACATCAGCATGACTGAATGCGGGGTTGGGGCTTTTCACCGTACGCGCCCATAGCCAGGCGATCACAGTGAGTTTGTCGCCGACATAGGGTTTGAGGTCCGGACGGTCCTCGGCCATCGCCGCCGTGACTTCTATTGGGGGGTACAGATGGCCGATACGCGATTTAGCCTCGGCGCGCATCCAAGCCCCGTAGCGCCTCACGCTCTCCGCAAGGCCTCTTGCGCCGGACCAGTCCTCGTGCAATTTTCCCTGTCGCTGGCCATCTAGCACCGACCCAACTGGCAGGCGACCGACGAACTTGGGCGGGATTTGTACCATTGCCTTGTTGATCGTCACAGCAACTGGATTCAAGTCAGACGCATAGCTTTCCAACCCGAGGCGTTGCGCTTCCAAAGGCAACGCGCCGCTACCCGCGAAGGGGTCGTAGAAGGCGGGAAGTCGTTCAGGGTTGAAGAGTTCGGCGGCTTCTGGATGCCCCTTGTTGAGTTCGCACGTCTCGCGCCAGCTTCGCCAAATCTCGGCGCTCGCAGCTTGGAGTACGGTCTCGTTGTTGGTGTTTTCCCAAAGCACGAGGTCTTCGATGATCTTGAAAAGGCGCTCGCGCTCGATTGCCGCCTTTTCCTTGTTAACGCCGTAACGAAAGCCTCCGCCCTGTTGGTATCCAGGATCGTTGACCATTTGAGCAAATACAACTGCGCGAGCAACAGCCACAGGCCGCTGGGCCCACCACTTGTGTAGCGTTGTGGGGTAACCGCCTGGGGCCTTTCTCTTACGAAGTGCCGCCTCAGTGTTTATTTTGTCGAGCGGGAGCGCAACCTCGATGAGCTTCTTCGGCGACTTGATCATTCAATGATTCCTGCTGCGCGGTAGGCCCGCTCCATTTCGTCCTTGGGTACGGTCACGGTGTCGTACTCACCGCGCCGTCCCATGCAAGCGCACCAGTCGTGCAGTGTGACCTTCTGGCGGGGCGTGAGGCTGAAGCTCTCAAAGCCGGTCTCGCCTCCCTTGGTCATGTACACGTAAACCCCCTTCTCGTCCTTGCGGATGGATAGCTCCCCCACGCCCTCGCAGGTCTTACCGCTGAACCTATCCACGCGGATGAGCTTCACTTGAATCAGCATTGCTGTACTCCTTCGGCAAACTCCGCACGAGCCAGCAACTGATCCAGGTCGAGGTTAATGCTCGTGACCGCCCAATCCGGCTCCTGGGTGAAGGGCTTCTTCACGTAGAACGGACCTTCATGAGCGTCGCCATCCACTAGCACCACGGCGAGCATAAATTTCTCCTGCTGGTTCAAGCCGTACAGCACTTCGTTACGCGTGACGGTGATCGTGGTCTGGCCTTTGGCGCGGCCCTTGACCTCGATGTGCCGCGACGGCGGAATGCGGCCGTCTACATGCCCGGGGATGCTGGTGACATCCCAGCCGCATTTCTGCGCGGACACGTCGATGACTTCATGCCCCATGGCGCGCTCGGCCGCCATGACCGCGTTCATGGCAACCTGCTCGACGCGCGTGCGCGCGTCGGCATCCGCCGACCAGCCAGGCTCGGCCTTTCGCTGCATCAGCAGACCCACGGGGATGACCACCGCGCCCCCGGCGACGACCGGTGTAGCCGACACGATGTGCCGCAGAGCTTTGAGTTCCTTCTCACGGGACTCGCGACGAGCCGTGAGGTCATCGATCGAACGGCGGACGTTGTCGAGCGTCAGCCGAACATCCTTGCCCGCCGATAGATCGTCCTGCAGCTTGATGTAACGGTCCGACCAATAGTTGATCTCCCGAACCAGGCGCTCGTGCACGGCCGCCATCGTCTTGTCGACGTGGGCCTCTCGCCGTTCGCGCACTTCGTTGAAGTGCTCGGGCACGAGGTGAGCCGATGCATGAGAGAGGGCAAGCTGCTCCAGGTCTTGGGTGATCCATGGCGCGGCAAGCACATCCTGAACCAAGGCCAGATCCGATGCGCTGATGGCATGCAGGTCCAAGTGGGGAGCCCAGCCGGCGTTGGAGGCCGAGCCCTGCAGATCGATCTCGACGAACTGCATACGCCGCGATGCTACATGCGCGAGGTCTGGCCCTTCCTTGACCGAATGGTCGATGATGAACATCACCTTGGGGCTCAGACCCAGGTCGCTAGGGTCTACGAGCACCGTGCCCTGCTTGAGCTTGTTGCGGTGCTGTTCCAGCACGAGATCGGTCACCGACTGCATGAGCGGATGTGCAGGGTGCACGAGGCTTGCCATGGGTGCGCCAACGCGACCTGCGAGTCGCACGAACTGCTTTTCGAAGCAGACGCGTTCGTAGCGGCGGAGAACAGGATCCGGATTTCGGCGGTCGCGGCCGGCGATCTGGCGGTCCCGCTCGCGCACATGGGCCGGCACGTGGGTGATCTCGTACCGTCCCTGTTCGCGTGGGCGCAGCTCGCCACCGAGCTGCTGGAAGGCCTGGTTGAAGAATGACCGGATGAAGTAGGGCTGCAGCTTGCGGGCCTCTGCCTTCTCCATTTCTTCCTTCACTGCGAATAGTCGCTTCTCATCCATCACCTCTTCGCACAAGGCGTTGCGCTTGATGATGGTTTCCAGATGCTGGGTGTCGAGCGCCCCCTCCACCTTGCGATGAAGCCGGGCCCGAATCTCGGGATCGTCGCCGTAGCGAATGGCGTCGATCAGCAGGTCCTTCAGGCTGCGGTCTTCGAAGACCTCACCCAGGATGTCGAACACCCGGCCACCGAGCGCCTTGCGCTCGACTTCGAGCTTTTCGAAGAGGCGGTGAAACACGTCGCCTTCGCGGGTCTCCGACGCGACCATGTTCCAGAGGTGGCAAACCTCGGTCTGGCCGATGCGGTGGATGCGGCCGAAGCGCTGTTCAAGCCGGTTGGGGTTCCACGGCAGGTCGTAGTTGACCATCAGGTTGGCGTTCTGCAGGTTCACGCCTTCGCCGGCTGCGTCGGTGGCCAGCAGCACGCGGGCGGCCGGGTCGTTACGGAACAGCTCCTGGACCTTGCGGCGGTCTTCGCGTTTGACGCCGCCGTGGATCATGACAACCGACTCTTCGCTGCCGATCAGGCCGCGAATCTTCACCGCCAGGTAGTTGAGCGTATCGCGGTGCTCGGTGAAGATGATGAGTTTGCGCTGACGCCCTTCGGCGTCATGCATCTCGGGCGTGTTCTGCAGCAGCTTGGACAGCTCGTCCCACTTGCGGTCCTGGCCCGAGTGAACGACTTGCCGCGCCTGCTCCTCCAGCGATTCGAGGATGATGATTTCGGCTTCAAGTTCCTGGATGGTCTGCGCTGCAGTGGCTTGGTCAACGACCGCTTCCTCGAAGTTCTCGTAGTCATCGGGCGACAGTGCGTCGGCCGATTCCCAGATGTCCTCGGGGGTGCCGTTGAAGCTGATGGTCTCGGCGAGCGACTGGCCTCGGCTTCGCAGCTTCTCCTCTTCAACTCGGCGCTTGAGCTTGTTTCGGCGCCGCTTGAGCGACTGGTAGATCGCCTCCGGGCTTGAGGCCAGACGCCGCTGCAGTGCGGTCAGCGCGAAGCCGACCGTGCCTTTGCGCGCGCCGTCCTGAAGCTGGTCGGCGCGGTTCATTTCATCCTTCACGTAGCTCGTGACGGCAGCATAGAGCTCGGCTTCCAGGTCAGACAGTTTGTAGTTGGCAGTGGTAGCGCGGCGCTCGGGGAACAGCGGCGTGCCGTCGAACTTGAGGAGGTCTTCCTTGACCATGCGGCGCATCAGGTCAGTGACATCGACCTTGTGGGCGCCCGTTTTTCCGTCACCCCGGAACTTTCCATAGAAGCGGTCCGAGTCGAGCAGCGACATGAAGAGCTGGAAGTCCTCTTCCTTGCCGTTGTGCGGCGTAGCCGTCATCAGCAAGAAGTGCCGCGTGATCGAGCCCAGCAGCTCGCCAAGCAGAAAGCGCTTGGTCTTGTTGATCTTGTTGCCGAAGTAGTTGGCCGAGAGCTTGTGGGCTTCGTCAACGACGATCAGGTCCCAATGCGACAGCTTCAGCTTCTCCTGCAGGTCTTCGTTGCGAGAGAGTTGATCGACACGCGCCACCATCAGGTCGATGTCGTCGAAGGGGTTGCCGCTGCGTGACTGCTCGACCTGCTCGCGCGAGAACAGAGTGAAGGTCAGGCCGAACTTCTCGAACATTTCGTCCTGCCACTGCTCGACCAGGCTGCCGGGGGCGACGATGAGCACGCGTTTGGCGTCTGCGCGCATCAACAGCTCGCGGATTAGCAGGCCGGCCATGATGGTCTTGCCGGCGCCGGGGTCGTCGGCCAGCACGTAACGCAACGGCTGGCGCGGCAACATGGACTCGTAGACGGCGGTGATCTGGTGCGGCAGCGGTTCGACGTTGGAGGTGTGCACGGCCATCATCGGATCGAACAAGTGCGCGAGGTTGATGCGGTAAGCCTCCACGGCCAGCTTGAAGTCTTCGCCGGGCGCGTCGAAGGCCCAAGGGCGGCCAACCTCCGCTAACGACAGGTTGGCCTCGTCCGCACGGAACAGCATGCGTTCCTGCAGGCGCCCGTCGGATGTCTTGTAGTAGACGGTGACCGCATCAGGGCCCACGGGCTCGGTGGTGACGATGCGGACGACCTGGCCAGGCTCGATGCCGCCGATTGCCGCGTTCCTCTTGATGGATTCGAGCTTCAGCACGGGTCAGGCTCCTTCGTCTTCGGGCTTGTAGCCGGGCGCAAGCACCAAGTTCGCCACGCCGTACAGGGCCTGCCGGTTCTTCAGCCAGAGATGGTTTTCACCGCCCTTGAGGCTGTGGTCGGGTGTGCAGTCGACATTCCATCGCCGGAGCATGTAGCCCACGAGGGCTGCGCGAACTCGGGTCACCAGCTTGCCATCGGACATGCCGTATTCGGTCTCGATCGTGTCGGGGTTGCGCATGTTGGCCGGGTGCGGCACGAGTTCCAGCTCGACAATTCGGTTCCATTGGATGTCTTGATCCGGCCGTTCCGCATCCGCGATCGGACCATCGACGAAATGGGCATCGGTGATGCGGGCCAGAACGAAGTCACGGAACTCCTGGGATCGACGGTCGTAAGCACGCACGTGCCAGCGGCTGCCGCTGTCGGCCAATGCGAAGGGCACGATCTCACGCGTTGTCAGCCCACTGGTAAGGGCTCGATAGGTGATCTGCACCGCCATCTTCCGGTGGACCGCCCGCGTGATGACGGACAGCGTTTCCAGGTCGGGCTGACTGATCTCTGTCGCGGCTTCGGTCGCAATCAGCGGCCGATGGCGTACAGGCTCGTTGTCGCCGTACCCCTGGGTCAACCAGGTTAGGACCCGCGCGGTGCTGAAGTCGAACAGTGGCCGGAACCACTCGGTGCGGACATACACCTTGCTCTTGCTGTCGTAGTCGATGTTGCCTGGCACTAACTCTTTGTAAGTAGCCAGATCACGCGTCGCGGCAGCTGCCTGGATGCTGAAGCGAGTAAACAAGTCCTGGCGCCGAACCTCCCCTAGGAAACGGACGCGCAGCTCTATAAACGCGAGGCGGTCGCGCTGGGGTTGGGTGAGGTCTTCTGGTTCTGTGGCCATGTCTTCAGCTTGGCTGTCTTTGCCGCGGATAGATCCGTCGGACCACGAGCATCATACCGGCTAATAAAAAGTTTCGATACGCCTCTTTTTGATGCTATAGTCAGCCTTATGTTGATCTCAACATGGCTCGTCGATGTCAACTTTCCCGCCGCCGAGCCAGCGCAGTCGTCGCCACTCGAGTGAGAGCCATGCCGCTAACCGATACCCAGCTTAGTTACTACGACAGCAACATCCTTCGCTTGCCGGCCGACAAGCGCAAGGAATACCACGCTCAGGTTGACAGGCTAGTTGTTGAACTGAGCACGAGCGTTCGCGACAAGACTGAAATCAAGATCACCAAGGTGATCAAGGCCGGCTCGTTCGCCAAATTCACGATCCTGCGCAAGACCTCGGTGGACCCGGTTGACGTGGATGTTGTCTTCTACGTCTCCGGGCGCAACGTCGAGCAGGAAACCCTCGCGAGTCTGACCGACACGATCTACGACCTGCTCATCAAGATTTACCCGAACAAGGATGTTGAGCACTTCCAGATTCAGCGAAAAGCGGCAACGGTCGCGTTTGTCGGCTCGGGCCTGAGCGTCGACATCGTTCCCGTGATCGAGGACGCCGCGCGGCCCAACTACGGCTGGCAGTTCGATATCCAGAATGGGTCGAAAGTGCAGACCTGCGCGCCGTGTCAAATTCAGTTTGTGCGCGACCGGAAGGCCGCCGACAAGGACTTCCGGACGCTCGTCCGGCTCGCAAAGCGCTGGCGAAACCAAGCGGAACTGAAGCCGCTTAAGTCGTTCATGATCGAACTAATCATGGCCTACGTTCTGGACACGCAAGGGTCTGGCGGGTCAATCGAGCAGCGCTTCCGCCGATTCCTCCACTACGTCGCGCAGTCGGGATTGAAGGAGGTCATCTCGTTCCCCGAGAACACGACGCCGATCGGTTCTTTCTCGGATCCAGTAGTCATCATCGATCCCGTCTGCTGCCGCAACAACGTTGCGGCTCGCATTACTGAAGCGGAGCGCAAGGAAATCGTGACCGCGGCGACCGAAGCGTGGGAGACAGCGCACTTCGCGTCGGCCGAGGATGACATTGACGCCTGGAAGGAGGTGTTCGGCCCCCGGTTCAAAGTGGAGGATGACGAATGACTTACACGGCATCCGACACCTATACATACACGGACACGGACATCGAGAAGGTAATGCGGCGATTTACCGCCGACATCGTAATGATCGCCCAAAGCACCGGTGCGATCACGGAGGCCAAAGCGCGCGAGTACGCCCACGACATGGAGACGCTCGCGAAGAATGGCTACCTGAAGAAGGTGGACTTGACGCTGCTCAGCGGCATCAATGAAGTTCGCGCCACCCAATACACCGTCAACACTGTGGGCAGCGATCTCACGTCGAGTAGACCGGGTGGCGTGATGTGGCCGCGCGTGCCTAGCCCAGACCTGCGCGTCATAGTCTTCCACACCGACGCCTACGATGCGGTGGCAAGGGAAGTGATGAAGCCGAAGCTGAAGATCGGATGGACCCCCACGAGGGCCGACACGAGCCACTCCGGGCTTACCAACGGCGTGGGCCGCGACTATGCAAGTAACGGTTGGGGCCTGCAGCGAAAGGACTTTGGACAGTGAATCAACCCAAGATATTCGACAGCGAAACGGCCCTCCCCGACGAACAACTGACGCGCAAGGAGAAGACGCTTCTCGGATTTGATGTGCGGTATGGTCGTGTACGGGACCAACTGCGGCTTCTGCTCAACATCGGCGAGCTCAAGACCTGGAACCAGAAGCACCACGGCGGCAAGCTTGCACTATGTGACCTTGTCGCCGAGCAATATCCGTTCATCATTTTCCATGGTGATGTTGGCACAGGAAAGACGGCCACGGCCGAGTGCATTGCGAACAGGCTGGTAACGGAAGCCAAAGCCGAGGACTCGGTTCTGTTTAAATTGAGCAATCGAGTTCGCGGATCGGGCAAGGTCGGCGAGATGGGAACGCTAATCGCCGACGCGTTCCAGAAGGTTATCCAGGCCGCCGGCAAAGGCCGGCGCGCGATCCTGATTATTGACGAGGGTGACTCCCTCGCTGCCGCACGTTCCCAGGATCACAGCCACCATGAAGACAAGGTGGCTGTTAACACGCTTATCCAGGGCATTGATGACCTCCGCCGCTTTGGTGGCCGCGTTGTTGTGGTGCTATGCACCAATCGCGTTACCGTGCTCGACCCGGCCCTTCAGAGGCGGGCAGCAATGATCGAGGAGTTCAAGCGCCCTTCCATGGAAGAGCGTCGGCAGCTCTTTACGACAGACCTGGCCGCACTCCATCCGACAGAGCCGCAGCTTGCAAGCTTGGTCACCGCAACGGATGCTCGTAACGGCCTGCCCGGCTGGACCTATTCCGATATCCGTACACGCTTGTACCCCGCCGCGCTCGCGCTGGCATTCCCAGATTCACCACTTCGGGTCGACCATCTCGTGACAGTTGCTGGCTCGATGAAGCCCTCGCCTGTTGTGGAGGATCGTTGATGCCGAAGTCTGCGCTGTTCGGTCGCCGGATTCACATCGCCGGCAGCATTTCCACTGAACTCTCGGTGGCGCCGGCTGCGGAAGTTGCAGGGGCCCGTGAACTGGTGAAGGGATTGGTCGTCGAGCTGATCAAGCGCGGGGCTACATTCGTGCTGCCGGTCGATGCTGAAAAGTTGCGAGCTGCTGACAATCTACCCATTTGCTTCGACTGGTTAATCTGGCAGACACTTCGCGAGAATCTTGTGCGTCGACCCGCCGGAGCGGAAACCCCCCTCGTCGTGGCGGTACAGCACCACAAGACCGAAGATCAGATCCCAGCGGAGGTTGAGGCGCTGTGGGATGAATTGCGGACCTCGGACTTGGTTCAGATCGAGAACGTCTCGCACTGGAACATGAACAGTAAGCGGATGGAAGCTCAAGCGCGATACGGGGACATTCTCGTAGCGCTCGGCGGCTCCGAAGGCGTCATGTTCCTCGCCAACCTTTACCACGATGCCGGCAAGCCGGTGGTTCCGCTGAACCTGCCCATTACTGCTCCGGATACGGGGGCACGTCGGCTCTTCAATCTTGGGCTGACCAGTACTCAAGCGCAGCGCCTGTTCCATACAACGGACCAAAGCACCCACGCGTGGATTAATCGAATCAACTTCGCACGTCGAGTTTCAGTAGCTGATCGTGTCGTCGGAATCGTCGAACTGTTGGAGGCGCTGGAGAAGCCGAAGGCGTTCGTCGTTCGACTTCTCAATGCAAGCCATTCAGACTATCCGGACGTACAAAATTTCTTTGATACGGTGGTACAACCCGTGGTCGAAGGGGAACTCGGATATAAGCTGGTCGTCGTAGATGGCCGCCAAACTTACGAGCATGCGCGAATCGACCAGGAAATCTTCGTCAAGCTCCATCGCAGTAGCGTAGTCTTGGCCGACATTACGGGGATGCGCCCGAATTGTTTTCTTGAGCTTGGCTACGCTCTCGGCAGGGGCTTGCCCACGATGGTCATGATCAAGGACGGTAGCGAGCACCCATTCGACATCTACACCATTGCCGGTCTTCACTGGAAAACGAGTGGCTCGGCGGATGAACGCCGCCGCGCCTTTCGTGAGCATTGGGCTGCTATCCGCAACAGGCCGGCACTCGTTCCTACGGAACCCCTAATCTCATGAGCTACAAGCGCGAAGTGTTCGTCTCAGTTGACGTGGAGACATCAGGGCCAATTCCGGGCGAATACAGTTTGCTATCAATTGGCGCTTGTGACGTGGACGACGAAAGCCGGACCTTCGCCTGCGAAATCAAGCCCCTCAATCGAAATGCGGACCCCAAAGCCTTGGAGGTCACCGGCTTGTCGTTGGATGAACTCGACCGCATGGGACTCACGCCGGAAGATGCGATGAAGCGCCTTCGAGAGTGGCTTGGTGGCCTTGTCAGTGCAGATGACTTGCTCGTCTTCGTTGGATTCAACGCGCCATTCGACTGGTCGTTCGTCAACTACTACTTCCATCGCTTTGTTGGCGCCAATCCGTTTGGCTTTTCCGCACTGGACATTAAGGCGTACTACATGGGTGCGACGGGGTGTCGATGGGCCGATACTCGGTCCAGTCGCATCGCAGCTGAGGTTCACCCCACAAGCCGGGGTAACCATAAAGCACTTGACGACGCCATGTATCAAGCGGAGTTGTTCCGGTTGATCAGGCGACGCGCTGGCACGAAAGAGTGAGGTGCTTGGAGCGGCCCCGTTTGATGGACGCCAAGAATGGCGCTGCGGCAGCAAGTTATCCACGGTCGCGCGCGGCGGTGGGTAACTTGTGGTGCCTCCCTGTTGTGATTTCTGCTGTTTGATCGCCCATCATCATTCCGGCGTTTCGTAGCCGAGTGCGCTGTGTCGCCGAATAGCGGACAACCGCATGGCCTGACTGTCACCACTGGACCGTCTCCTGCGACCGATTACATGCCGGCCGGCTGGCAGTTTCCGATTCGCGGCTCAACACTCGAAGCTGACGGACATCAGCTCGAAAGTCAGACGTCGCTTCAGGTGCGTTATCCCCCTTGCATGGCAACATGCTGTCCGACCGCCGGCGCTAGACGGTCGCGTACGGTTGAACAGCCGGCGATCGAGGCAAGTGTCGTAAGAGGCCGTTTATCGGGCAGAATCACGGCCTCCTGGCTGATCGTACACACCGCGGGCACCTTCCTTCCGGTTCACTTCCCGACGACCCGAACCATTGAGATGGTCATTTCTCCCCAAGACTGTGCCGAAGGTGCGCCCAGCCGTGCACCGGCTGATTCCATGCCATATGATGCAATTGGGATGGCGCGACCAGAGCAGTTACCAGCGCCGTTCCCACGACGAAAATCGCTCGATGACACCAGAACAATTCGAAGCAATTGCCAGACTCGTCCGCGCACGAGAGGGGCCCGCACGATCCGCGGCGCGGCTCGTGCTCATAGACGGCATGAGGGTGAAGGCCGCCGCCGAAGCCTGTGCTTTGACGAGCCAGTCCGTCAGCAAGGCCGTGCGCCGCTTCCGGGAGGCGCATGCCCTACTCTGCGCGGCTTACCCACCACAAGCCGAGAAATCCGAACGCGAAGCTTGAACAGCTGCGGGGGCAGCGTGCGCTCCCCCCGCAAAGATGCCCCTGCTGGGGCCGGTCAGGCGATCAACTTCTTCGCTAGCGCGACCTCGATGCTGTCGCCCGACTGATTGAGGACGTCCAGCCCGGTGTCGGGCATGTCGCCCGACGTCGATTGCGCGACCGCGATCTTCTGGGCCATGAGGGCGAGGCAGGCCATCTGTGCGGTGTCTGCGTAGCCGAAGAAATGCACATCCACCGGGTGCGTCTGCCCGATTCGCCACGAGCGTCGGGAGGCCTGCTGAAGGGTGTAGACGTTGTAGCCCGACTGCATGTAGGCGATCGTCGGAAAATCCAGCAGATCCAGGCCGGTCTTGACCAGCTCCGGGTTGGTGATGAGCACATTGATGCCGCGCTCCACCTGATCGGCAACCCAGTCTTCCCGCTTCGCCGCATCCACGCTCGCGCGCAACACGGCGACCTTGAACCCATGCTGCTCGAGTTGGGCGCGGAGCCGCATCGTCGTGTCTCGCGTCCCGGTGTAAATGGAATAGACGAGCACTTTGCGGCCCCTGCCCTTCTCCCGCCGGCAGAGGTCGATCAGCGCCAGTTCCTTCGGGCTCACCTCGCCATCGCCAAAAATGGCTCGCTGGAAAGCAAGTTGTGCTCGGGTTCGAGGATGCCTTACCAACTCGTCCCGGAAACAACAATCGGGCCACGCCAGCAGCACCTGCAGGACCACGCCCAGCAAGGTCGCATCGCCACAGCGCAGCGCCTGCACCAGCTCGGCCCTGAGCACGCCCGCGAGCTTGGCATACTCCTCGCATTGCGTGTCGGTCATGTCGACGGACTCGAAAGTCTCACGATACGCCGGCAGCACATTTCCGCCGATGTCCTTCAGCTTCAGGAACACCGTGCACGGCAGGACGTAGCGCATGATGCCTTTCGGCCCGAAACCCGGTGCCTTCGCAGTACGATGGCTGATCGTCTTGCCCTTGGCGGTGCGGTGGGCGTGCGCCCCCACTTCGCGGTAGATGTCCTTCACGACACCGTGATCACGCATGAAAGCCATCGCAGCAGGCCCCAGACTGCCCCGGACGTTGGCGCGGTAACCATCATCAATCATCGCCCGCGGATTCAGGCGCCACAGCAGGTAGAAGAGATCGTCCGCGTAGCCGCCCATGAGCGTCCCGGTCAGCAGCAAGATTTTCGCGCACTTGCTGGCCAGAACAGCCATGGCCTGGCCCTGCGCGCTCCCGGCGTTCTTATACTCGTGCCCTTCGTCCACCACCAGGAAGCCGAAGTAGCCTTGCGGCAGGTAGCGTTTGATGAACTCGGTCGCCTGATAGTCGCCCTGCCCGAAGCTGAACTCCATCGCGGCCATCGCACGCTCCATCCGCGCGGCCTGCCGATCGGAGAACACGAGATCGCCCTGCTCGTCCATCAGGTTGATGAACTCGTAGAGGTTGTCCGCCAGCATGGCGCCGAGCATCTCTTCACCAAATCGGCTCACGAGACGCTCGGCGGTCTTCGCGCCGATGGTTGGGAGTTGCTGGAGCGCGTCGACCACCAGCTCACGCGGCGTCCGCTGTGGCTTGCCTTTTCGCATAAGGGTCCACAAACGGGCGCCGCATCGGCTGCAGGCGCAGCGATTTTCATCGAGCACCTGTCGCGCGCGGGGTACCGACAAGGGGATGTCGGTGCCGTCCTCAGCCTTGTTCGTCAGCCATTCCCCGCAGTCGGGGCAGCTCGCGTAGGCGTCGAGATGGCGTGCGCCGAACTCGTCGTGATAGACCGTCTTGCGGACCGCGAACGCGGGTCGCCAGTGAAAGCCCATGCGCATGCGCACGCGCCCCAGTACAAAGAATTCCGGCACCGTGGGCCGCGTGCGCATGGCACGCAAGGTGAGCAGCTTCTGCAGGGTGTCCGGCCCGTTGAGAATCCACACGCGGGCGTCCGGGGTCGTCGTCTTGATCTCCCGGCGCCACTTGTAGACCAGGTGGGGCGGCGAGAGGACGAGGGTACGGTGGTACCCGGCGTCGTGCATCAATGCAGCGGCGGCGATCGCCATGATCGTCTTCCCGGTACCCATCTCGGC
Source organism: Aromatoleum bremense (assembly GCF_017894365.1). Classification (NCBI taxonomy): domain Bacteria; kingdom Pseudomonadati; phylum Pseudomonadota; class Betaproteobacteria; order Rhodocyclales; family Rhodocyclaceae; genus Aromatoleum; species Aromatoleum bremense. The sequence continues at coordinate 69,410 of NZ_CP059467.1, forward strand.
GTTGAGCACGGCTGCAGGCTCCCCGGCATCGAACAGGAGGCAGGTCAAGGCCTGAACCGCTTCGCGCTGCGCTGGAAACGGCCGGCGAGCGAGCCGATCCATCAGGGCGTCCCGATACGGATCGGACTTGCCGTCGTAGATCGGCGGGTTTTGGCGACGGACGGCCGCGAGGAGGCTGTCTCCGAATTCGTCGACGAAGTCAGACAGCGCGAGGTTTGCGGGCTCCGGGGGTGCGACCGACGGAGCGCGTTGTACCTGGACAAGGTGCATGATGGTCTCCTGGAAGGAGGCGGAGACCGAACCCCGCGGGTTCGTGTCCCCGCATGGGTTGATGACAGCGCGTCGGAATGACCGATGCTGTGCCGGCCGGAAGCGCTCGGTCAGTACTCTTCGGGCAGGAGCAGCGTCGTGACACTCCGGTCCGCTTCAGTGATGATCCACAGCGTGTTTTCGCCATAGCCGGCGCAGGGTCGCGCCGGATCGATCGGATAGGCCGCGAGGATGCGCCCGTCGCCCGAACTCACCGCCTCGTCATTGAGCTGTCGGTCGAGACTCACACCCCAGTCACCACGGGTATAAGCAGCAAGGCACCGGTTGATCAGCCGCGGGTGCATGTCGAGGAGGTCTTCGACGCCCGGCGTCATGACCACCCTGCCCAGTTCGAACAAGGGGTCCTCAATCCGCTTTGGCGGCAAGTCGTTGGCGATCGCCGCCATGCTCAACGCAGCATCGGCGGGCAGCGCGTCAGGTTCAAGCGAGAGCACGCCCGCGCTGACGCCCATCGACACGATGTCCTCGAACCGGTCACCGAGGCTCACGCGGACGCCATCAAGCTTTCCGATGGGCGGGAATTTGAACGTACTCAGGGGAGTGCAGATGCGCGCCCCGAGGCCGTCCAGCAGTGGCTCCTGCCAGTGGTCAAGGAGCGGCAAAGGACTGAGCGCTTTGACGACGGTCCACAGGCGCAAACGCGACACCTCGACGCCATCGCTCAGCAGCCAGGCCGTGCGCCCGGCCCGGTCAGGCTGGACCAGGATCGGATCGTAGAGCCACGTATGGGTGAGCGTGCCGAAAAGGTTGCGATCCGGAAACCGGCCGGTCAGCTTCTGAATGCGGTCGGGATCGGGGACGTATGCCGTGTGACGGTGGTCGGACTCCACCATCGTGAAGCTGGCCTGTCCGCCAGTCAGCAGGCCGCCCTGGTCATGCGGCACCGAGAATGCCGACATAAACTGGAGCACCGACGTGTCACGCCCATACAGCGAGAGCAGCAGGAGCTCGGACTGCTCGCCGCGGATGCAGGCATCCGCGAACAGGTCCGAGAAAGACTCGATCGAGAACATGATGGAGACCTCCATGACAGGGAGCCGATTGCCGGATGGCGGTCGGCTCGGGTTGAAAAGAACGTGTGAATAGATCAAGAGAACCCCAGGCCCAAGGCCGTACCTGTTTCAGGGGCTGACAGGTCGCGATAGGCCGACTCCACGGAGTCGGCGTCCATCAACCGGCAATTCCATTCGCGTGAATCGCTTTTTCCAGTGTCGCTGTGGCAGGCACTCGAAAAAGGCCCCGCGCCGATGGCGCAGGGCTCGCAGGATCTTTCAATTCGAAGATAGTGCTTCGTGTAGGGCCGGCACCCAGACACGGCCGTTGTAGCTGATATAGGCAACCTGCTGATCGCAACCGTCGAGCACCTGGCCCCCTGCCCAGTTACCGGAACCGAGCGCGTGCTGGTCGATGAACGCGCGCACCCGCCGGCGTGCATCCAGGAGCGATGTGACCCGTGCAAAACGGTTTGGGATCTCCAGCAGCGGTTGGCCAGGATCCTGTCCAAGATCCGGATTGCCGCGTGTGAAAAGTGCCACCCGCAAGGCTTGAATGCGCTGCAGCGTCCACTCGTCGGCTTCCCGGTCGAATTTCATCTGTCGGATGATCATGATGAGACTCCCGTCAGGCCCGTCGGGACGCCCCTACGGGGCGGAACCCGATAGGCGTGGTTGAGATACTTGCGCCTTGAGGATGCTCAGGGGCCGATGCGTCGCACCGGCACCAGTACGAGCTGCTCGCCGGCGGCAAGCGCCGATTTCAGGGTTGGATCATTCGGGATGTGGACCGAACGAGCGCTGGCGTCGAAGAACGGCGACTGCCCGGTCAGCCGGTCGGAGAGCAGTGTCGCCAGCTCGGTGAGGGCGTCATGCACGGCGTCTTCAGGAAAGGGAGGGTGTCGCGCGACATCCGCGTGGTCGGCGCCTTCCACCATCCGGTCGGCGAGGTAGGTCAGGAGCGCGGCCGCCATCGGAAAGAGGGCTTCCTGCCAATCGACGTCGCCGTCGGCTCCTACCGGAATCTCCATCTGATCGGCACCCGCCTCGGGGAGCAGCTCGCACAAGCGGTTCAAGGCGCTCGCGAGCGCGTGATTGAAGGCGGTTCGCACCCGTTGGAGGATCGCCCAGAATGCGGCCGGCTCATCCCGCGCGCGGCATGCCAGCGGCCAGATCACCTCCGTGGTGGCGAGACCGGAGGCGTGACACAACAATCTGGTGCGTAGATAGTCCGTGCAATGGGCTCGCCACTCGGCCTCGATGGGCACACGGCGCGGCGCTTGGGTTCGGGCCGAGGCAAGCACATCGCCCTCTCGCACGAGCACCCACATAAGATCGTAATTCATGGCGGTCTCCTGACATGATAAATGGTTACGCTGGCAACAGGAAGGGATCACCCGAAGGACACTCACCTTCGGGTCACGTTACTGAGGAGGGTTGGGCGCCGATGAGCGCCGGGTCAGCGATGGCGGAAGCACTCCGCCGCAGGCGTGAAGCCGGGCCATGCGCCCTGCTTCTACTGGATGGTGACCACAGACCCCAGGCTGGGTCCCGGCGTGAAGTCGATAGCCCTGATTACGGGCACAAAGCGGTCGGTCAGGATGACGGTCTCGTTCGCGGTCCCGTCCGGGTTCTCGCCCAGTTCAACGGTGCGAACCTTGTCCTTGTAGGTATCGCCCTTGATGAGGAGGACGCGTCCGCTCGCGGAGGTGACCACGCCTTGCGCCTGGCCTGCCGCCAGTGCAAGGGCGAGATGCCAGCGCCCCATCGCTTGCAACGGTGGCCGGTGTTCGGCCTCGCCGCCACCGAAGTGGATGCCGAACTGCGGCCACAGACTGTGTGCGTACAGGCGTTGCACCTCGGCGGCGAGCTGCGCCGCGTCGATCCGCACGGCATGGAAGCGAAATACCTCCCCCGTCATCACTTCGGGCACCAGATAGGGCTCCTCGGGCCACGTTTCCGGTAGCACACGATCCAGGAAGTCGCCCTTGCCGGCCGCTCGCAACAGGGAGGAGATCGCCGGTTCGGGTCGAGCCGACCGTCGCCGCACACCGAATACGACACACTGCCTGAAATGCTGTTCGGGTGCCATGAAGAAGCGGACGCGGTCGAAGTTCCGCGCGATCGAGCTCGCGAACTCGTCATCGAGGACGTGGTACGGCACGATCAGGACCAGGATGCCGCCGTAGGCAAGGCTTGCGATCGACCTGCGGAAGAAGATCTTTTCCAGACGTTCGGCCTTCGCCCTGTCGCCCGTGTGGGCCCGGTCGGCAACGGCGTCACCGTAAGGTGGATTGAGGAACAGCACCCCCATCGTACGCGGGCTGACGACGACGTCCTGGATGTCGCTGTGGATGACGACATCGAGCAAGGCCTTTGCATGCCAGGCGCGATCGGCGTCGAACTCCACGCCGAGTGCCTGGACGGCGGCGCCGCACCCGACCAGCGCGCCCTTCAGCGCGTGCAAGGCACATCCCTCGCCACAGCACGGATCGAAAATGCGCAGATCATCCCCGGCGATATCCAGGGCGCCGATGATGCGCCCCAATGTCGCTTCGTCGGTGGGGAAGTAACCGTTCTTGATGAAGTTACGCGCCAGGCGCGGGAAGATCAGGGCCATGATGCCTCCGTGAGGGAATCGCGGGAGCATCGGGCGGGACGGGCCGACGACGACCCGCAGGGGTGGGAAGAGATGTCCCGGAGCGAAGGCTCCTGCCTGTTGCAGGGACTGACAGGCTGCCGGGCAGATTGCACCGGCCACAGACAACACATGAACGAACTCCCAGAGACGGCCTGAGCCCAGGCGGCCTATGGGAACCCGCTGGTTCCGCTTCGGACGGAGTTTGGACGATGCCTTCGTCGCGCCGGTCGGCGGTATCGCCAGATGCCTGGGAGCCACGCGGTGCACCGGTGCGAGACACCCCAATGGAAGGCCAGGGTGCCGATGAGAACGCCGCGCGGGCCGAGTCGTCCACGCAAATGCCGCAACACATCGGGCGTGTTGCTGCCCAGCTATCGATGACACCCTGACGGGCTTTCCGAATCAGCGCCAGGCACCAGAGCAGTGATCCGGAAAGCCCGCGAACGGGCGATTGTTCCGTCGGCCGCCATGGCCGACGCACGTTACGTGTCGGACTTCGTGGCCAGGTATTCCTGGTATCGCTCCGACTCCTCCGGATACCACGTCTGCTCCTCCGGAATGAATCCGTAGTGGAGACCGGATTTCAGGCGGTTCCGTTGCGCCCGGAAGCGCCTGCGGTCATCGAGCGCGGGGTCGAGCTTCACCGGCCGGCGCGACGCCACCAATGCGTGGAGCTCCTCGCCGAACAAGGCCCCGTCCGACGAATCGTCGGGGACCGGGGACGGAACCGCTTCGGACGCGTCAGGTGTTAAATCGGCAGGCGTCCCGCTCGGACCCGGATCCTGCTTTTCGGCGGCCGGTAAGCGCTCGGGCGGGGCCGCAGAGGAATCGTGGGTGGATTCGTCGGCCGGATCGGGCTCGGTCGTCGAGTCTGGAAGCAGGCTTTCCGTGCCGGCATGGATCTGCAGGTCGGCCAGGCGCGCCCGGATCTCCACCACCAGTCGGCCATTCGCGTTGTAGGACCACGAGAAAATGCGCTGGATGGTGTAGTGGCCGGTATAGACGCCCTCCTCGAACTGATCGAGGACGGGGTCCTTGACGCGGAACTCGCCAATATCGGTGAGCAGGTCGCCCACACTGAATGGCCCGTTGGCGCCGTTGATGCGCTTGATGCAAAGGGAGCCCTCGACAGTCACGCTCATGGTTTCAACCTCCGTAGGATGGATCGGAGGCCTGCCCCGTCGGGGAGACGCCCCGATGGGTGACAACTTCATGCAAGACGGATGCGGTCAGCCTGCCGGAAGAGGACCGCCAACTTTCGTCGGCGGGTCCGGTTTCAAGGACGCACTGGTATTCCGGACCAGCGCGGGGGTGCTGACAGGCAAGCCCATGTGAAAAGACCCCGGGCCGAAGGCCGTACCTGTTTCAGAGGCTGACAGGTCGCACGGCGCACGTTTTTGCCGAAACGTGCAAAACGGCGGAAAGTCGGAAAGGCTCCCGAAGTGTGAATCGACGCATCCAGGGTGACGCGTCACCCGTGGGTACCGCTGCGTGGCTCGATTGGCTGCTGCGGACGCTCGTATTTCGTCTCGCCATCCACCTTGACGTGGCTCACCAGGAAGAGACGGCCCTTGATGATGGCTCGCGGCTCCTGGGTCACCTGACCGGAGGTCTTGTCCTTGACCTCGGTCGTGTAGGAATGCGGGTAAATGTCCCCGATCTTGAACGCGACGAAAACCTTGCGGCCCGCATCGACGTCCTCTTGCAACGACTGCACCAGATCGACGCAGGCGTCATCGGTGACACGCACGTCGAAATAGCTATAGCCGGGATCCGTCGTGTCCCCGTGCAACGCGTTGATCGCGCAGGCAAGAAACGGCTTGCCTTGACGACCTCCGCCGTTGCGCGGATTCACCCAGCGAATGCGGGACAAGTATCCGCATCCCTGCGTGTGCAGATCGAAATACTCCTTCTCGGGAGCAGCGGTATTGGAGTGAGCCTGGTCGGACATGATGATCTCCAAACAAAAAAATCGGGAGATCACACGCCCGACATCGGGAAGAGAGATCTTCCCGATCGGGTGGGTGAGACTGACGAAACCCCGAGCCCGAAGGCCGTTCCGGTTACAGGGGCTGACCGGACGCTGCGCAGCCACTCGGCTGAACACTACGATTATTCTTACGCGCTACGAGCGCGGCCGTCAAGGGGGTTGATCGCCGGTGGTCAAGCCAATGCCCCCTGCGATACGCCTTGAAGGAAGACAACGGTGTCGCCTGGCGGCAACCGCCGACGCAGATTCCGGCCTTTGGCTCGCTCAAGCCGTTGATTGGATTGGAGGTGAGCCCCCAGGGGGGATCGCAATCGCAGCTTGAATTTTGCGTGGCGATCAGCGATATTTTGAAGGCGGATCGATCGCGTTCGTAATGCCTGCCCGGGTAACGGGCTCCCTTGAGTTCGCAGCGATCCTTGTTTTTCGGTTTGGGCGAACCCTGATCGTCCCTCAGCCTGGCGCACCGACGGCGAGCCCGCGAGCAATCCGATAAAGATGCGCCTCACGAGGCCTGCATGCTGCGCCCAAGAGCGGCGCCCCCGATTTCCTTGCGCCGGATTTCCGTGACCTGCGGTTGCGACGAGGTTAACTCCGGCCTTCCCGCTGCAAATCGTTCGATAGGGGACGGGATCGAGGTGACCACCACTCGCGACCGACGCAATCGACGCATGGCATTTCAACTCCCGAGGAGATCACCTCGATGAACGTCGTTCACATCAACACCCACCCTGCCCGCCTGCGGCCGGGCGAGATGGCAATCCACGACGAATATGGATGGGTGGAGATCGTGGAACGCACCGGTTCACGACGAAAAATCCGCTGGATTGAGCGTCGGCCGGAGCCATCCGGAACACGCCATCCCGACGAGCTGGATGCGGAGCTGCTTACCATCTGGGAAGACTGGGTCGACGGCGACACATTGACGGCGACCTCCCGCCGGAAGGCCACCCCCATGCCGGGTAGCGGAATCAGCCTCCTCGTGGGCACGCGGAAATCATTGGGAGAGCTGGCGACCTGACGGGTCCCGGATGGCGTCGGGCCGATAGGTCAACGCGAGCGAAGCCCGACGTCACGGCCCCACCTACGACAGCATTGAAAGTGACAGGAGCACCGAGGAGCCATGCCCACAACGAAGCCGAAAAACCTGTCTTTTGATTTTCGTTCGGGACAACCCATTCCGGCGTGGGTGCGCGAAGTGATCGACACGCATCTGGCCATCGAGGCCGAGGACGCCAGGAGTGCCGGATCCCTGGGTTTCCTGGCCCGCGCCCTGATCATCGCCACCATGCCGTACAAGGATCCCAAGACCGAGGTCTTCAAGCGTCAAAACGGCGACTTCCGCCTGCGGATCATTGCCGGTTACGAAGGAGGCATTCCCTACGGTATCTATCCGCGTTTGCTGATGTCGTGGGTATCGACCGAGGCCGTACGCAAGCAAACGCCGGTGATCCAGTTGGGAGATTGCCTGCGCGCCTTCCTGCACGATGTAATGGATTTGCGCAGCAGCGGCGGCGGCGCCCGCGGGAGCGGCAGCCGCGTCACCGAGCAGATGAAGCGACTGTTTGGCTCGCTCATTACGGCGCACTATGCCGGCACCCAGCAGCAACAAGGCTTCCTGCTACGGAATGTGCTCATCGCCGACGAGCTGCAACTCGACGACGCCGTGCTGACCGGCCTGTGGACGCCACAACAGGCCCACGAAACCGGCCGATGGCAATCGCAGGTGCGGCTTAGCAGCGGGTTCTTTGAGGAATGCATCAACAACCCCGTGCCGATCGATCTGCGCGCTTACAAGGCGTTGCGCGGCTCGCCGCTGGCGATGGACGTCTACACCTGGCTTACCTACCGAATGAGCTATACGCAGCGACGCAGCCGCCCGATTCGCTGGGAACCGCTGATGTTGCAGTTCGGCTCCGATTACGGCACCGAGACCGCGCAAGCCGTGCGCGACTTCAAGAAGGCGTTTCTCAAGGCATTGAAGCTCGTACTTGTCGTCTATCCCCAGGCCTGTGTGGAGGTCCGCGATGTTGGGGTCGTGCTGCTGCCCTCTCGCCCGCACGTATCGCCGCTGCCGGTCCAGCGCGACCTGTTCTGACGCGCTGAAGAACTCCCGCCACCCCCACTACCCGGGCACGCCGGCCGAGAATGGACCGGCACGCGTCGTCGCGCCCTGCCGACCCGGCGATTCCTTTCCGCGCTGACGAACTCCCGGTCACGGGTGTGCGCTGAAGAACTCCCACACCGCCCTCGCCGGCAGTGGAAAACCCTGTGGATAGACAAAGTTATCCACGCTGAACAACTCCCGCGGCCAATTCTTTTGCAACTCAATGAGTTACGACCACCCGGAGCACTTATCCACGCTGAACAACTCCCGCGATCTTGCGCTGAACAACTCCCGCCGACAGTTTTGCAGCGCGCCTGAATGCCTTGCCAATACTGGCTTTGCGGCGAACACGACGAAGCTCCCCTGTAGTTATTCTTGTATACCTATATGTATTACCTGTAGTTAACCTCGCGCGGCCTGGGGATAATTTTCGCGCATGAGCAATGACAACACCGACGGGGAGTTCTGTTCTCGATCAGGGTGGTTTCCCGGGCGTGACGCAAGAAGCGGTCGGCAGCCCTCGCGCGGAGAGTCCAGAACAGGTTCAGCAGGCCAGACCTGAGCGACGATAATCAGCGCCCCGTCCGACCCACTTCAATCGGTCGTCCCTCAGGACGGGTAACGGCTCCCATCCGAGGAACGCCTGCCACACGTGCTGCGCTGTCGACGTCCCTTGCTCGTTGCGGCCACTCAGCTCCTGCTAATCGAGCGCCCGCTTCGCGAGCCAAAGCAGCCGTAGACCGAGCAACAACCCTCAATGGCCACCACACCCGCCTTCGAACGGCAGGTCGCGACCTATGGCGACCTTCCATCCCTGCACAGTCTGGCCAGAACTTAGATCGCCTTGATAGGCACCAACCCAGACACCATGGGCTAGCAGCAGCTCGACCTCGGTGGTGGCTACCAACACGACCGCCGGAACGCGAAGTTCATGCTGTTGCTGGAAATCCGAAAAGTCTCCCAGCTTTGAGGGCGTTACTGCGGTTGCGTATGCTGTATGCCATACGCTTCTTATCAGAAAGAACGACCTCTAGTCAACCACCGAAACTCGGTAAACGCTCGTTGACCAACACGGTGTTGTCCGCGATGACTGTTCGCTTCTCGTGGTACGGTAAGATGAAATATCTTCAATCAACGTGACATGTGTTGATCAGCATTTCACAGGTATGTGTCGGCGTGATTTTGGACTTTGAGATGGCATACGGACTACTACGGCAGCTAGAGTCCCGTAAGTTTGAATTTATATGGCGAACGAATAACAATGGAAAAAATCGACCTTGAGAGCATTTCCAACAACGCGAAGGGAATGCCCGACTGTTGGCACATTGACGCCAGCGGCAAGTCCTCTCCCGAGGTTTTTCAGAAGCACTTCGGTCTTCCCCGAAGTCTGCGCAACGACAAGAAGCTCCTGGAGGTTTCAGTCTTGCGTCAAAAGCGTGTGCTGCACTTCATGTGGCGCTTGCTGCACTACCGCAACCTAGGGTTGCAGATCATGCTCATGGGCGACAAGCACGCCAGCCCCGAAGCGCATGCCATGGCGCGCTATGACGAGGGCTGGCATCTGCGCAATGAGGAAGATCTCATCGAAGTCGCCAAACTGGATGAGGACGACCTTAATGCCAAGCTAACCGACCTGCTCGCGCAAAAGCGCGACAAGGAGTACAAACTGCAGCAGGTCAAGGTCCAGATGCTGGCCAACCGGGCCAACACAACCGTCGATCGCGCCTTCGAGGTCATGGGGAAGTGCGCCATCGAAACTTGGCTTCGCGCGCGAAACGACCTGGCGAATTGGGACAAGCTCGATGACCAAGAGAAGGAGCTCCTAGCTGAAGTCATTTTCTGCGGCTACACCTTCTTTGGGAAAGCGGCCTTGGAGGACGTTGCAACCATCGAGCCTAGCGTTTTTGCTTACTGCCGGACCTTCCGGGGCTTACCCCCGTTGGTGGTGAACATCGCTCCGGTGGTGCCGGCGGTTCAGGCCGTTCCCCACAAGCCTGTGGACGAACTGCCGACTAAGGTGTCCAAGGACGTGCCTGCACGTTCGGCCCTGGGCGATTCTACTGCACGTAGTGTGGTCGAGCCTGCATCCAAGATGGAACAGGCGGCCCCGGTCAAGACCGTGGCCAAACCCGCGGTGGTTCCTACCCAAGCAGCCCCCGCATCCGCTGCACCGAAGCAGGATGCGGCGTTGCCCGCAGGGGCACCAGCACCGAATTCATTACAGCAGCTATACAGCCTGATCGGCTCCCTGAGCAAGGAGGCCCTGGACAGCAACGACGTCGGTCCCGAGCAGGCCCAACAGATCCGAGACCTGCTGGATCAGCATCTGGAGCGTCTAACGGAGCTCTATGCGCGCCTGACGCCCGAGGACGTGCGTGCGCTGATCGAACGCTATAGCGATGCCGTCCTCAACATGGCCAAGGCTCTGGAGTTCGACAACAGCGACCAGCGCGATCTGGTGCCTGTGCTGCGCACGGCCTGGAAGATAACAGTGGTTTCCGCTCTGGAGGATGGGCGTCCGCGTGCCTGGTTCGAGGTGAACCTGAGCGAGCGCCAGCAACTGCCGGAGTTTGTGGAGCGCTTCGAGGCAGAACAGTCCCGGATTGCGGCGGCCACCAAGGAGATCGATGCGCTCAGGACCCAGCTGGCCCAAGCTAAGTTTACCGCCCGGGCGTCTCTCAAGGCCAAGGAAACCCACAATAACAACGAGATTAGCAGCGCTCACCAGGAGCTCGAGACGATCCGAGTGGAGGCGGCTCACTACCTGGTGCCTGAAGGGAGAACCCTCGACGACCTGATGGAAGACGAGTCTCTGCTGGCGGAGGTCAACATTGAGGTGGAGGGCTTTAACCCGCAAACCGTTCAGGACTTGCAGGCCGTCGTCTCGGCGTTCGAACCCTTGAAATTGAGCCCGCAGGCAGCCGTGCCAGCACCATCCGCTGACACCTCGTTAGGGCCTGTGTCAGCCGCGGCTCCAGCTCCTTCTTCTTCCATTATTGAAGCCACCCAAGACGGAGACGAGGTCATTCAGCCGGAAGCCGAGGTGGCGGTTGTCCATGTGGAACTAGCACCTGTGCAAGCTCCTGAGGCGGAAGATCCCTCCGTTCCGGAAGCAGCCCCACAACCGGAGCACGAGCCGGAGCATCTAGTGGAACTTGCTTCCGTGGCCCCATCCGAGAAGGCACCCGCACAAGAGCCCGTCCCGGTCATAGAGCCCGAGAGGGAGGTTGAAGAGCCTCAAGAGGCTACCACCTTCGGTGTGGATGAGGCCTTGCGCCACTTGCATTGGGCTGAATCCAAGGAGGAGGCTCAGCAAGCTTTCCGTATTGCCTACGAGCAGTATTCCCAGGTGCCTCGCTACATTGCGGAGGCCGTGGCCTTACACTGGATCGAGGCGGGCCACCTAAATGTGGCGTACCAAATCCTGCGCGACGCGAATGAGTCAACCCTGCTCTCGGATCGCGTGCTGGACGCCTCGCTCCTGCGCTCAGCCTTCTATGGCATGAACCTGTGGCCCAAGGACCGGGATGCACTGAGCTACACGCAGCGCGACCTGAACCTGCTCAACCACAAGGACCTGGAAGACCAGCTCGAGCGTAAGCCCACTGGCAGAGTCGTGCCTTACCTGTTGGTGTGTGCCACCTTTCAACCAGCACTGTTTGCAGGCGGGGAGACTCAGGCGGCAACCTTGCTCAAGCTCGCGGCCGACCACTTTGAAGACCATTTGAGTCGCCTGATCACGCACACGGCCGAGTTCACCTTGAGGGGCGGCCGGCTCGACCTAGACATCCTCCGCAATGAACAGGCCCAGGAAGTCCATCTGGCGGCGGCCAAACTCCAAGATCAGGTCAATACGTGGGTCGAGCTCAACCAGCAGCGCACCAACCGTTGGCATGCCCTCCGCCTGGCCCTGCGCAGCTGCATCAAGCATCCGATTATTGCCGAGGCCATTGCCGCCATCAAGGCGGGAGAGCAGGGCGATGCTGCCGCGGTGCGGCGCTTCCGTGACACGTACTCCGTGCATGCCGAGTCGCGCCGCCTGCTCGACGATCTGGTGGTCGAGATCCGCGCCGATGCCGTCGTGAGCGACCAAATCGACAGCCAAGCCTACACTACCTTCTGTCAGCAGATGGATGGTCTGGTGTCCATCGCCCAAGCCTGGCTGCTGGAAGTGACGCCGGCCGACATGCGGCCAAACGAAGTCCAAGATTTCCTGCAGAAGTTCCACACCTTGCTGGGACGCTCCATCCACAACCTGGAAAGCCACCCGGAACACGCGGATCTGGAGCACCGCGCTGGCAGCGCCATCCTGCTCAAGCTGCTACGCAAGCTGCAGGCCGAGATCAAGACCGCATCTCACGACACCTGGCGTTTCGACCAGACAGATGCGACCTTCCGCTTGCCGGAGACGCTGGCGCGTCTGGACATGGGGCACGTGGGAGTCGACCTGCGACTGGAATGGTTCGCCATGCGGTTAACCTCTCCCAACTGGCTGGCCGATATGCTGGATTTGGCCCGTCGCCACCAAGCGCATTGGGTGCGGTTGCTGCTCCTGCGCCAGCTCGAGGAAATCAGCGGGCCGCGCGACGCCGAAATTGACAGCGTCAGCAACGACATTGCGGGCGTGCGCGCCGAACTCAAGAAGGCTATTGAGCAGTTCCGTAACCTCTCGCTGCAAGCGATGTCCGTGGACATCATCAGCGAAGGCGAGCACTTGGCAAACATTGACCAGGTTAATGAGTGGCTCGAAGAGCTTTCCGACCGCAAGCCCTACGTTGACGTCGCTGACATCGACGACGATGTTCAGCTTCGTGTTCGCTCCATGGACAAGCTGCTAAACAGCAGTGCTGCGCAGCTCGAAGAGGAGCTGAATCGGGAGCTGCTTAGCATCCGCGTCAAGGTCGGTCCCGCCGCCGTGCCTGAAGGCTGGGACACACGTGCCCGCCATGCGCTGGACAAGCGCAACCTGTCGCTGGTGCGCGAACTGATCAACCAACTTAAGGAGCACAGCGAACGCAACGCCCGTCTTGTGGAGACTTCGCTGCTCGACAATGCCGAATTCTCTGCCTTCCTCCAAGCGGAGAACGGGCTCTACACCCTGCTGCACGAGCACCCAAGCCCCCGCGAAGCAGGGGATCTGGTCATCGATGAGCAGCCCGGCGGACTGAACTATGCCGTGCACAAGGCGGACTTCAACGACGTTATCGAGACTTTGCTCGAATGGCGCAGCAAGGGCAAGAACAAGAAAGCCACGCTGGAGATGCCCACATACGAAGGCATTGTGTCGGTGTTGCGGTTCCTAGGGATCGAGGTGGTCAACAAGATCGGCAAGACCGAGAGGCTCAATAACTGTGAGTACACCCCGACAGGCGACTTCCGACGCCTCAAGGTCCGCATCTCGCGTCCCACCTTACCCAAGGGTTTCCCTTTATTCGAAGGGGACGTGGGATCGTCCCAGCCCCTGAACATCATCTTCGTGCAGGGGAACTGGAACCAGGTGGGCCTCATCGATCTGATCGAGCGCCACGGTCAGCCGGACCGCGCCATCCTCATGGTGGGGCAGCCCCTGAGTCCCGAAGAACGCAGAGGCTTCGCGGCCTTCTGTCGTGACCACAAGTGCACCATCTTCTTGCTCGATCCTGTGATCCTGTCCTACGTGGCCACCGCGCGCCATCGGCAGATGATGCTTGAGACCTTCTTGCGGGTCAGCGCCGCTTGGACCTCCTACAACCCGTACACTAAGGGGGATGCCCGTCTGCCGGCTCCGCCCGAGATGCGATTTGGCCGCGAGAACGACATCGCCTCGCTCGTCGAGCCTCGCGGCGCGGCTCTAGTCTACGGTGGCCGTCAGCTGGGCAAGACGACGCTGCTCAACGCCGCGGTCCAGGAGTTCAAGAAGCGCGATCCGCTGCAGAACCACGCCTTCTACATGCCTATGGATGGAATCTTCCAGCATGTGGTCGAGCGCGGGATCAACGTCAAGAAGCGTCTTTTCGAACAGCTCGTCGTCAAACTGATAGATGACGAGGTTCTAACCAGCAACCTCAGCAATGCCCAGATGGATCCGGAAGACCGGCTGCGTCAGGAGTTTCTGCGCCCCGGCACCAAACGAGTCCTCTTTTGTCTGGACGAAATCGATTCCGTCCTCAACAAGGACGCCGCGACCAACTTCGAGTTGGTGCGCTCCCTCAAGGCACTGGTCAACGACCCCCACCATCGCTTTCGCGTTGTGTTTGCAGGTCTCAACAACGTTAACCGCTTCCGGACGTACCCGAACGTCCCGCTGGAGCAGCTGGGCAGTCCGTTGGAAGTCGGTATCCTCTCATCCCAAGATGCACGCAGTCTCATCCTTCAGCCGCTGACTGCCTTGGGCTATCGCTTTGAGGAGCCCGAACTGGTGGACCGCATTATGGCGTTCACCAACAGGCACCCCAGCTTGCTGCACATCTTCTGCAGCGAGTTGGTCGAGCAGCTGGGACGCGACCGCAGCCGCCAGGACGGTTTTCGCCTGATTCGCCAGAGCGACATCGAAAACATCGAGAACAACTCAGATGTACGCCGACTCTCGGGCGAGCGCTTCGACATGACGCTTAACCTAGACAAGCGCTACACGGTCGCTGTCTACGGCTTGATTGCTGCCTACGACAAGGGCATTGGTAAGTTCACCGTGAGCAAAGCGCTCGAGGTGGCACGCACCTGGGTCCCCGAAGAGTTCGAGCAAATGAGCGAATCGGGCTTCGAGAGCCTGTTGCTGGAGCTTGTAGGTCTGGGTGTGCTTCGCGTTGACGACAAGGCCAAGCGCCAGTACGCCTTGCGCAATCAGTCCATCCTGCAGCTTATCGGCTCGATGGATGATATCCAGCACAAGTTGCAAGTGGCGATTGACGACCTCAAGAACCACGCCGAGGATGTGCTGACCTGCCACGCCACGTGCCCGGCGCCCAACCCCATCCCGTCCCCGCTGTCCTTGCAGGACGAGCGCATGATCCTGTCGGCCAAGCCGCCCGAGGGGGCACCGAAGTATTCGGTCTCGTTGATCATGGGTACACCGGCGCTGGGCATGACCCTTAAGGGGATGCAAGAGGGCTTCGGCGCCATCAACGAGTTCCAGTCGGGCACCCAGATGTTCAACTACGAGACACGCGTCGTCACCGATACGGCGACGATGGATCTCAAGCGCTTCTCGGATACGATCCATACGGCCATCGGGGCCTGGGCCTCGGCCAATCCGGCGGTGGTGCTGATTTCGCTCGAGGATTGTTCCTCGATCGATCGGATCATGGACCTGATCAGCATCGCCAATGAAAAGGCTTCGCAAGCGACAAGGCTCAAACATCCATTGCGTCTGGTCTTCCTGCTGGGCGCGCGCGCCATGTGGAGCTGGCATGCCCACTCTTGGCTCACGACCGCGCCCAATGAGATCGGTGGCCAGGTGGAGCTCAACCGCTGGACGCGCCACGCTTGCGAAGGCCTGCTGGAGCAGCAGGGTATGTCGGTGACCTCCGAGCAAGGCGACATGCTTCGCAGTGCCACCGAAGGTTGGTATGTCTTCCTGATGAAGTTTATCGAGGTGCGCAAGAAGAAGGCGTCGGCTTCTAGCTTCAACGATTTCTCCAAGGTTTTCACGCCGCTGGTCGAGCTGCCACCCAAGGAATTCGAGAAGTTCCTCCTGCAGTCGGGCATGAATTGCGTGGAATGGTCCTTGCCTCTGGCAGGCAAACTCAAGGAGTTCGAGGCGCTTAGCAACTTCTCCAAGGAAGACCTGCAGACCGCTATCGGATTCATGGGCGAGGAACAGCCTGATTTTCCCATCACGCCCGAGCAGTCGGATGCCGTGGTGCGTTGGTGGGCCGCATTGCGGGTCATTGAGGTCAACACCAAGGCGAAATCCAAGGCCGCCCACCGGGAAGGCAAGATCACCTACAGCTTCATTCGCTCGATCCAGCGTGCGATCGGCGAGCATGTCAATCAAAGTGGCGCCAAGGAAGCGCGGCCGTGAAACCCACCTTCCCCGCAACCACGCCAGTCCCCAAAGGCTGGCGTGGTTTGGTTGAAGAGTCCTGGCCGGCGGTCACAGCGTCGGAGTTGCTGCGCGGCGGCGACGAGATCTGGCATGCCGAAGGCTTGAGCACGCCCAAGGAAGAAGAGGCCGTGGCCTTGGCCGCCATGGGGCGGTTGCTGCGCTACGGCCAGTCGGTTCACCTGAACCTGCCCATTGGCCGTGAACCAACCTTGCCCCGTCTGGCCTTCTACCTTCACCGCCTGCGACTGGATGCCGCCGGCGGGCTGATGCGGTCGGCCTGGCTCAATCCAGTGACCATTGCCCACCGCAATGACCTGATCGTTTTCGGACGACCGCGGCGCATGCTGCGCGACTTCAGCACCTCGGCCGTGATGCGGCCGATGGTGGTGGATACCATCCGGCCTTTGGCTCCGTCGGAATTCCAGCGGACCTTGCTGGTGAACGGCCACGGGGACCTTCTGGAAACTCTGAAACTACTCTCCGAAAAGAGTCTGCCTTTTGCCATAGTGGTGCAGGTAACGCCCCAAGGATGCGATGGAAACTCGGTAAGCATAATCAAGGTCCTGCCTGATTTCTTTCCTGGCATACCCATCGTGGCCCTAGGCTACACTGGTCAGGTGCTCAGCGAGCCCTTGCCGATGCATACCTGGAACACTCGTATCGGAGATGTGGTTGCCTTGCGCCATGCCTCATGCGAGCCGCTGACCTGCACCCCAAACGTCGAGGTGGTTGCCGCGCGCGACCCTGTGATGGATGCCTTCGTCAAGAAGCTGGGCTTCATGGTCTGGAACTTGAAGCGCAAGATGGAGGAAACCGGAGGGCTCTCGCGGGAGCTCTCCGCCTTGATGGCGGTCGATCGGGCCCTGCGCTGCCTCAATGTACCCCTGCCCGTGCACGAGCAAGGCACCTTGCGCCATGTACGTGGCGGTCGCTACCCCGTTCGCATGATTGAGTCGTGGCTGGAGATCGCCTCTCGCCTGAAGGGGCGACGCGGCGACATCCAGGAATTGCACGCCCAGATTCTGGTTATGACGCGCAACATGATGAAGGACCTCACCGAGGCCAAGCCTGGGAGGGGCGAAGCCCTCATCCAGTTGTGTGGCCAGGTCTTGAACAGCGATCAGCGGGCCTGCGTGCTAGTGGGTGGCCGGCGCGACGCCGAGATTCTGCAGAGCTACATCGAAAGGCGTCTCGGACCAGAGGCGATCGAGAACATCACGGTCTCCCAGATGGACGGCTCAACGGCGGTGCCACCCGAAGGGATCGATCTGGCCATCTACGCCGGAGTGCTTTATCCCTCGCGCATCCATTGGCTGGGCTTGGCCGCCAAGCGCAAACTGGTGCTATGCCACCCGTTCGAGCAGGAATGGGTTTGCCAGCAGATCGATCGCTGGTGGCAGGGCTATGCCTTGCCCAGTGCCCCTACGGGCGACAAGCAGCGCCTGTGGTCGCTCGAATGGCCAGCCCAAGGGTGCTTGAAGGATGCGCTCATCGACAACGAAGCCTTGTGCGGCAACGAAACGTCCTTCACCTTGTTCGAGATCGATGGCGAATACCCGCGCCAGATGCGTGTAGCCCAACTCGAAGCCACCCGCGGTTTCAAAGACTGGCTCAATGTGCTTATGACCGAGCCGCTGCCCGTGCAGCGCGACGATGAGATTGCACCGGAGCCCACGCGCGATGTCGTCGTGCTGCACTTGGAGGGGCAGTCCGAGCCCATCCGTTGGGCCGTGAACCACCAGATTCTTCGCCTTCAGGACGATGAATTGGTCGTCTGCACCGCCAGGGACCTGGAAGTCGGTAACGAACTGGTCATGCTTGTCAGCAGCGATGAGCGCGTCGCCACACAGCGCGATCTCTTTGACATGTTCGTGCAGAACAACCATGGCCTATCCCAGACCCTGCGCATCGCCGAAAAATGGCAGGAGTTTGTGGATGCCGGCATGCAGAAGTTCGAAACCGCCATCGAATTGAACAGCTATCTTAAGTCCAAGCGCTACGAGGTACATAACAACACAGTGCAAAACTGGGCCCACGGCGGCGTGATCGGGCCAAAGGACCCGGCGGCCATCCGGTTGCTGGCTGAACTGGCTGAGATTCCGAGTGCAGACAAGATGACTACAATGGTGGCCAATGCGATTCAGGTCATCCGTGCCGAGCATCGCCGCATCGGTTCGGACCTGCGGCGGGCCATTGCGGTGTCGCGCAACCGGGACGTCTCGGCAGTTCAGGTCGGCTCGCGGCGGTTTTCGCGCGACGTCTTTGACGCCATGGTACAAATCAGCCGGGTGGTGGGCATCGAGCGCCCTTCCCTAGAGCAGTCAAGCTTTGCCCAGCGACGCTCCCTAAAGGACCTAGCTCTGGACTTTGCAATCGAGCACGGCAACAAAGTCCTTTTCACCTCCGGATGCGAGCGTTCCATGAGCCGTTCGGCTTACGCCGATCTACAGGCTTTTGGCGAGGTTCTCAAAGTGCTGGTCGATGGGTTCTACCCCATGTACGCCAAGCACAGCAAGTCACTCAAAGACGTCGAGGGCATGCTGGCCCCTATTCCTGCATCCTATGCTGGAGGCATGTCCGATGTCACCAAGGGCAAGCACGAGCAGCACTATTTCCGGCAATACGAAGGCCAGCGTGTGGACATCTCGCGACACATCAAGCTTGGTCGGGCATACGACCCGCGCTACACACTGCGTCTGTACTTCCACTGGGATGCGGAACGCGCCAAGGTCGTGGTGCACCACGCCGGCGAACACTTGCCGACCCTGACTAGCTAAGCCCATCCTCCACATCAACCTTGATCCTTTGCCTATGACACCAGCTCAGACACTGACCTACAAGGACAAGATGGCGATCTCCGAGCGTCTGCTCGAACTCATGCGCATGCGCCTCACCGGCAAGACTTCGCTGGGTTTGTGGCCTGAGGGCCAAGTTTCGGCGCAGGACCCAGCGGCGATTTCGCTAGTGGGCGGGCTGGCGCCGTTGCCTGACCCGGACTACCATCGCGAGCAGCCCCCGAGCGCCATGGGCATGGTGCTGATGGTCGAGCCCGACGGCCAAGGAAAGGTAATCGTCTCGGTCAATGGGCGGTTTGACGTCACGCACCGATATGTGCCGTCCCTGCAGACCATGAAAGAGCACGTACAGGTCGGCGCCGACGGCGAGCGCCATCAGCAGAAGCTCCCTGACTGCTTCATTCGCTTCTCTGTCCAGTTCTCGGACGTGACCTTCACCTTGGACACGGCCCATTTGAACCAGTGGTCCGAGGAGAAGCTTGAGCCCTTGCTCAGATCCTTGCACAAGGTTTGGGAGACCGATCCGCGCATTTTCCGGATCTGCCAAGTCAACGACAAAGGCTACATCAACACGACCATTCCCTGGGGCAAGGACGACTGCGCCGGCGACCAGGAACTGGCCGACCTGGTGGCACGCAACCTCTTCATAGGCGACAGCATCCTGTTGCACGATGTCAGGCTGCGGGCTCGCCTGCGCCCTCCTCCGCCCAATTTTGTGTGCAATGATTCGCGCTATCTTCTGGAGCTTTACCTCCAGAACAAGATTGAGTCCGTAAACTGCTGTAAATCGAGTGGCAGGTAGCCACCGCTTCAGTTCGGTACGATGACGTTGTCGAAGCGTTGATCAACCGAAGAAAGGCAGGCGAAGCGATGGCTGGATATGATGTTAGCGTAGGGCGTGATTTGTTGCCAGGGCTGTTGAGCGGTCAGGACGGGCTGGCGAAACTGGTAGAAGCGGTTCTGAACCAGATACTGGAGGCGCAAGTGACAGAAGCGTTGGGAGCGGAGCGGCACGAACGCACGGAAGAGCGCGCCGGCTACCGCAACGGCACGCGAGCACGCACGCTCTACACACGGGTGGGGCCGGTGACGCTGCTGGTGCCGCAGACGCGGGATGGCAGCTTCTCGACAGAGATCTTCAAGCGTTACCAGAGGAGCGAGCAGGCGTTTGTACTGGCGCTGATGGAGATGGTCGTGCAAGGCGTCTCGACGCGGAAAGTATCGGCGATCACCGAGGAGCTGTGCGGCACGAGCTTTTCCAAATCGACGGTCAGCGCGCTCTGCGCCGGACTGGACGGACGTGTCGGTGCCTTCAACGAGCGACGGCTCGAAGGCGATTACCCGTTTGTTCTGGTCGATGCGCTGTTCATCAAGAGCAGGGAAGGCGACCGCGTCGTATCGCGCGCCGCACTGGTCGTGTCGGGCATCAGGAGTGACGGCTACCGCGAAATTCTCGGCGTGAAGATCGGCGACACGGAGAGTTTCGCCACTTGGGATGAGACGTTCCGCTGGCTCAAAGGCCGGGGGTTGAAAGGCGTCATGTTCGTCGTTTCCGACAGCCACGGCGGGCTGACGCAGGCGGTCGCAAAGCATTTTCAGGGGGTGACCTGGCAGCGCTGCCAGGTGCATCTGATGCGCAACATTCTGGGGAGCTGCAGCGCCAAGATCCGGGCCGACGTGGCGGCGGCAGCCAAACTCGTCTTCCAGGCGGCGGACATGGCCGAGGCCAAGCGCCGGCTCGCCGAATTCGTCGAGCGCTTCGAGAAAACGGCGGCAAAGGCCGTGGCGTGCATCGAGGAAGGTTTCGCCGACGCAATGGCGGTCATGGCGCTGCCAGAGAAATACCGGCGGCGGCTGCGCACGACCAACATGCAGGAGCGGCTCAACGAAGAGATTCGCCGTCGCGAGCGGGTGATCCGCATCTTCCCCAACGACGAATCCGCCCTGCGCCTGATCGGCGCCCTGTTGGCCGAGCAGAACGAGGTCTGGCAGGAAAGACGATATCTGGATATGGATGAATTCGCGGAGTGGGTCGCCGCCCGCGCCGCCGCCGGCGAGAGCAACAACGTTGTTGCTCTCGCCGGATAAAAACCATTCGTCATCATCCGGGCTGAAGAGAATTTACAGCAGATTTTGGACTTGACTCAGAACAACACCGATTCCATGACGGGCCGTGCCTACGGCCTGCTGCGCCCGAGCTTGCTCGATGTGGGGTTCGAGGCGAATCTGCTCATTGGCCGTCAATTCGACGTCCCGCACCGCCTGCAGCCCGAAGACTACCGCTACCAACTCGAGGATGGGGTGGCTGGATACGGTGTCACCTGTGCGATCGAGAAGGTTAGCGAGCAACGCTTCCGAACCAATTCGATGCCGGTCTTTGCACAGGCGAGGGTAGATGCTCCGAGCCCGAAAGATGTCGGCATGCCTTTGCCCGCGAGCTTCCAGCTGCTCAAGGACCAGCCGCTCGAGGTGCTCAACGGCTTCCTGTCGGCACTCAAGAACTACCGCTCCGTCTGGGACAGCGTGGAAGCCGACCTGGGCCAGGCCGGCAAGACGGCCGAGCTCGATGCGGTGCGCAAGGACCGCCAGGACTACGACCGGGAGATCGACCTGATCGAGGACGGCATTGATCTCTTGCGAGAGCACGATGGCTTGCGCCGGTGTTTTTCCCTCATGAACGAGGCCATGAAGCGTGCCATCGAGTTGCAAGGCAAGGCGTTCGATGGCTGGCATCTGTTCCAGCTGGGCTTCGTCCTCATGCAGGTGAGGTCGGTGTACGAGCGCCACGCGCTCGTACATGAGCGCAAATGTGTCGCCAAGACCGCCGATGTGCTCTGGTTCTCCACGGGCGGCGGCAAGACCGAGGCCTATCTGGGCATCATCGCCTTTGGCATGCTCTATGCCCGGCTGCGGGGTCGCCTCTACGGCACCACCGCCTGGATGCGGTTTCCGCTGCGCATGCTTTCGGCTCAGCAGTTCCAGCGCCTGTCCTACGTTGTGGCGCAGGCCGAAGTGCTGCGTTGCAGGGAGGGCTTCCAGGGGCACCCCTTCACAGTGGGCTACTACACGGGCAGCGGCACACCGAGCCGCATCAGCCGCTCGGACGTCAAGGGGGCCGACATCTGGTTGCCGGAAATCGATGAAGACAGTTTGGATCGCTACCGATTCATCACCGACTGTCCTTACTGTGGGCAACGGGGTTCGGTTCACATGGCCCGCGACATCGACAAGGTCCGGATGTTGCACCGTTGCTCCAGCGTCGATTGCTGGAGCAATACGAAGGCGAAAGAAGGCGCTTACGGAGAGGGCATCGCAGGCGAAATCGGGATTTTCGTCAGCGATGAGGAATGCTACCGATACCTTCCCACGGTGCTGGTGGGCACGGTCGACAAACTCGCCGTGATCGCCCATAACGAGAAATTCGCGGGCTATCTGGGCGCGTTTCGGCATTTCTGCCCAGAGCACGGCTTCACGGCGGATGCCAAGTGCAAGCACCAGCGCATCCGCAAGGTCTTGCAGGGCAATGGCTACGAATCGGCTGACTGCGGCAACAACTCGCGCACGAGCAAGATCCGAACGATGCAGTTGGCGCCCATGCTGGACCCGGGCTTCAGTTTCCTGATCCAGGACGAACTGCACTTGCTGCGCGAGTCGCTGGGCAACTTCGATGCCCACTACGAAACCCTGTTGCAGACCCTGCAGGTGGGGCATGGCGGCCAGGCCTCCAAGGTGCTGGCGGCCACAGCCACGATAAAGGACTTCCAGAACCACATCCTGCACCTCTACATGCGTCCAGGCCGACGCTTCCCGTCTCCCGGGGCGCTGCGAGGCGAATCTTTCTATGCCCGTATCAGCCGGGATGGGGATGAGCCCTTGGTGCGGCGCTGGTTCGCCGGTGTATTGCCCTTGAGTTTCAGCCGCGGCGGGACGGAGAAGGCCGCCGCCGAGGTCGCCACGCGTTATCTGGACCAAATCGACGAGTGGTTAGAAGGTTTGGCGGCCCAAGATCCACAGATCCTGGCCCAGATCGGGATAAGCCCTGAACGAGCTGGCGTGGTACTGGATTACGTCGGAAAATTCCTCAACACTGACCTGATCTACGCCAACCAGAAGCGCCAGACGACCGCCATCATGGAGCACCTAGACAACGTCAATGCGCGTGATAACAAGGCGCGGTCATACCGGTTGTTGGACGGTCAGACCCCCTTGGATAACATTCTGGACGCCATCCACCAGGTCGAGAACAAAGCGCCCAATGATCCGATGCGCCATCTGGTCGCCACCAGCGTGGTTTCGCACGGCGTTGATATTGCTGAATTGAACTTCATGGTGCTCGATGGCTGGCCGAGGTCGACCGCTGAATACATCCAGTCGTCCGCCCGCAGTGGACGGGTACAGCCGGGCATCGTGATGTCGATCTTGAGCTCGGGCAAGCTGTTCGAATCGGGGGTCTTCCTCAACTTCGATGATTACCATTTCTTCCTCGACAAACTGGTGGACTCGGTCCCGATTAACCGCTTTGCGCCCAATGTGATGCAGCGCACGCTGCCCGGGGTGTTCACCGCGGTGATCCTGAACTGGGCCAAGTTCCAGCCAGGTTGGGGCGTGATGCTCAATCGCTACGCCAGTCAGCTGCACAAGGTGCTCAACGACGCCACAAGCGATGCCCGTCAGCGGTTGCGCGAGATGCTGGTGCGCACACTCGATGTGCCGGCAGATGTCGTCCATGAGTTCGACATACGGGTGCTGGCGTCCTTCAAGATGCAGTTGGAGGATGAGGTCGACCGAGGTCTGCACCGCCTGCAGAACCTCAATGCGGCGAGTGCCGACAAGGACTTGGGGACCGCCCTGGAGTCGATCTACCAATTCCCGCCGATGCGTTCCTTCCGAGATATCGAAAACCAGGTCGAGGTCGTCTCGGCCGGCCTCAAAGAAAAACGCACCTTGAGTGCTCTGGGTCGTTAAGGGGGGACAGAGATGTCAGAGAACATCGAACAGGAACTGGTCCAGAACAGCCGCATCTTCTACGAAGCGTTTCTGCCTGGTGCTGTGACGCGCCTACGCAACCAGGCCTTGGCCATGGTCGTGGGCGTGGCCGACAAGGAAGATGCCCTTGAAGGGCTGGACCGCACCCAGTTGGTGGATGCGGTGCGCAAGTTCCTTGCGGACTGGAAAATCGCTGGCGGCTCGGTCGATGCCCTGGTGGAGGAGGCAGCGGAACGCAATGAATTCCGGGTTCAGGCACCGTCCGAGATCTACGTGACGCCGTTCCCCCTAGTTCTGCGGTGCCAGACCTGCGGGGCGCTGGAAAACCACGACAAGCCGCGACGCCAGCATGAGCACACCTTGGCTACCACCTACACGCGGACCTCCGGCGGAGATGGCAGCTCCAAGGCCTTTATCCGTTGCTCCGAGAAGGGCTGTGGGGGGCGTATGCAACAAGTGCCCTTTGTGGTGGTACACCGCTGCGGCCACATCTCGGCGATGAACACGCCGGCAGCCGCGCGCGGGGTTAACCGCCTGGGACTGCGCCACAACAACGGGATGTTCCGCCAGAACACCTTCTTCGACCTCGCGAGCAACGACAACGTCTCGGCCGCCTACACGGAGATGTGTCCGACCTGCTCGGTCAGCCACCAGCCCGACCCCTCGATGCTTCAGAAGGGCACCGCTGTCAGTGGCGGCGACGCCTTCTTCCCCCAGGTGATCCAGTTCGTGGCGCTATCCAAGAAGCCCGGCGAGCTGGTCTCCAGCGTCCAGTCCGAACTGGTCCGCTTGCCCGAGAGCACCTTATCCGGTCGCGCAAAGGACCTCGCCGAAGGCGTGGTCTATGGCCTGCTGGGCTGCATTGACAGCGAGGCTCTGCAAGCCCAACTGCTGCAAATCCTAGAGGGCGGCGAAGTCAATGCCGATGACTTGGCCAAGATCCAGACCGAGCGCGAGAACCTGGAGAAGGAAATCGCAATGCTCGATGCGCTAATTGCGAACGGCACGCCACTCGAGTCCGTGCGTGATGCATCCAAGGAGCGCCTGTCCAAGCTCATCAGCAAAATGGGCGCTGCTGAAGGGACCTTCGTAGACGTTCGCAACTACATCGACAACGATACGGTCCTGTTAGACCTGATTCGCCAGCGTCGCACGATGGAAGCCGTGCTGCTGCGTCACGACGTTGGGCGCCAAGGCGTGGCCGAGTCAATCGAGAGCACCACCGATTCAGTGGTCAAGTTCAGCCGCTCCGAAGACTGGAAGCATGTCCAGTCCACCTATGGCATCCAAGACATCGCACACATTCCCGACTTGAAGGTGGTCTTGACCGCGGTGGGCTTCACGCGCGAGAAGCGCGAACCTGAGCGCACCCAAGGCGAGATCCCTGTCAAGCTCAACCCGTTTGAGGATCGGATCCGCTCGTCTGCCAAGGGCAAGGCCGTGCTGTATGCCTTCAGCGCCCAAACAGAGGCTTTGTGGATCCGGCTTGACCCCATAAAGGTCTTGCAGTGGTGCGTCAAGCACGCCGGCTGGGATGCGCCACCGCCTGAGGCGCTGCAGTCACGAGAGCGAGCCCAGGCCCATTTGCTTGCGCTCAGCCCCGCCTTGACCGCGGCCCCGGGCTCGGCTACCGAGCTCACCAAGACGATTGGGCTGTCTGCAGCAGCGCCGTTTCACTTGATGCACACCATGTCGCACTCGCTCATGCTGACCGCGCGCCGCCACAGCGGCTACGACAGTCAGAGCCTGACCGAGTACCTGCTGCCAATGGATTTGAGCTTCCTGATCCACGTGACCTCGGTGCAAAACTATACCGCCGGCGGTTTGTTGACGCTGTTTCAGCACTACCTGCGACGTTGGTTCGAGGACGCATCCTTGCATGCGTTCAACTGCGCGTTCGATCCGATCTGCTCGGATGTCGGCTCGGCTTGCCCCGGTTGCATTCAGATACCCCGGGGGTGTGAGACCTTCAACGCTGGGGTGTCCCGGTCCTACCTACACGGTGGTTACGTCGACAAGACGCAGAGCCTGTGGGCGCCCACGGGCTATTGGCAAAGCTGAACATAGACGATATGGCTAACACACTCCGAAGCATGCTCGTCGCTGGCCTAGCAGATCATATGCGGGTCTTGCCAGAACCCGTCGCGCGCAACCTCGCCAATGAGCTGACTTGTGAAGTCAGCACTTATGTCGCAGGAAGTCGTGGAGCCTGTCATCAGCTGCCCTGTTTTCCGCTGGTGACCTGGAACGTCTTTACCGTGGGGGTGCCCTGGGAAGCATTTGGCAATGCCCACGGCGGTCTTAATAACAGTGGCGTTGCCTCGGCGGTTAAGGCTCTGTGCAGTGCTCCCGCTCACATGGATGCCCAATTGGCAGCGCAAGCAGGGGCTTCAGGTCTCTGGGGAGGGAGTCTGCTGGTGGCGCTCGGCAAGATTCTCGGGGGAGTCAGTCACGACCTCATTATCTTTTCGCCTTACTGGCGCACTCATGGCGTGCAATCGCTACTTGCCGCCGCGGGCCGCAAGAGCTACCCCGGCGTGAATGTATTGGTCTTCACACAACCCAGGTGCAGGATGAAGTCTGGCGATGAAGAGGGCCTAGCCTTCTTTATCGACATGATGAAGGCAGGCGGGGCTTCTGTGTTGGTGATGGTGCCCTCGGCGCACGATGGCCTAACCCCGATCCTGCATGCCAAGTTGATCATTGCCGACGGCAAGACGGGCTATGTCGGTAGTGCTAACTTCACCCAATCAGGTCTGGATCACGGACTGGAGGCCGGTGTTTTAGCGGAAGGCGAAATCGCAAATGCGTTCTCGGGTTGGTCAAAAGCCATTGCGGCCGCCTGCGAGCCTTGGTAAATGCAGGATCAAAGGATCCCGATTGTTGGTGCCGATCAAGAATTGACCAAGTGCACCGAAGGGGAATTGATCAGCCCGATTCCATATTTTTTGTTGGAAGTTCAACGCGCTCCATTCGATGATGGTGATCAGCGCTCGGCCGGTATACGGCCATCAAGCTGGTCAATTCTTGATCGGCGCCAACACTCAGGGTGAAAAAACCGGTCGCGCCGCAACAGCTGACGCTGTTGTAGTGGAGCGTTCTAAAGTCGTGCTTAACGAAATCAGATAGTTACGCAATTAACTGTCGAACTCCGGAGACCCTACCTGATTGCGGAACCGCGAGTGAAATGGGCAATAAGGAGGTGTGGAACAGATGGAACAGCTCGGATCCGCAGATTCGCTCACTGGTGTACCATCGGTTGTGACTGGCCGACCTACCGCAGGGCGAACCCGATGAGAAACTGAATCGGACTAGCTGGCGTCGCTGGACGCCTCGCGCGGCAGGGTCGCGTCCCCGCGCTTTGGCTTGTACTCGACACCGGCGACCCGGCCAAGGCACAGCGTGACGTCGTCGGCAGTGACCTGGAAGCCGGGGATCTTGTCCGACGCACCATCCGGCAAGAACATGAACTGCTTGAGCACCCCTTCGACGTGGACACGCGCGCCCTTCCTCAGCAGGCGAGCGGCATCCTCGCCGCGTTGCCCCCAGAGGGAGACACGCATCCAGAATCCTCCGACTTGCTGATATTCGTCGTTGGCCTGGTCGTATGCGTAGTCATCGAAGAACACGCGCATTTCGGCGACCACTTCGTCGCCGCCGTTCACGGGAATGCGCTTGAGGATGGGTGCATCACCGAGATTGCCTTTTCCCTTGAAGACATTGGGCATGCTTTTCTCCTTGGCGTCACGTTGGAACACGGAGGCAGCCGACGCCGGCGCTCCCACCGTGCGGAACACTACAGGCTTCGCTGTTGGGCATGCCGCAGCGCCAACCGCGCCTCGATCTCACACTGATTGAGCTCGAGGGCGCGCCGGTGGGTACGCTCATACCACTCGCGCAGCGCCCCGGGAAGTTGGGCGAAATGGGCGTGGATTGCGCCCCACGGGATGTGGCCGGCCCGGGGCCCGGCGCCTGCCGCACGCCAGCGCAGGTGAACCTGACCGGTGGCTTTGCGCCGATGCAGAGACAAATAGAAGGTGCGTCCCCGCACGCGCCGAGTCAGCCTGGACAGGTCATCTTGCGCGCGGTGAATCCTGTCAACACTCGCGGCGGCTTGGCGCACGTCGGTCGGGGTTCCGCCCCTACCCGTAAAGGCCTTTGCGTCACACTCCTGTTGACGTGCCGGCGCGTTGTCGCACGTGCTGGGGGTTGCCGCACGATCCGGAGTATTGGATTGCGCCATGTCCGCGCCACTCGCGATCAGTCGACCAGGCCGTCATCAGTTGCGTCATCGACAGCTGCGCCACTCTCCTGACTGATTGCCGCAAGCTCCTCCGCCACGCGTTCGAGCATTGCCTTCTCGGTATCCGAGATTGCGACACGGCGCTGGGAGTGACGCGAGACTTGCTGGCTGGCATATACGCCGGGCGGCACGGGACCAAAAATGCCGGTGACGGCTGCGACACGTCGCTGGGCATTGGTGTCGGCGCCCGGCAAGAAGTCGATGCGGCTGAGTGGCAGCAATTCGGGTTTGGTGAGCCACGTCTCGAACCGGATGAACTCCTCGAAAGCCGCACGCATCGGGCGGGTGAACTGCCGGATCGCATCGTGCTCCTGTTTGTCGGAGAACATGGCCTTGCGTCCGAGGGTCTTGACGACCCGGACGTAGAAATCGAACTCGACGATCAATTCGGCAATCGCGTAGCCGTAGGGGCTGCGGAACCCGAGTTCCAGTACCTTCGGTTCACGCGACTTGAGAATCGCAAAGCCGAGACCTTTGTCCGCCTTCTTCTTGATCTCGGCGTCGAAGGTCCGGGTTTGGTGATCCAGGCCACGTCGCAGTTCGGGGATGCGGTTATCGGCCCGCAAGAGTGCCCAGTCGGCGTAAGGGTTGTTGTTGCGGGTCAGCGTCCACAGCGCCTTGAGGCTGGACGCGACGCGCTTTCCCCCGGGAATTGCGTTGTACTTTCCCGCGGGGTCGCGTCGGCGCCCCATGAACATTCGAAATCCTTCCTTGGTGTGCAGCGTCATCGTGTCGACGCCGTCGTCGACCAGCCCCCCGAGGTCGCGGAGCTGGTTGGCAACGCTTGCTTCGACGACATGGTCCGCCCCGTTGGTGACCCGATAATCCGCCTCCATCTGATTCAACCTGTCGCAACGCTGCAGGTAGAGCTCATAACGTGGCCAACGCGGATCGGTGGGATCGGGATCCTCCGACTCGATGAGATCGAGGAGTTTCGCGCGCTCCCTTGTGATGCTGTACCGGTCATCAAACGGCGAGGCGTCATCGGTCTCGAAGGGAATGGATGCGCCGCCCGGAAAGATCGGCTCGATGAGACCGGGTTGGCTGGATGGGAGGAGTGGGGAGCGGACAGGAGGGCGAGTAGTGGAATTGGGCGAAGCCATGAGACGTTCCCTCACGTAACGTGGGTTAAAGGGGCCGCTCCGACGTCCTGGACGTCGCGCAGGCGCGAAAGCGCGGGAATCGGCGTGAAGCCGGGGATGAACTCGACGTCCGGAAGCGGGCGGCGCAACAACTGGCGCAGTGCCAACACATTCACCCGGTATGCGGCAGTGGCGCGCGGGATCTTCTTGCTCGTGACCAGGGAATCCTGTTCGAGACGCTGCAGGGCGCGCTGAACCACTTGATGACCGAGCCGGGTGCACGTGGACAACGTGCGGCTCGAGATGCGCACCGACGTTCGATCGGCGGAGCGCCACAGCAGGGCGAGCAGAACCGCTGTGGCGGGATAGTCGCCGTCGAGGCGCACGAGGAGGTCGAGGGCGATCTGTTGCTCGGCTGTCGCAGTCACAGGCCGTTGATCTGGACCTGATGAATCCAGCGGTAAAGGCCCTTTCGCTGGGTCGATTGAATCCACAGGAAAGGGATTTACTGCTGGGTCGATTGAATCCAGACAGGCCGTTTGCGTGGAGAATCGTTCCGCATCCGCTGGAGGCGCCGCCGATGTCGGCGATTCAGGCTGTCTCACAGTCGTCGAATTCGTGCACGACATACCAGAGCGTCGCAATCGAGAGATCCGGAAAAACGTAATGCAGCTCCACGTACTGACGTTGCGGCGAGAACCTGCTGCAGATCTGCGGCCATGCGTGCTGCACGGCCTCGCGAACCTCCGGTTTCGGCAACGGAGGACGGCCTCGCGGCTGGGACTCCGGACACAACAGGGCGCGTTGCTCGCGAATCTGTTCCATCGTCATCTTGAACAGATGCACCAGTAACTGGGGGTGAGCGCCGTGCTGGACGTGGTACTCCATCAGTTGCCGAGATTCCGTCATCGCTTCGTGCCGACGATAGGCGGCCTCGAGGGTTGCCGGCGCGAAGTGAACGGAAACGTCGAGCTGGGGCATGCCGGCGATCGCGTTGAGATCCCTGACGGAGGCTGTGCGCAGGGTATCCAGGAGGTCCGGACTGAGGCCCGCGTCGAGCAGTGTCTCGACCTCACCCATGTCGAGCAGATGGATGAGATGGGACAGGAGCGCAACCCGTAGTTGTTCACTCTTTATCGGGATCATCCCGCTACCCCAATTCTGTTAAGCCTCCGGATTTGGCCGCGAGCGGTGCTCACGACCAACGTGCCTCCGCGAACATTTCTCCCGCCTGACAACGTGCTTCCGGCAACGCGGTGCGACGGCCGAAAGCGGAGGTCCGGGAGCCGATTACATTCACTCGGGCGAGTGTTCATCCGGAAACTGTCGGTGGTAGGTATCCATCAGCGTTCGCATCAGGGGCCAATAGGTCGGCTGCAGAAGCAGCGAAATGATGTGCTGTGCATCGGCGTCGGCGACATCGCTACCGCCTGACAGGCTCACCAGGAGCCGGTGCGCTGCCTGCCGTGTGCGCGTTTCCGGCGCGCCAATTGAATGCTCGCTATCGGCAAGCGGCGCCATGCAGAACCCGTGCGCCTGGGCGCTATCCCAGCGTACGCACGAGGAAATCTGGAACGGAGCGGCGAAACCGTTCAGGGCCACGGCAAAGGTAGGCGTCCCGGCCGGTCCGCTGTCGGTGCGGCCCCTTCCCGTTCGCTTCCGCGGCGGCACCGATTGCGGCTGCGGCGGAAAAGCGATGTGGTCGCCGGTCCGTGTTGCACTCTCCGGATCGAAGTGACCGGGCAGCGTGCGATCAATCGAGATCGGCCCCCCGGCCGGCGGGTCGCCGGCCAGCCGGGCGCGAATTTCGGCGGACGAGAGTTGTTTCGCCGCCCCCATCATGGCGAACAGTGTCTGTTCCACCGCGGAAACAGGACAGTTCGCCTGCCGGGCGAACTGGGCGTTCATTTGCGCCAGAATCCTCTCGACTTCCACGGCGGCAAGCCGCGGCGGATCATCCTGCTCCCGCACGGCGTTGATCTCGTTCGCGGCATCGGCCGCGAGCTGCTGAAACTCGGTCATGCGAACGTAGGGATCCAGATTGAGGGCCTCGGCAAGCTTCTCGAGGTGCCCAAAACGGCTGCGAATTGCCCCCGCGCTCTCGTGGGTAAGATGCGGGCCGAACGGCGCCAACTGGTCGACGGCAAACAGGTAGTTCGTCGCGGTGACCGCGTGCAGTTTCAAACCGCACTTGTTGGCATGTTCTGAAAGGGCACGGAGACTCAGCGGTCCTGCGAGATCCGCCTCCAGCTCGGACTTCAGAAGCGCCACGCCGCGGGCCTTCTCCCAGAATGTGGTATCCGCCCGAAGCTCGTTCTCGATCAGATGGGCGGCGATGACGTCGCTTTCACTGACCCACGGATGGACGACAGCGCGGATCCATTCGTACCCGGGGTCTTTCGTCTCGTGCCATAGCTCCTGAACGATCTGCAGGCGGGTGTTGCCTCCCATGTAGCACATGTACCGATCGGACTGCGGCCTGCGAGTGACGGATAGCGCCTCGCCGAGCCCGCCGCGTGCTTCGATGGAGGCCCGGATCTCGGCGTAGCGCGGATTGGTTTTCACTCGCGGATTGCGGTCGTAGCAATCGATTTCGGTACACCGCAGCATCATCCAGCCATCAACGGCCTGACTCGCCTTGATACTTGCGGCAGAAGTGTCGGGACTTCTCACCGCAAGGCTGTGCGCTGCGACAAGCGCCCGCCTTTCCGCGGCGTTCGATGCGCATGAGGGGGCGGGCCGAAGTTTTCCCTGCTTTTCCATTTGCTGCGCCAGATCCTTGATGGAGATGGTTTCAGGCAGTCGTGTCTTGGAGCGCATCGGCTACCTCGGCGCCTGAACCGGTCGATATCCCACCGGCGTAGTTCCCTTCCAGACTGGGAATCAGTTCCCACAGGAGCGTGTGCATCGTGTCGCGCGCCTTGCCGGGATCAATCCAGTGAACCGGGAGTTGGGCGGTCGCCGCGTTCTTGTAGGCCACCGCATGCGGGACGACGGTGTTCAGGACACTGACCCGGCATTGCAGCTTTCGATACTCCTCGCGAATGGCCTGGGCGATCTCGCGCGAGTCGCGGGTGTTTTCCTGCCGGTAGATCATCGCCTGCATCGGAGGAACGGAGAATCCGAACGAGCGGGCGGTTTCGACGCGATTCAGCAACTTCTGCGTGCCGTCGAGGAATTCGCGCGCGGAAAGGATGTCGGGCGATACGGGTGACAACAGGATATCGGCAGCCAGGACCGCGGCATCCTGGAGATGGCCGACCGCGCCCTGCGTGTCGATGAGCACGACGTCGTAGTTCTCGGACAGCAGCGGACTGCGTAGCGCGAGCTTGATGCGAAGTGCGCTATCCATGCGCGGCGCCAGCCAGTCCTGTAGCGTCCCCTCGGGCGCATCGGAAACGACGAGGTCAAGGCAGCCGTTCGGATTGAGTCGCGGCTGCCCGCGTGGAAGCATGGGCGCAAGGGCAAGATCGATCGTCGAGATGCAATCGTCAGTGAGTGCACCTTGCTTGATCATTTGCGTCAGCCCGTGGGGAGCCAGGCGCCCGATCGGAAAATACCGGCTGAGACTGGGCTGGACGTCCGCATCGATCAGCAGCACCCGCATTCCCAGGTCCGCCAGGAGCGCGCCCAGATTGGCGTTCACGGTCGTCTTGCCGACACCGCCCTTCGTCGATACGACGCTGTAGACGATCATCGAACCCTCCGTTCTAAACAACAGAAACGGTGGCGATTCTCAAAGGGACGGAGAGCGATGGGAAAAGCATGAGTGCCGCGGGGCGAAGCCCCGACACCAGCTCGCGTTGCGATGAGCTGTGTCCCACATGGAATTTGCCTGTCAACAAATAGAATTGGCCAACATTTGATACTTGTCAAGCATCCGACATGTAAATGACGCTCTTCTAGCCCTCGCGCGCAGGACGGGCGAGGTTTTCGGAGAATGTAACAATGTTTGGATTCGGAAGCGGGACAGGGTTGATCCAGCGCTCGGGATGCTTGATCACTACCGCGGCGAGCTTGCCGACAGGCTTCCCGCCGCGCCCGAGCACCGTGTAGTGATGAACATTGGAATTGCCCGCCCCGACGACGTGCCAGCGTGCCTTGATGACCTGCCGCTGGATGCCGCTACCCGGTTTGTCGTTGACGCCCGAAGCGCGAACGGGCCCGTTGCCGTCGTCGCCATAGAGTGTCGCGAAGTCACGGAATGTCCGCGGAGAGACCAACGCCATTCCCTCTGGCACGAAATGGACAGGGGCTCCGGCTTCGTTGTAGGGAATGGATCCGTCTGCGATGCCCTGTTGCAGCCACGCCATGAACAGGAGGGCAGCATCACCGGGTTCCGGCGCGTCGCTGGCCTCGCTCCGTGCGCCTTTCCGGGGCGACCCGGGCACGTGCGCAAAGGGCGTGACCGGACGGCTAGCCGGCAGGAGTGCGGGACGCGGAGCGCCGACGCGTGTCGCAGCGTCCGAAGCGGCAGCGGCAGAGTCGTCTTCGGACAGGTAGTCGTCCTCGATAGCGGCACTTGCCGGTACTGCATTTGGCGGTGATGGTCGTGGGGTCGCCCGCCGCGGCTCGTTGAACCCGGTCGGCGGGGATGCAGCATGTGCCGGCCTGGGCGGGGGCACGTCGAGCTCCTTGCGTGTTGTCGACGATCGCTGTCCGGATTCCTTGTCACGGTTGCGGCCCGGATCCCCTGGCTCCGCGGCTTTCGGCTCGTCGCTGTCGCTCTTCTCGCGCGCATGGCGCGGCGCCTTCACGACGATCGCACCATCGAACGCGGGCGGATAGTCTTCCGGTCGGTCGAACAGCGTCGCGAGCGGGAACTTGAGCATCGCAAACTCATGCCCATATCCGCTGCCACGGATTTCCACGTACCAGATGGCCTGGCCTGTATCCGGGTTACGCTCCAACAGGCCATAGTCCTGCCAGGTGTCGAACAGCCGGTCGTTCTTGCTCGGCCCCGGAACACTGTCGGCGCAGTCGGGATCGGTGCGCGAGATCTCCTCGCGCACGGCATCGGCCAGACGTTTTGCCACGAACCAGGCGGCGCCCTCCGCAACCCAACCTGCCGCACCGTCCCGATTCAGTGGCAATCCCCCTTGGCGCAGCAGGCGGCGCATTGCTTCCATCAGCCGCTCGACCAGGGGGACGGCTGTTGCAGATCCGAACTGGTTGCGCGGCCCTTGCTGCAGGTTGCTCGCGGCCGAGCGCTGATCCGCTCCGCGCACAATCCCGGTCAGCACACTGCTTGCGTCATCCCCTGACAATACGGCGTCCAGCTCGCGCATGACGGCAGGTTCGCGCGCCAGAAATGCGAGCGCTGTTGCAGGCACGATGCGTGGCGCCAACACTTGCGGCAAACGCCGGTGGGCTGCGTAGTTGCGTTCTGCTGCCGGGGCAAAACGGACTTCGTACTCCTCTGCGCCAGCCGTGACCATGTCGCCCGACATCGGAAGCCAGGGGCGCGCAGGGCCGTCCGGACGATCCGCAAGACTCACGCGAAGGTCGGTTATGGGCTTGCCGATGTCGTGAAGGAGCGCCGCGAAAATGACGGCGTAGGTCCAGTGATCCCGCTGCGCATCGATCTGCTCGGCGGCTCCGCCACGCGGTAGCAGATAGCCGTTGCGCAGGCAGACCGCCGCATACACGACCTCGATGGTATGTGCGGCAAGCCCGCCGAGGTGGGCGTGATGATGGGCCTCGCTTGCTGGCAGAAGCTGCACGAACCGCAGGTACTGTTGCATCGCGGGTGCAATGTCCCGCTCCCACGCCAGGTTGCCCAGTTTGGATTCGCGCTGGATCTGTTGCAGTGCTCCGGCCAGGTGGCACACGTCAATCAATGCCGCGACATCAAGAACCCTCAGCCATCCATGGCGGTTCGCGGCCAGCCGGTGCGCGTCGCCAACCGCGATCGTGGATCGTGATGCGGGAGTCGAACGCCGCGAGCCGGCCGCCGTGCGATATGCCGCCATCTTGCCTGTGACCGGCCACAGCAACCAGGCGCCCAGTCCTGCCGCCGCAAGAAAACAGCCCACGGCCAATACCGCCAACACGATCACCCCCTGCGACTTCCAATCTGTGCGGTACAGAACTGCGTCAAGAGCCAGTTCTGCAGCACTTCGCGTCGCGGATAGGGGCCTTCGGATTCCCACACTTCAACCGTTACCCCCTCGCAGAATGCGGTGAAGGTCTCGGTGAGAGGCTCCCACTTCTTGCCGTCGCGGCGTTTGGCCCGGTAGCGACAAAACGGCAGATCCGACAAATCGGCCGCCAGTTGGCCCGGCTCGGCGGGTTTCAGGGCTTCAACGTAGTGGGCGAGAAGGTTTCGCACGGAAATGACCGGATCGTCCTCGGCGTAGAGGTACGTTTCCAGCCCGTCGTACCGGGCCAGCCAACCGAACAGGACGCTGCGCCAACCGGGTTCCCCCAGTCCCTCCAGAAAATGCCCGATGGTGACAACCGCCTGAACCCGCGCCTCTTCCTGGTGCGGCGGGATGGGCGGCGGCATAGTGTTCATCAGCATTCCACCTCCAGCAAAATGCCCGGTTCCCTTCTTGTTTGCGCATCGAACGGCCGGGGGTGAGCCGCCGTCGCTTCACCATACTTTAGTCGTACGCATGCGTCAGCACCACTTCGCCCTGCGTGCCGGAGCGTAGTCTCCCCAAGCGTGCGGCACGCCTGCCCTTTCCGTCCTTCGTAAAGCCGCGTCAATTTCCAGGACTTTCCACTGGGCATGGGGCCGACGGTGTGCTACGGCCCTTTCCGGGGCCTGCCACGGCAGGCTTCGGCCCCCCTGGCCGGTAAACCCTTGCCGCAAGGCCCCCCTCCCCGTGAATCCTTCGCCCAGCCCCGACTGTAGGGGCTGGGCGCCCTTTCGGGTTGGGCCCGTACCCCCTACGCGAAGGCCCGCCGCCGGGCCGCCCCCTTTGCCCGCCGCCATTTCGCCCTACCACTGCCTTAAGCATTTTGCAAGCATAAAGCCGCGCAATCTTTTCCGATTTCACACCTGCACCGCACGGACGCCCTCGCCACACTCTGCTCCGTGACTGGCCGCTGACAGCGGGCCGCACCCCCACCGCCAACACGGCAGGGGTGCCTTTCTAACCGACGGAGCACCCAATGCCACGCATTGTCGCAATCGCTCTCCTTCTGACGGTTGGCGCGTCGTGGGCGGAGGCTGCTTCTGACGAACTCCACCTGGCCCGATACTCGACGACTTCGATCACGCCCGACCCGTCCGCATTAAATCCGCTGGCGGCCATCGCCACCGTGCGCTTTCCCCGCGACCACGTGCGCACCGTGGGTGATGCCGTCGACTACCTGCTCCTTCGCACGGGCTATCGTCTCGAATCAGTCGATTCCGCCGCACGCGAGCTCTTTCCGCTGCCCTTGCCCGAAGCCCACCGCGAACTGGGCCCTTTTCGCGCGCTGACCATTCTCGAGCTTCTCGTCGGCGAGGCCTACAAGGTCGACGCCTCCCCGGTGCATCGCACCCTGGCTATCGGTCTTCGCCTCCACGACGGACCTTCACACCTTTCCGGTCCGCGTCAGGAACCGGCCTCAAGCCAATCCGGCGCGGCGACCTTCGACGACGCGGTGAGCATTCCCGTCGTCACGTCGGAGCCGCGGCAATGAGCATGCCCCAGGCCACGCTGACGCAAGACGGTGCCGGCGAAACCGTCGCGCTCCCGCCCCGTCATCACCCGGGTCGTCGCCGGGTCGTCTTCGTGCTGATCATTTTCCTTGTCATTGCCGGTATCGCCCTTTCGGCGCTTCACGTTCTCCGTGCGCCGGCCCCGCCCGAGGCGATGCCGCAGGCCCGGTCGCAGCACGAGAGTGCAGGTGCGCTTGCGCCCCCTTCGCTGTCCGATCCGCTCCCGGCACGGGGGGCCGAGTCCTCCGCGCGCCTGGACAGCGTTGAAGAACGCACCGTCGAATTGGCGCGACGGGTGGATGGACTGGTCACGACCCTGGCCGAACTCACCACGTCCCTCACCACGTCCGTGACGGCGCTTTCCGACGCCAACGCCCAACTGCGCTCGCGGCTCGACGTCGTGAAACACCCCCCGCAGCCCGCGATTCACCGTCCCCCGCGCATCAATCAGCCAGCGCCATCCAAGCCCAGGCTTCCCGAAATCGTGTCGATTGACAGCTGGGCCAACCAATCTTCCGTTGCCATTCGCGACGCCGACGGCCACCTCGCCTTCTATCGCGAGGGCGACACGGTCGGTGTCGCCCGTATCGAGCGAGTTGACACTTACGCCCGACAGGTCCAGTTCCGCCTCCCAGACGGAAGTACCGCCACGGTCAGGGTTCACGACTGAAGCGGGCCCCATATGAAAAAGGGACTTCTTCCGCTTCTGCTTCTGCCCGTTCTCGCGGACGTGCGCGCTGTGGATACCGCGACGACCGAAGTGGCCGCCACCCGCCCCGGCATCACCGACAGGCAGTTCGCCGGCACATCCGATACGGGCGTATCCAGCACCGACATCCTGGAGGCGCGTTACTGGGGCATCACCGTGGAAGAGCTGCAGCGCGCCCGCATCCTCATGCGCGGTCCGCGTGGTGCCTTCAGCGATCCGCGCATCAGTCCGGTGGAAGTGCTGGGTGTCCACGCCCGCTCCGACGCGGAGCGCACGCGCTACGGCGAACTCTTCGCAAGGCTGCTACACGACGATGCCGAGCGCGTTCTCGCATGGCAACGGGCCGGCACCGAAGCCATGCGCCGCCTCTATCCGAACGACAAGGTGGTGGACTTCTCCGGTCTCCGCCCGGCCAG
This sequence comes from Aromatoleum bremense, assembly GCF_017894365.1. NCBI lineage: Bacteria > Pseudomonadati > Pseudomonadota > Betaproteobacteria > Rhodocyclales > Rhodocyclaceae > Aromatoleum > Aromatoleum bremense. The sequence continues at coordinate 107,435 of NZ_CP059467.1, forward strand.
TGCGAAGGGCAAGGTGCTGCCGAACTGGTTCTTCGCGCCGGGAGCCAGCCGCGAATGACGACGCACATGCAAAATTCCCGGCGGACGTTCCTCGGCACGGCGACATCGGCCCTGGTCCTCCTCGCCGCACCCGCGTTGTCGTACGGCCGAAGCGACGACAACGGCCAACGGCGCACCTATCCCCCCATCCCGCCGGCGTATGGGCAGGTTGCCCGATCCCTTGGTCTGCCCGCCACGATCCTCTACGGCGTGGCGATACAGGAGTCGGTCATGGTGTGGAAGACCGTGGCTCTTCCCTGGCCATGGACGCTCAATGTGCGCGCGGTGCCGCGTCGCTACGCGAGCTACGCGGAAGCGGTAACCGACCTTCGGCAGGTGCTCGCCCAGGGGGTGCGCAACGTCGATTGCGGCACGATGCAGGTCAACTGGCGTTACCACTCCGACAGGTTGCGCACCCCGACCCTGGCCCTCGATCCCTGGCACAACCTGACCGTGGCGGCTTCGATTCTGCTGGAGCGGCGGGCTGCCGCAACGAACTGGTTTGACGCCGTGGGGGCCTATCACGTCCAGGACGATGAAGGCCGCGCTACCCGGTATGCGCGCTCCGTATTTGCGCACATCGCGAGGATCGAGCATGTGTGAGTCCGCCCTGCCCGCGTCCAGCGCATTGGCCGCTTCCGCTCCGATCACCGTCCCTCCGGTGATCCTCCGCCGCAGCTCCCGCGGCTCCTCCCCCACTGCAATGGCGGGTTCTGCACAACCATGGCCCCCCTCCCACCGGGCCTCCTCCCTGCCCACGACCATGGTTGTGCGTCCTTTTTCGGGGAGCGGAAAGTGAGCCGCGGCGTCATCGAGGCGTGGTTGCGGCCTCCGATCGAGATCTGGAGCGCGGTGACTTCCGCTTCTTGCGGACTGGTTGCCCTGGTCGCGCCATGGGTGCTGATGATGCCCCCCGAGCTGGGACGCGTTACCGCCCTGCTCGCCATCGGTTTCGCGGGCCTGCGCGGAAAGCAGGCGTGGCGCGTATGGCGCTACCAGTATGGACTCACGCGCTACAAGACCACCGCCATCGCACCGCACAAGCTGCCGTGCATCCCTGGCAAGTTGTACCTGGGCGAAGGATTTGCGTGGGGACAGCAGCATACGCAACGCCGAATGGATGCGGCCCGACCGGAAGCGCAGCCGTATCTCGCCCCGGGCCTCCTGATTACTGCAACGCGCATGACACTGAGGGGCCTGCGGCACACCCCGCTCAAGCCCCTCGCCGCGGCACTTACGGCACCACGCTGGTGGAATCCGCTGGCCGAACCGCCCGATCTCGGCGGCACACCCATTCTTCACGGCGTCGAGCCAAAGGAAGTCCACGTGACCTTGGGTCAGAAGCATCGCCCCGGACATCTCCTGTGGCTGGGCACGACACGCGTCGGCAAGACGCGCGGCATGGAACTGCTGGTAACGCAGGACATTCGCGACCGGAAAGTCGTAATCGTCATTGATCCGAAGGGCGATGCCGAACTCATGTTGCGCGTCTATGCAGAAGCGGCCCGTACCGGCCGGATGGACCATCTCTACCTCTTCCACCTTGGCTATCCGGACATTTCTGCGCGCTACAACGGCATCGGCAACTTCGCCCGTATCACGGAAGTCGCCAACCGCACCACCAATCCCCTGCCTTCGAGCGGGAACTCCGCGGCCTTCAAGGAGTTCGCGTGGCGATTCACCAACCTGGTCGCCCAGGCACAGGTCGCGCTGGGGCAGGTGCCCACCTACGATCTGCTGCTGCGCGACATCACGGACATCGAACCGCTCTTCCTCCGATACGCCACCCACATCCTCAGGATGCAGGGCCCGGACGACTGGGAACTGCGACTCGAAAAGGTCCAGACCCAAATCGAGAAGCGTCAGATCACTGTGCCACGCGCGCTGCAGGATCGCAGCCAACATCTGGTGGCGCTCGTGCATGTGCTGAAGGACCTGCAGTTGCCCGATGCCGTGTTGCAGGGTCTGGCGACTGCTGTGCGCTATGAACGCAGCTTCTTCGAGAAGATCGTGGCTTCGCTCGGACCGTTTCTCGAGAAGCTCACCACCGGCCCTGTCGGCAAATTGATTTCGCCGGACTATTTCGATCCGGCCGACACCCGCCCGATCTTCGACTGGATGCAGATCATCCGCCAGGGCGGCATCGTGTACGTCGGGCTCGACGCGCTATCGGACGCCACGGTCGCCGCCGCGGTGGGCAATTCCATGCTGGCCGATCTGGTCAGCGTCGGCGGCAAGCTCTACAAGACGGGCCTCGACCCCCATCATCCGGAGGGCAAGATCGTCCTGCCCGAAGTGGCCTGCCACTTCGACGAGGTCAACGAAATCGCCGGGCCGGAGTTCGTCCCGATGGTCAACAAGCTGGGCGGATCCGGTTTCAGCATCACCGCGTACACCCAGACCATTCCGGACATCGAAGCCAGACTCGGCGACGCCGCAAAGGCCCGCCAGGTCCTGGGCAACTTCAACAACATCATCATGCTGCGGGTCAGGGACCCGGGCACGGCGGAGTTCTTCTGCAGCCAGCTGCCCGAGGTCGATGTCCGGCACCTGATGGTGGTGACCGGTGTCAGCGACACCGACGGGTCCACGGCGACGGACTTCACCTCGCGCAACGAGGATCGCCTGTCCACCCAGCGGGTGCCGATGGTGTCGCCCTCCGACATCATGGCACTCCCGCAAGGACAGGCCTTCGCCCTGCTCGAGGGCAACCGCCTCTTCAAGCTCCGTTTCCCGCTTCCCGACCCGGCAAACGATCGCTTTGTGCCCCCGTCCCTGCAGGAGGTCGCGAACCAGATGCGGGCTAAATACCGTACATCCGAACACTGGTCCGCCCAGACCGACTGGCTCAAGGACATGCCCATCGGGCTCGTCGCCCCGCTCGGTTTCACGGTGGGCGACTCGGAAGGAAATGACGATGGGGAGGCTGCAGCATGAGTGCCGCCGCTTCATCGGCGCGCCCGCCACCTCGCGCATCCACGGCGCCGGCCTCGTCCGCGCCGCGCGATGTTCGTTCCAGGGGACCACTCAGCAGCCTGGCTGATCTGGTCGTGGGGCTGCTCTTCGCGACCATTACCTCGTGGGTGTTCGGCACCGCGCTGACGATCGCCGGTGACTATACGTTCTGGAAAGGTGAAGGGATCAGTCAGGCGCGCGGTGCCGTCGCGGAGGACTTCGGCTATATCCAGGGCTTTCCGCGCTCCCTCATCGTCGAGGACACCGTGGTCTTCGCCCGCGATCTTGCCGAACTCGTCACGCGGCCCTATGTGTGGCTCCACGCCCCGCTTTTCATTGCCCGTGCGAATGCGATCGATCCCGGTGCGGCAGCCAAACCCCAGGCACGTACTGCCCGGCGCATCGTCAGGGAAGCCGGCCGCTGGGTCGAGATCTCACTCTATGTCGCGCAGGACACGGTGATCCGGCTGGCCGTCGCCTTCTACGCGCTGCCGGCGTTCGCCATGGCCATCCTCCTCGGCCTCATCGATGGCCTGGTGCGTCGCGATCTGCGCAAGTGGTCGGGCGGGCGCGAATCCTCCTTCGTCTATCACCACAGCAAGCGCTTCGCGTGGTGGTTCCTGACCGCCGGATTCACGGCCTACCTGGCGTGGCCGTTCGGGGGTTTCAACCCGGCCTATCTCGTCCTGGCCTTCGCGATTCTCGTCGCCGCCTCCGTCTCCACCACCGCGTCCACCTTCAAGAAGTACCTGTGAAGGAGTCCCGTCATGCCCCGAATACTGCGTCCGTTGTTTCTCTCGTCGCTGTCCGCCGCCGCTGCGCTCGCCTTCATGCCGGCGCATGCAGACGAGGATACCGAGCGCGAAAACCTCGCGCGCCTGGAGCATGAAATCGCGCTCCTTGGCGAGGAGGTGCGCGCCGCGAAGGCGCACGCCCCGACGCTCGCGAGGGTGCGGTTCCAGTACGACGATCTGGCGCGCGATCTGGACCTGATCCGTGTCGGGATTGCGGAGCATCTCAACGCGCCTCGTCAGCCACGACCGATCGAACCGCTCAAGGGCGACTACCGGCGCTGACGGGAGCGGTCATGACCTCCGAACAAGTCCAGGCGTTCTCGAACTCGGCGGGGGTTTCCCCGGCCGCCATCGCCATCGTCGTTGCGATGATCGTCGCCGCGGTCGGCGTGCTATGGGCCGCGGACATGGTTCGCCGGCTGGGTATCGAGGGACTCCACGACCCTCGCCGCCTGCCAATGCTTCTTCTCTACAAGCTGCGGGTACTGATCATCGTCTTGCTGCTGATCTATTTGCTGACCTAGATCGCGGCCGGTCCGGCAGGCAAGGCCGCAGGTCTGCCGGTTTTTCCATGGCGCGGCGCCTCTTCACCCACCGGAGGGAATCATGAAACGTCTCACCTATCATTCAGGCGCACCGGGCGGAGCGATCCATCGCGCGGCCAGCGGTTTGGCACGCTGGTGGCGCTCGCCCACGACGATCCCGCGAGCCGCTCCGCTCGTGGTTGCGATCCTCGCCGCCGCCTTCGTCATCGAACCTGCCCTGGCCGAACTGCCGACTGCCGTGCAGGCAGGCAGCGCCGCCTCGGGCGACTACATCGAAATCGGCAAGCAGTATTTCAAGAACGGTCTCATCGTCCTCGGCCTGATCATCGCGACGCTGGGCTTCATCGCGGTCGCGGCCGGGGGCATTGCGAAGTTCAACGAGTACCGCATCGGACGCGCCGAACTGGGTGACCTTGGCGTCCTCGCCGTTGTGGGGGCCGTTGTGCTGGTACTCATGGTGTACCTCCTCAACGAAGCGGCGACCATCATCGACTAGGAGGCATCATGGAATCCGCGAGCCCCATGGTCCCTCAAGATGCGCCCCCCGGGCCGACCACTGCTCCGCTGCCGGATCGGGTGAATGCAGAACCGGCGATCATCAAGGGGCTGTCGTCCACCGAATCCCAGTGGGCCATCGGGCTGGCCGTCCTTGTGTGGTTTCCCGTAGGCAGCCTGGTTGGATTTGCCATCCATCACCTGCCGATGGCCGTGCTCATCATCGCCACCGGCCCCATCGCAACCGTCTGGCTCGCGGCGGGCCAGATGGCGAAGCTCAAACGCAATCGGCCGGATCACTACTACCTGCATCTGCTCCTGCATTGGGCGGCCTCCGTGCGTCTCATCCGATCCGGGTTCGTCACCCATTCGGGCGCCTGGGACATCGGCCGCACGCTCCTTCCGGCGCGCGCGCCGAGGTCACGCGTACGTATCCGTTGAGTCAGGAGAGCCCATGTCGCCCTTCACCAACAACCTCGCAAACGCGCAGGCAACCATACGCAGGCAATCCTGGTTCATCGCGGCACTGCTCGTCCTGTTGCTGATAGCCATGGTGAGCTGGCGCACGACGCAGACCCATCTCACCGCACATATCCCACCCGACCTTTCGCGGGGCGGCGCGATCCAGCTGGGGCGCACCGCGGAGGTGCCGGCACCGAACGTCTATGCCTTTGGCTTCTACATCTGGCATCAGGTCAATCGCTGGGCGAGGGACGGCTCGAAGGACTACGGCGCCCAGATCTATGCCCTGCAAAATTACCTGACGCCCTCATGCCGGGAACAACTGCTGCAGGACATGCGGGTCAAGGCAGGAGACGCCGAGCTGATCCAGCGCACCCGCGCGCTGATGGAGATTCCGGGCTACGGGTACACCGCGAACCGCGTCTCCGAGCATGGAAACGGCGGCTGGACCGTTCTCGTTGACGCGCAACTCGTCGAGACCTCGCGCGGCATGCCGGTCAAGGACACGTTTATCCGCTACCCCCTGCATGTGGTGCGCTACGACATCGACCGGGAGAAAAATCCCTGGGGCCTCGCCCTGAACTGCTTCGCGGGGCGCCATCCGGAGAGGATCGATCCGCAAGCGCTGCAAGCGGCCGTCAGTCCGACATCGCCCCCGACACCGACCCTGCCCAGGACTATCGTCGTCCCGGAACAACTCGCCCAGCCCGGGGCTAGCGGCCTTGCTCCGGCGGTGGCGCCCGCCCAGGCAAAGGAATAAACGCCATGTTGTCAGTACAACGCGCCTTGCTGGTTTCCGGTGTGTGCGCGACTGCCATGCTGCCGGCATTCGCACAACAGGCGCCGACGGCGCCCGCCCTCTCACTGCCGCAGGTATTCCAGCGTTCCGCCGCCATTATGGGACCGCCGACAAGCCTTGGCGGTGTGCCGCCTGACCTCGGTGCCTTACCCAAACCTGCCTCGCCGCCGGCAGCGCCCGCGGGCGACACCGCGACACGCACGACCGCTGCCGCCGAAACGTACGGCGACGACGCGCCTGCCCTGGCCAGGCCGGCAAGGCGCCTTGCCGCGCCGACACCCGCTGGCGGACGTACCGAGCATGTGCTGTTCGACCGTCTTCCCGTCCCGATCCTCCTTACGCCGGGACGCGAGCGTCTGGTGCGGTTCCCGTTTGTGCCGCTGATCGACGTTCCTCCATCCGTCCAGGGCGTCCTCGAGGTGCAGATCATCGAGGACACCGCGTACCTGACCGCCCGTGGTGCGGTCCCCCGCACGCGACTGGTCGCGCATGCGATCGAAGGGGGCACGAAGCTGCCGCTCGACATCGAGGCGGTCGACGGCAAGGACGCGATGCCGATTCTTCAGATCCATCTGCCGAACGAGGCAGCCGCCGACGATGACGATGCAGCGGCAAGTGCGGCGCGCAGCACCCCCGAGCCGGTGGGCATGATTCAGCTTACGCGCTACGCGGCCCAGGTCCTCTACGCCCCGAGTCGTCTGGTTCCCACGTACCCGGGCGTGCGGCAGGAGCCGGTCGAACGCACACCCGTGGTGGGCCTGTACCGCGGCGGCGAGGTGGAGACCGCGCCCCTGGGCGCGTGGTCCAGCGGCACGCTCCATGTCACGGCAATCCGCTTCACGAACCGCTCCACGCATCCGCTCGAACTGGATATGGAACGTCTACGCGGTCGCTGGATTGCCGCCACCCCGCAGCATTGGCTGCTGTTGCCCAACGGGTCGGAGGCGGACACCACGGCGGTGTACCTCGTCTCCGACCGGCCGTACGCCACCGTGGCCCTGTGGCGATAGGACGCCGCCATGCAGATCGCCCAGAACAAACTCGTTCCCGTGCTGACCGCGGTCGCCTTGGGCGTGACGGGTTTCATCCTCTACAAGCAAGGTCAGGATCCGGGCGTACCGGCCGGACCGCCAATGGCCGCCGTGCCCGAGGCGCCGCTGCCGCCCACGCAGAAAGGGGCGGACGCCGATACACCGCAGGAAACGCTGAACACCGTCGTGGCGGCGTACAGCAAGCTGAACGAGCAAACGCAGTCGCTCGTCGACGAGAACCGGCGACTCAGGGACGACAACGCGCGCAAACAGCGCAGCGAGGACCGAATTCGCGAACAGCTCCACCGGGAACTGCGCTCCGAACTCCTCACCGAGGTGGAAGGCATGAAAGCGCGCCAGCCGTCTGGCAGCGAACCGCCCTCCTCAGGGCTGCTCAACTCACCGCTGCTCGGCAATCTTCCTGCGGGTTTCGGCTTCGAGCATGGCGTTACCGGATCGGGCGCCCACCCGGCGGATGCCTCGACCCCCGCCATCGCATCGGCATCTCCGACCCGCATCCTGCCGCTGGGCTATCAGATGGGCAAGGGTGCCGACGGCAAGGAAGGCGTGGTGCGCGAGCTTCCCCCCGCCGGACCTGCTGCCGCCCGCACCCAAGCCGCTCCTGCGAAGCCGAAGAAGGCCGGCCCGGTACTCACGCCCTACTATACCGTCCCGGAAAACGCCACGCTGACCGGCGTCATCAACATGACGGCCATCGTTGGCCGGGTTCCCGTCGACGGCAAGGTCACCGATCCGATGCAGTTCAAGCTGCTGTTGGGTTCCGAAAACCTGGCTGCGAATGGACACTATCTTCCACGCAACCTGACTGGCGTGGTGGTATCGGGTATTGCGATCGGCGACATGACGCTCTCGTGCGCAGAGGGGCTCGTCCAGTCGCTGACCTTCGTCTTCAACGACGGCAACATTCACACGGTGAGCCGGCGCAACAACGGCACGACGCCGCTCTTCGGTGCGAGCGGGAGCCCGAGCGGTAACTCTCCCTCGCTGGCGGCCGCGCCGAAGCTGGGCTGGATCTCGGACCGCTATGGCAATCCCTGCATTCCCGGCAGGTTCGTCACCAACGCTCCGGCGTACCTCACGGACGCGGTCGGGCTCAGAACCCTTTCGATCGCAGCGGAGGCTGCCGCGGCAGCCCAAACGACCCAGACCGACAACATCTTCGGCACAACCACCAGCCGGGTAACTGGCGATCGCGGCACCTACATTCTCGGTCGGTCGCTGGGCGGCGGCGTCGATGAAGTCACAAGCTGGATCATGCGCCGCCTCAACAACTCTTTCGACGCCGTCGTGGTGCCCGCCGGCGGCGAAGTTGTCGTCCACATCGACATCGAGATCCCCATCGACAAGTCGTCCGACGGCCGCAAGCTCGACTACGGCCGGCTCGACGACGCCCCGGCAACGCACGCCGACATGCGAGGTAATTACTATGGGCTGGACTGATTCGGCACCCGCCATACGAAGGGCTTCCGCACCGTTGGCCGCCGTGGCGCTCCTCACCGCCTGCAGTGTCGCGGGGCCGCGTAGTTCGCCCCTTCCGAAAGAGGGACCGACGATGGAGCAGATCTACCGCGAGCGGGCCGGCGAGGCCGATCGCGAACGGGCCCGCGAAGCGCTTCCGCTGCGACCGTCGTCGGAAGAGTCACCGGGTCCGGTGCGCGAAGCGGCGATGCGCCAGATCGAGCGCCGCTTCGCCCGCCTCGCGAATCCCGACCTGCTCATGGTCGTGTTTCCCCACCTCGCCCAAGGCAAGTACCCCGTCCCCGGTTACGTGACCGCATTCCCGATGTACGAGCGTGTCGAGTACCTCCTCCCCGGCGAAGAGGACGCGCCGCGGCCGGCGACCGCACGACCCTGAGTATGGATGGACGACCATGTTCGGCTTGATTCGCATGCTCACATTGGCCCCGCCCGAGGAGCCGTCAGCCAGCCGGCGGGACCGCCCGGGCGGCGTGTCCAGTATTAACCCCACGCTGCGCCGGGGGCCGTTCCGCGTCCGAGACCGGCGCCAGCAGGCTTCACGCCCGCCGAGCTTCACCGACCAGTTACCGTGGATGGACTTCGAGCCCGAAACGCAAACCTTCGTCCTCGAGGACGGGATCTCACGCGCGCTCCTGTTCGAACTCGATCCGCTACCGAGCGAGGCCCGCACCGACCATTACCTGCAGGCGCGCTGTGCGGAAATCCAGTCCGCCCTTCAGGCCCTGCCCGAGTACGACGAGGCGCCGTGGGTGGTGCAGTTCTTCTGCAACGACGACACCGATCTCTCATGGGAAATCGGGCGCATGCGCGACTACATTCTCGCCGTGCATGCGAAATCGCCCGACCGCGGTCGGCAGATTCTCGAGAGCGACTTCACGCGACACTTTCTCGCCGAGATGGCCGAGCACCTGGCGGCGGCTTCCAGACCAGAGGGGCTGTTTACGGACGAAGGGGTATCGGGAAATCGTTGGAGGGGCCAACTGCGCCGCATCCGTTGCGCAATCTATCGGCGCTTTCCACCCGGATTCGATTTCTCCCGGGAGATGCTCAATCCCGTCGAGAAGCTGCAGCAAACCGCCCGCGGGCTGATCTCGGGGCTGGCACAGGCAGGCGTCAAGGGGCGGCCAATGAACGCAGCCGACTTCTACGCCTGGCTTCTGCCGTTCTTCAATCCGAAACCCGAATTCGCCGATACGGTCGGGGACCTGCTGCGCTTGTGTACCTATCCGGGTGACGACAACGCGGCAGTCGGCATCGACCTGGGCGAGTTGCTGTTGCTGTCGCCCCCGCGCTCGGATGCAAAGGCCGGCCTGTGGTTCTTCAATGACCGTCCGGTACGCGCATTGGCACTGCAGTCCCTGCGCCAGACGCCCGAGATCGGCCACTTCACGGCCGAGCGCCATCATGCGGACAAGCAGTTCGCCCGCTTCGACCGCCTTCCCGATGGAACGATGCTCTCGGCGACGGTAGTGATCCACCCGCAGGACACGATGCGCCGCCGCGTCGAGGCGATCAAGAGCGCTTCGCGCGCCAACACCATTGATGCGATCCACACCTTCGAGGAAGCGACCCAGGTCCTCGACAACCTGCGCGCCGACAAGCTCTACCCGTTCTATCTGACACTCTTCGTGTGGGGCGAGGACACCAATCAGCTGGGACGTTCGGTCGCCGAGGTCACGGCGGCCATGCACTCGTCCGGCCTCAAGTTCATTCAGCCGATCGACGAACTTCAGGGCTGCGACGTGTTCCTGCGCGCGCTGCCGATGTGCTTCGATCCTCACTTCGACGCGACCCACCTGCGACGCAGCCGGCTCACCTTCGCCTCCCAGATCGCTGCCCTGCTACCGTTTTATGGGCGGGCACGTGGATCCGGGAATCCGGGGTTCTGGCTGTGGAACCGCGGCGGCGAACCGCTTCTTCTCGATCCGCTCAATCCGGCCGACCGGAACAAGAACGCCCATCTCCTGATGTTGGGTCCCACCGGGGCGGGGAAGTCGGCGAAGCTCAATTATCTCGCAATGCTCATGATGGCCATCTACCGGCCCCGCTTGGTCATCGTCGAAGTCGGGAAGTCCTTCGGTTTGCTGGGCGAGCATATGCGTGCGCGCGGGCTGAGTGTGCACCAGGTGGATCTGACGCCCGACGCCGATGTCAGCCTGCCGCCGTTTGCGATGGCGGCCCGCCTCGTCAGTCACGGGGAGCAGGCCATGGCGCGGGCCCTGCAGTCGCCGGATCTCGATCCCGAACCCGGCGCACCTCGCGAAGATATCCATGACACGCACGACGAGGACGGGGACGAAGACGGGGCCGACCCGAACAAGCGCGACATCCTCGGCGAGATGATCATCGCTGCGACCCTCATGATCAGCGGCGGCGAAGAAATCGAGATACGCAAGATGAGTCGGGCGGACCGCTATCTGATTGCCCGCGCGATCCTGGGCGCCGCCGGTCGTGCACGCGACCAGCAGCAGCGTCATCCTCGGGCCGAGGACGTCGCCCGGGCCCTCATGGACATGCGCAATGACGAAAGTCTCGGGGGTGCCCGCCGTGATCGTGCCGAGGAAATGGGCCAGGCGATGATGGTCTTCTGCGACGGATTGCGCGGGAAGCTCTTCAATCGCTATGGCACGACATGGCCCGATGCCGACGTCACGATCGTCGAGATGGGAACCCTGGCGCAGGAGGGCTACGAGGACGCGCTGGCCGTCGCCTACACCTCGCTGGTGAATCACGTTCAGGCACTGGCCGAGGCGACCCAGCACGATCACCGCCCGATCATCTTCCTCACCGATGAGGGACACATCGTAACCACGAACCCGCTGCTCAACCTCTACGTGGTCAAGATCACCAAGATGTGGCGCAAGCTCGGCGCCTGGTTCTGGCTGGCGACCCAGAACATGAAGGACTTTCCCGATACCGCCTCGCGCATGCTCAACATGTGCGAGCACTGGATCCTGCTGACGATGGACCGCGACGAGATCGAGCAGGTCGCACGCTTCCGGACCCTGACGCCCGAGCAGCGCGCGCTGATCGAATCGGCGCGCAAGGAACCGCCCAAATACACTGAGGGCGTGTTCCTCGGCACGAAGCTGCAGGCGCTCTTCCGCAACGTCCCGCCGCCGCTGGCGATCGCACTCGCGATGACCGAGAAGCACGAGAAGGCGTGGCGCCAGGACATCATGGCCAGGACCGGGTGCACCGAGCTGGAGGCCGCCTACGCCGTCGCGCACGAACTTGCCCGAGGGAGGGCAGCGTGATGGCGGCGAACGACTTCGACACGGACGGGCGGACCCTGTGTGCACAGCTCGACCGCCTCGTCGCGCAAGGCCTGGGCGCGCAGGGCCTGGGCGCGCAGGGCCTGCGCCTCATCCTCGTCGAGAAACTCCCCGACGCCGCCTTCGCGCCGTGGGCGCGGGCCAAGGCGGCCCGCGAGCCCGACGAGGTCGCCTGGCTCGACCTCCTGGGCGACGGACCGAACCTCGTCACCGGGTGCATCGTCGGCCTCGATGTCGCGGGCGACGACCTGGACGAGGCGCTCAACGTCGTCCTGACCGGCCGATCCGTGGTCCTCGTGACCGGCCTCGACCGGTCGCGCGCGCCTCTCGGCGAGCGGCTCTTCCGCTGGCTCGACTGGAGCGCGACCCACGTGCCGCTGACCGTCGCCAATACCCGCGACGCCGCCGCGTTTCTCGTGCGCCTGCGCCACCACCACGTCGCCGTCGACCAGATCGTCGCCGGCCGCGTCATCCAGTCATTGCACCGGGACCCGTGACCATGCGCAAGGCTTGTCTGACGCTGCTCCTCGTCGTCGCCTGCGTGGTGCCCGCCTCCCACGCCGGCGACATTCCCAGCTCGCGGTCGAACCTGTACTACCGCCTGGGCGGGGGCGATCCGGTCGCGCGCGCACCGAACCCGGGCGGTGTGCCCTACAAATTGGGCCTGTCCGGCGTGGCCAGGCTCAATTACTCCTGCGGCGCCTACGATTTCGAACTGTCGTTCCAGACGCTCATGAACCAGTTCGCGCAGCTCGGCACCCAGCTAACCCAGGCCGTCCAGGCCGGCATCGCCGCGCTGCCGATGTACCTCTTCCAGCGTGCCTCCCCCGGCTTGTACGAGCTCTTCCAGACCTACGCGAAGAAGGCCGAGATCGCCATCCAGCTCGCGACCAGGACCTGCGAGGAGATGGAGGCGCAGATCAAGCACGGCGAGGATCCCTACGAGGATTTCATTCGCATGGCGCGCGGCGAAGCCTGGAAGCAGGAGGCCACCGCGAACAAGGATGTGGTGCAGGCGAAGGAAAACGTCGGAGTGAAGAACGGCAACGGCGGCGTCACATGGTCTGGAGGAATCAAGGCCGGTGGTGTGGGACAGCGGCCGATCCGGATCGTCTTCGACACCATCTATGGCGGATTCAACATCACCATGGGACAGGCGCCCACTACCGCGGGTTTCGCACACGCACCGGTGAAGCTGACGGAGACCTTCCCGACCGCCGACAAGGCCGCCACCTATGCGACTGACGTACTTGGCGATCTGGAGATCTATACCTGCACGGACAACAATTGCCAGCCGCCCCGGTCGAAGATGGGCCTTGGCCTCGTACAGCAGTTCGAGCTCGAGATCACGACGACGAAGACCCAGCTCGAGACCTTGTTCGCGACCGCCGTGCCGAAGGGCAGCGACCTCAAGGCCGCGTCGGCACCCGGGGTGCTCGTCACACGCGAACTCGTCGATGCTGTCCGCGAACTCCCTCCCGTCGAGCGGCGCATTGCGCAGGACCGGCTCGCGCAGGACATCGCGCTGGCACGCACGGTCGACAAGGCCCTGATCGTGCGCAATCTCCTGCTCACGGGGCGGATGATTCCCGAGGTCTACAAGACCGCCAACACCCAGATCGAATCCAAGCTCGCCGAGCTGAACCGCCATATCGACGACGTACTGTACGAGTCGAACGTTCGTAAGCGCGTCATCCCGGAAACCGCCGCCACCCTCATCGACCATTACCGGGCCACGCGCGCGGCGTCCGCCGCGAACCCGGTCCAGCAGCCGGTCGATCGCAAGCCCGTCATCGACGGCAGGGTGAAGAAATGAGCGTCAGCGAACTGCGTCCGCCACGGCGCACACGCCGTCTCGCGCGCCCGCTCGCGGTCGGCGTGGCATCGGTCGCCGCGCTGGTCGCCCTGGTGGTCGCGGCGCGCTTCGCGTTCGGAACGTATGACGAGTGGGCCACGGTACATCGCAATGTACGGCACCTGAAGCCGTATCTCGTCGCGCTTCAGGGCCTCGCCATCGCCGCCCTGTGGGTCGCGTGGCCGTGGCTCGTCGGGCGGTTGGCGCGTTGGCCGGACGACGCGCGTGCGGCCCTGCTCGCCGCACGCCACCGTATCTGCGCGGGTCTGGTCGTCATCGAACTCGTCGTCGTCCTTGGTTTCCCGTTCAGCCTCTTCTAAAAGGTGCGATGCGATGAGTGTGGATAGCTACCTCGAACTCTTCACCACGATGTACGGATGGGCGTTCGCCGGCGTGATCCGCGACGTGCTCGTCGACACCGGCCTCATCTTCCTGCCCTTCCTCGTGATCCTGATCGGCACCTGGCTGCATGCGCATCAGATGAATGGCGCCGAGGGCGCGGCTGCGGCCTGGATGGTACGCGCGATGGAGGTCGAGTTCTGGAGCGCGGTATTCGTGCTGGCGTTCTGTTTCACCCCGGTCGGCACCAGCCTGCAGAACGTGAATCTCCACTACCGGCCCCCGGCCACGACCCTCAACGCCGCGCCGGTGACGGCCACCGGCGCGAGTTCCGACAGTACGTTCGACGCTGCCTTCAACGGCGTGCCGCAGCAGCTCGCCCTGCCGCCCTGGTGGTTCGCCGTGATGAGTCTGTCGGCGGGCTTCAACGATGCGGTGAAGGGCGGCATCGCGGGTGGCCTGAGCGGCTTCCGCCAGGTCGAGGAGCTCGCGCGCACCGCCGCCATCGAAAACCCGACCATGCGCGCCGAAGTGCAGCGCTTCTACAACGAGTGCTACCTGCCGGCACGCTCCCGGTTTCTCACCGCTGAGGCGTCGCCCCAAGCGGCCGCCGCCCTCGACAGCTACGGAGAAGCCGACCCGGACTGGATCGGCAGCCATGCGTTTCAGGCCGACCCGAACCTCTACGCCGCGCTGTACGCGCGAGCGGGGGTGCCGGGGTTCGCGCTCGACGTTGGCGACGCGGATGCCGACATGGACGCGAACACGGTGCTGCCCGCGCACGGGCGGCCGACCTGCCTCGCATGGTGGACCGACACATCCAGCGGCTTGCGTACGCGCCTCGCCAACAACATCGGCATCGTCGGCACGCCGCCTGAAACGCTGCCGCAGCGCATCGCCGTGCTCTTCAGCGCCGTCGCGGCCGACAAGCGCGAGGACGGCCTCGCGCGTCTCGCGATGGGACGTTCGAATCCCACTATCGCGCCAGAGACGCTGCTCCCCGAAGACAATCGCGGCTGGTTCGAGGCCCTCGGCGGCGCCGCGGCCGATGTCGCCGGGATGGCCGGGATGGTGAACAAGGCGATCCACACCCAGGCATCACGGTTTCCGATCATCCAGTTCGCGCTCTTCGCGCAGCCCCTGATTCTCATGGGGATCTACATGTTCCTGCCGCTGATCCTCGTCTTCGGGCGTTACAGCCTCAACGTGATGTTCCTCGGCGCGCTGGCGATCTTCACGGTCAAGTCGTGGGCCTTGATGTGGTACATCGCGCTGTGGCTCGACGAGCACCTGTGGGTAGCGATGTATCCCGGTGCCGACTCGATGCTGCTGAACATCCTGCACCTGGAGTTCGACACCGCCCTCAAGCGGACAACCCTCAACACCCTGCTCATCGGGCTGTATCTGGGCCTGCCCCTGATATGGAGCGGGATGATGGGGTGGGCAGGCTTGCACGTCGTTCAGACAATCGACGCCATGCAACGAAGCGCGATCGGCCAGGGCGTGGCGGCGGGACAAACGGGCGTAGGCATAGTCGCCGGCCGCATAGGACGCGCGGTACGACGGAGATGAGTGAGATGGAACCCGGCCTAGTAATGGATGATCGGAGCCCCGGAATAGGTGCCAACTGGCTCGCCATTCTTGCCCGCGCCAACCGGTTCGCGGCCATACGCGGTATAGGCATCCCCCATCATTTCCTCACCGGCAAATGCACCGCGAGAGGTACTCGAGGTGTCCGCATCCGATATGGAATCGCGGGCATCGTCCGAATCTCTACGATCCGAACCTCCCGCCACAACGGTCCAGATGATATCCAGCACAGCGCCCAGCAAGGCGAGCCCCCACCCGGAATCCGTGCCGCTCGCGCGCGCATCTCTGTCCATAGTCCCTCCTTTACGAGGAATGATCCTATGCCAACGGCCCATCATGAAACATACGCCGCGGTGCGTGGAACGTCGACCCCACGGATGTTCCATGTTGTAAGCGTCGCCCTCCTCGCTCTCGGCCTGTCGGCAGCGCCCGGTTTCGGCGCCGGACCGGAGACGGCGGCGCAGGCCGTCAAGGCGGCGATCGCCCGTCACACGAACGGCGAGGTCACGCCGGATTCCGTGGCCACGACGCCCGTTCCGGGCATCTTTGAGGTGACGCACGGCATGGACGTGTTCTACGCGGACGTTACGGGTCGCTACGCCTTCATCGATGGCCGCCTGATCGACACGCTCGAGAAGCGCGATCTGACCGAGGCGACGCTCGCCGCGCTCGCGGCGATTCCGTTCAGCGATTTGCCGCTCGATCTGGCGATCAAGACCGTACGCGGCGACGGCTCGCGCAAGCTCGCCGTGTTCGAGGACCCGGCCTGCCCGGTGTGCCGCTCGATGCAGCCGGCGCTCGCGCGCCTCGACAACGTGACGATCCATGTCTTCACCTATCCGGTGATCTCGCCCGATTCGATCCCCGCCGCGGTCGCAACCTGGTGCAGCGCACACGCTGCGCGCGAGTCGCACTGGCAAGCCTATATGGACGGCGCACCGGTGCCGCAACGCATCGAGCCGCACTGCGAAGAGGCGATGCAGGTCGTCCGGCGCATCGTCGATTTCGGTCGCGCGCGCGGAATCCGCAACACGCCGACGCTGGTGCTCGCAGATGGTCGCCGCGTGCTTGGCGCGATGCCCGCCGCGGAACTCGAAGAGGCCCTGTCGCGCGCCGGCGCGCGACCGGCTTCCGCCAGGCCATGAAGCGCGCCGACATCATCGCCACGCGGGCGTTACCGCTGCTGGCCATGCTCGCCGCGGGGCCCGGCCACGCCCAGGAACACGTCGAGGTTTTTCAGCTTTCCACGCAACAGGTTCGCGGCGCCCACGGCGCCACCGTTCATTACGTGGATGGCATCGAACGCGTGACGAAGGCGCTGTCGGCCGGCTTGCCGGCCTCGCCGCAGCAGGCGGCCGCGCTTGCCAGGGAACGCTTCGCGGCGCTGTCCGGCGCAGACCGGCAGGGCATCGAGGCCGGCGCGCGGGCGCTGGATCTCGCCACGCGTTACCGGTTGACGAAGGTGCCGGCGATCGTCTTCGATCAACGCGCGGTGGTCTATGGCGTGCCCGACGTGGAAGCGGCACGAACGACGTACCGCGCGTGGCGTGCGCGCGGTTATTGACGGGCGAGGCGCGTCGAGATGACCTTCCATCGCTGCCCGCCAACCCCTGCCCTGCGGGCCCTCCTGGGCACTGCGGTGCTTGCCCATATGCCGCTGTCCGCCGCCATGGAAGTTACGACCACCGCGGCGCTGCTCGCGCAGGCGATCGCCAGTTACCCCGTGTGCGCGTTCTGGCATATCTCCGGCATCTGCTTCTGGCTCTTCTGTACGCCGTTCGGATGCGACATCAAGGCTTCGACCCGGTTCAGCCACTTCGCCCCCGAACTCGTGGTGAGTACCTACCACGACGTTGCGACCCATCCGTGGCCCGAGATCGGCGTCCCGCTTGCCGCGGCGACGTCGGGCACCCTCGGTGCGCTGCTCGGGAAGACCCTGTCGGACAGTGCCGGAACGCGATCGCGGGCGGACCGCACGGACAAGAACCGGCGCTTTCGCGATGCCGATGCCATCGGCCACCCGGCAACGCACATCGGCCCCTGCCTGACCGCCGTCAGCCCCTTCGTGCCCTACTTCATGTCCACGTTGGACGCGCTGGTGTGGCGCTCCTATCTCCCGGCCGAGTTGCTGTTCCCGGCCTCGTGGATCCCCGGCATGCGCGAGGTTGGCCTGTGGCCGGCCAACACCTGGGGCAACGTGTATCCGCGAATCGGCGAGGTGGTGCAGCAGCACGAGGTGAAGGGTGCGGCGGTCCTGTCGCAGCGCATCGCCGATTTCGTCACCCGGCCCGGACAACCGCACGTCTACGCGTACGTGTCGTCCGGCGCGCTGGCGGTGCGTGGCAACCAGCTCGTCTGGGATCCGCCCCCCGCGACGGAGATGAATCCGATGGGTGGCCTGTGGCAGATGAATGTCGCCATACCCACCAATTGCCTCGTCTTCGGCCTGAACGACACGGCGAGCCCGCTCTCGTACGGCGATGCCATGACGACGAATTCGGGGAGCTACGCCTTCACACTGTGGCGGCCCTATGCCTGCTGCGGAATCAGGGGCGTCTTCATCGGCGACATCCAGTTCGGACTGTGGTGATGACATGAACCCTGCCCTGTTCCTTTCCCTTGCCGTGGGTTTCGCGACCCCCGTCTGGTCGGCGGAGCCCCCCGTCATGCCGGCAACCGTCATCCATGACGGCGGCGGTGTATCGCTGGCCCCCTATCTGGCGGGTGACGAGGGGAGCGCCCGCGAGATGCCCCCCTCACAGCAGCCCGCCGCGCCACCGCAAACGCCCGCCGTACGGGCATTTCCGGTCGCCTCGACAAGGGCCGGACCCGGGCGACTGTTGCACAACCCGATGCCGGCCAGGCTGCCGGGCGGACCGGGCACGCCGTTCTTCGTCGTCGGCGACGACGCGCTGTCCCACGCGTGGTTGCAGCACAACGCCGGGCGACTCCAGGCACTCGGCGCGCGCGGCATCGTCGCCGCCGTGGCAAGCGAGGCCGATTTTGCGCGCCTGCGCGCGCTCGCCGGCGTGCACCTGGTGCCGATGTCCGCCGACGCGCTGCTGGAGGCGGCCGGCATCCGCGTCTGGCCGGTGCTGATCGGTGCCGACGGTTCCATTTCCCAGTGAGGAGACCCCACATGCAGCCGCCGAAACTGCTCCCGTACGCAACCGCGTTCGTCGCGATCCTCCACGCCGGCGTGGTGCACGCTGGCGACGAGAAATCCACGGCGCTTGCCGCCGCGCTCTTCGCGCACGTGCCGGCCGCAAGCCTGCCCGCGCCGGATCGCGTCGCGATCGCCGACCTGACGCCGCTGACGCTCAAGGGCGGCCGGGTCGTCAGCAAGTTGCCCGGCTGCGACCGCGAGCCCATGGATGCGGAGGCGCAGGTCGTGGACCTGAACGGCGACCGGCAGCCCGAAGTGTTCGTTATGGCCGGCAACACCTGCACTTCAGGCATGACCGGCATCAGCGTCCGGCTTTACGCCAGACAGCGCGATGGCACATGGATTCAGCTGCTGGACGTGATCGCGCCGGCGTACCGCGTCCTGCCGTCCACCAGCCACGGCTGGCGCGATCTCGCACTCGCCAGCCGGACCTCGTCGTGCGTGGGGGTGTGGCGGCTGGGTGACGACGGCCGCTATCGCTACACGCGATCTGAAGCCGCCGATGGCGGCCCGTGTCCAGACCGTCACTAGGAAACCGCCATGACGAGATCCCGTCTTCGCCCCGCTACCCGCGCCCTGTCTCTGCTGCTCCTCGTTGCCGGACTGGCATGGGCCGGCCTCACCTACGTCGATTTCCTGCGCGCGTTGGGCGAGCGCGAGAGCGGCATGCGGCCCGACGTCATCAACGGCTCGGGCTACGCCGGGCTGTTCCAGTTCGGCGAAGCCGCGCTGCAGGACGTGGGCCTCTACGCGGGCGATGCCACCCCGCACAAGAACGACTGGACCGGCAGCTTCAGCGGCAAGTACGGCGTGACCTCGCTCGCCGGGTTCCTCGCGAACCCGGATGCGCAGATCCGGGCGGTCACGGCCTACCACGCCCAGGCGTGGAACACCCTCGCCGGTACCTACGGCGCCGCGGGCTACCTCGGCACGACCCTCAACGGCATCGAGATCACCCGCTCCGGGCTCGTCGCCGCGGCCCATCTGCTCGGTGCCGGAACGGTGGGAGAATGGCTCGAATCGGGCGGCACGACGAACCCCGCCGACGGCAACGGCACGCCGCTCACCGCTTACCTTTCGAAGTTCGCCGGCTACGCGTTGGGTGCCACCGCCCCGAGCTATGCCGCACTGCGCGCCGCCGATCCGGCCGGCGCCACCACCGGCGCGGGCTACGTCTACACCGATCCGCCGCTGGGTTCGTCCGGCGGCGGATCCGGCGCCGTCGCGCTGCTCACCCCGCATAACAGCCACGCCTTCACGTCCGCGGCGCAGGGCTTTCATGCCGCCACCGGCTACCCGATGGGCGAGTTGCGCGATCTGCTGGCTGGCCTCGCGGCAACGGCGGCGCTGACGTGGATGGCCTACGTCGTGATCAGCAAGTGGCACGCCTTCAACGGCGGCACGGAAACAATTCGTGAAATGACGTTTGACATTCTTCGCGCTATGGTAGTGACATCGATCGTGCTGCTCCTGATGGTCTAGGACGCGCCTGGAGGATCCCCGATGAAACCCCTGACCTGCCTCGTTGCCGCGTTCGCGGTGTGGGCGTCGCCAGTTCGGGCGGACGTGCTCGATGGCATCATCTTCGGCGTGAAGTGCATCGGGGCGGACGACCGCCAGGCGTGCGAGGACCGCTCGAAGCGCGAGGCCGACGAGACGCGCGCACGGATGCGGCAGCGGTCCGGTGCGACCGGAGTACACGCCCAGGGGAGCCCCGACGCCGGCGGAGATACGCTGGGGATGGAAATCTATCGCAACTGGCGAGAGAACGTCGTCTGCCAGGCGTTCGCGAAACGCACGTCCCGCGACGTCGACACGACCTACGCGAGTGCCATGGGCCGCTACAGTTTCGTGACGCCCAACCAGGCAAAGGGCCTGTCGGGAACCGGCGAATGGGGACTTCATATCGCCGGCTATCTGCATGAGACCATTCCGGGCGCACTGTATCGCCTGGAACAGGTGGTGCATTCACCCGACGTGGCCGATGGGCAGCGCCTGTACAAGCTGATCTTGGAGTTTGCGCGCGACGGCTCCGGTACGCGCGTAAGCGGCCAGTATTGCGTGACCACCGACGATCCCGCCGGCTGGCAGGACCTGCCCGCCAGGGTGCTCGCGAGTCTCGACACCACCTTCTGAACCCGGGGAGCCTCCTGCCATGCATGACGACGAACGTCCCTGCCCCCACTGTCGCGGCGCCGGTGAGATCCGCGTGCTGACGGACCGCGCCTGCCACGGTTGCGGCGGAAGCGGCCGCGACAGGGGCGCGTCCGGCGAGTACTGCCGGCTCTGCAACGGGCGGGGAACCGAATCGGGCCAGGAGTTCCAGCCGTGCACCGCCTGCAACGGCCATGGCCATGTCCGCGCGTAGGCGCCTCGCCGTGCGCGGGCGACGCCCGATAATGAGGCGCGGGTGCAGGTGCCGGGCCAGCAAGCCCGTTCGCGACTTGTCCACAGCGCCATCCCCAGTTTCTGTGCACAAGCGCATTTCCGCTGCACCGGCCGTGCCGCCACCCCACCACGGCGCCGTAAGCGCCGGCATGCGACATTCTTCGGGGTGTCGAGCAAGGCCATGGGTGCCGACGCTTCGGGAGGCTGATCATGCGTCATGAATGGCCGCCGGGTTGGGGAGCCGAATCCACCGCCTTGTTCAACTTCTTCTCGGTCCATGCGGTCGGCGCGGGTGACACCGTCGAGATCTATAAGGGGATAGCCAAAATTGCCGTCGTTCCCGTCGACATCGACTTCACCATGCTGCGAAAAACCCTTCCCCTATTGATCGACAGCTACGAGAGGGGGGCGAAGGACGGG
Source organism: Aromatoleum bremense (assembly GCF_017894365.1). Taxonomy (NCBI): domain Bacteria; kingdom Pseudomonadati; phylum Pseudomonadota; class Betaproteobacteria; order Rhodocyclales; family Rhodocyclaceae; genus Aromatoleum; species Aromatoleum bremense. The sequence continues at coordinate 129,088 of NZ_CP059467.1, forward strand.
CGCGCGAGCCTGGCTGCAGACTTCCGCAGTCTGCTTGACGTGACTGGCCGTCGTGATTGACACCACCCCGCGTGACCGGGCGCGCGGCCGGAGCGCAGCCCATGTATTGATTCCGGCTACCCGAACGTCCCGTCGCGGGGGAATCAGGGACACCGATCCGGACCGTGCCATCGGCATTGCAGGTGCGCCACAACCCGACTACGATAGGAAAGCAGTGCAGAAAGCAGTTCAGCCGAAAGGCTGCCAGCGTCCGGTCAGCCCCTGCAACCGGAACAGCCTTCGGGCCCGGGGTCACGTTCGTCGGTTCATGTCAATCCCATGGGGAGCTGCTCCCCATGCGGGATACGGCGCTCCCCGTTTTTCCGAGGAGATGCCGGTGATGGCCTTCCATTCTTCCCCTACTTCCCTTGCTGATGCCGCACTGCTCGAACGCTTCTTCGGCCCGGAGGCCGAGGACGTCTGGGAAAGCTGCAGCGGTTCGTGGACCCGGGTCATCGGGCTTGCCCGCGAGCCCCACACTCCCGCGTGGGCGGCGCTGGCGTGTTCGCTCGAGATCCTGCAGCGCAGTTTCGCCGAGGAGCTGGCCGCGCGCGACGTGCTCGATTCCCCGGCGCTCGTCGCACCGTTCCTTCGCACGTTCTTCGCGGGACGCCCCTACGAGATCTTCGTGGCGCTCTATCTCGATGCCCGCCATCATCTGATTCGCGCCGAGGAGGCGTTTCGCGGCACCCTGACCCAAACGAGCGTCTATCCGCGCGAGATCGTGCGGCGCGCGATCGAACTACATGCCGCGGCGGTGATCTTTGCGCATCAGCATCCGTCCGGAGCGTGCGAGCCGTCCACCGCCGACGAGGCCCTCACGCAGATCCTCAAGGCGGCACTGGCGCTGGTCGACGTGAGCGTGCTGGACCATTTCGTCGTCGCGGGCAACGCCACCGTGTCCTTTGCCGCCTCGGGCCGGCTGTAGCACGCGGGGCTCGCTCGTTGGCAAGCTTTCCGTCGGCGGGAAGCCCGTCTTCCCGCCCTTTGGCGCCCCTTTGGCGGCGCTTGTCAGGCTGCCGTCAAGGCGATAAATTCAGTGTGCCGACCAAACGGCACACTGCGGCATCCAAAGACGCGCGGATTCCTCGCTCGCTCCCCACTCGCTCCTCACTCGCTCCCGCATCACTTCCTTGCTCGTCGCGCGGCGCTACGCGCTGCGCCGACCCCTGTCCTGAATCCCCACGCGTCGCCGAGCCATGAATGCCTCATGGCCATCGGCAGGCCGGGCCCGGAAACACGAACGCAAGGAGCAGCAGATGAAACAGCATTTCCCCGCCTCACCGGGACGGCGCCGGGTCAGGGCACGCGCCGCGCCCCCGTTCCGGTCAGGCGCGTACCCTGACCGCACCGCAACGGCCGCGCCCTTCGTGCGAATCGAGGACATCGCACACGCGCTGGCCAGCACCTGCTGCCTCGCCGGCCAAACGCGAATCTTCTATTCGATCGCGCAGCACGATTACCTCGCGAGCATGATCGTGCCGCCGCAAGATGCGCTCGCGGCGCTGTTGCTCGACGTTGGCGAGGCACTCCGGCAGTTGCTCCCGGAATGCTTCGGGAGCGGGACCTACGTGCCCACCGACATCATGGCGCGGCTTGGCGTAACGACGCCCCGTTCCCCAACCGTCGCGCATGCCGATCTCGTTCTGCGGGCGACCGAACGCCGCGATCTCGGCCGGCCGCACGACGATCCGTCGCCCGGCACTGCCCAGGCGACGCCGCTCGCGCTGAAGATCCAGCCACTGCCGCCCTTCGTGGCGAAGCATCTCTTCCTCGATCGCTACTACGAGCTCCGGCCGCGGGACGATCCGCGACAATGTCCCCCTGCGGAGGGCGCGTCATGAACCACGATGCCATCACTGTCATGCCAGACACTGTGAGTAAGACACCCGCCTTCCCGACGGTCCGCGGTTTCGATGCCGGCGGCAGGGACTTCGCCCTGGGCGCCACAGGCGCCAGCGGCCGGCGCGGGAAGATGCCTCGCGCCGGCGGGAGCGAAGTCCTCAGTGCCGCACTCCGCAGCTTCGAGCGCGCCACGAACACCATGGGATGCCACAGCGAGATCGACGAACCCGCAAGGCATGACCCGCGGCCCCTGGCGGTCGCGTCGCATAGCGAGACGGTGCCGATGCGGTGCGAACCTGAGAGGAAGTGCCTGCAGGCGGCCAGGCACGTACTTGAGCATGCGACCGCCCCAATGTCTCCCGGCAGGAAGGAGATCTGATGATGCCCGAGCATCTCCCCCTATTCCTTACAGACGACGAGATCGTCGAGCTTACGGGTCGCAAGCTGCGCAGATTGCAGATCGATCAGCTCCGGCGCATGCTGGTCCCGTTCCACGTCAATGCACTTGGTCGGCCTGTCGTAACCAGGGCGGCCCTGACCGGAGCACATTCGGCCAGGAAGGAAGCGGCGCAACAGGGGTGGGCTCCGCGCGTGGTGAGCGAGTGACCAGATGGGCCGACGACCAACTGTGAATTTGCATCTCCCACCTGGAATGCGGCCCAAGAAAGGCGCTCGCGGCCAGGTGTGGTACTACCTGGACAAGGGCGTCCAACCAGACGGCTCGCGCCCATGGATACCCCTCGGCTCAAGTTTTCCGGATGCCCTCCGCGCCTATGCCGAGCTGGTTGAGACCGTCAAGGCGCCAGCCGTTACCGTCCCGGAGTTGCTCAACGACTGGAACACGAGGACGGCGGCGGAACGGAAGGCGGGCACACTGGATGACATCCGTTTCAGCTTGCCCAACCTCATGCGCTTCTTCGGAGATCCGCCGGCACGGCTCGATCAGGTGGACCCCATCCATATCCGACAGTACCTCGACTGGCGTGTCACCGAAGCGAAGAAGGCAAAGAAGGAGAGCAATGCGAAGCGGGTCGCAGCGGGCAGAAGCGCTGTGGTGATCAAGCCCAACGAGGGCGCCGTGCGGGCGAACCGTGAAATCGCATGGCTTTCTGCGGCGTGGAACTGGGCACGTGACCGTGGTATCACCAAGGCTCCAAATCCGAGCACCGGCGTCAAGCGCCACAAGGAGGGCGGCCGGGACATCTACGTTGAGGACGACGAGTTGGGGGCAATCCTGCGGTACGCGGATGAACCGCTGCGCGAGGCGATCGAGCTCGCCTATCTGATTGGACAGCGCCCGGGCGACTTGCGCGAGATCCGCGAGACCGACATCCGCGACGGCTGTATCGTCCTCGAGCAAGGCAAGACGGACGCGAAACTGCGCATCGAGATAACTGGCGCCCTCGATGAATTGGTCACCCGCATCAAGGCACGGAAGGAGAAGATTGAGGGCGTCCGGACTCTCGCGCTGGTTTGTAACGAACGTGGTCAACCACTGCTGAAGTCGGCGATGCGCTACCGCTTCGACAAAGCCCGCGATGCGGCAGCGTCGGCCGCGACCGACAAGGCGCAGGCAGAACGCCTACGGTCGATCCAGTTCCGTGATCTACGGGCGAAGGCCGCGAGCGACATGGAAGCGCTGGACAAGGCGCAAAAACTGCTCGGACACACCAGCCGGGACATGACAGAGCATTATGTGCGCAAGCGCCGAGGAGAGAAGGTGAGTCCGGTGAAGTGAAAACGGCCCGCCTTTCGGCGAGCCGTTTTGTAGAACGAATGGGGATTTGTAGATTACCCAGACTTCCCCAAGTCCTTGATTCTATGGGGCGACATACCGGGATCGAACCGGTGACAACTGGAGCCACAATCCAGTGCTCTACCAACTGAGCTAATGCCGCCACTTTCACGGTTGCAGAAACTCTGCAACCAAAAACCATTTGGCCTGCCCGACAGGGATCGAACCTGTAACCCCCGGCTTAGAAGGCCGGTGCTCTATCCAATTGAGCTACGGGCAGAAATCCCGCGGGCATTTCGGGGTTAGCTGGTCGGGGTGGAGGGATTCGAACCCCCGACATCTTGCTCCCAAAGCAAGCGCGCTACCGGACTGCGCTACACCCCGAGAGCGGCGAATAATACACACCTGGTCGGCGTGCGTCAAACATGTTTCTTCGGACATGAAGAGTTGTTGATGCGCGCCTCGCGAGCGAGCCGGATTGCTGCTCGAAACGGGTGCTTGCTTGCTCGTTACAGAAGATTCTGCTATTAGTTCGCTTCCTTCAATTACCAACCGGAAGTCGAAGTCATGCCAGACGACACACTGCAAAAGCAATTCCCGCCCTATGTTCCCGCCGAAGGCGAGGAGTACATGAGCGAGAAGCAGCTGGCTCACTTCCGCGGCATGCTCGAAACGGTCAAGCAGGAGCTGGTCGGGGATATCGAACGCACGGTGCACACGATGCAGGACGAAGCCACTGTGTTTGCCGACCCCAACGACCGGGCGAGCCAGGAATCCGATATTGCGCTCGAGTTGCGCAACCGGGATCGTGAGCGAAAACTGATCAAGAAGATCGACGAAGCCCTTGGCCGAATCAACGCGGGTGAATATGGCTATTGCGACAGCTGTGGCGTCGAAATCGGCCTGAAGCGCCTGGAGGCGCGTCCGACGGCGACGATGTGCATCGATTGCAAGACGCTGGAAGAGATGCGCGAACGTCAGGTTGCGAAGTAAACCGGCCCGCACCCGCTTTTCGGCGTCGCCGCGAGCGGGAACCGTCACACGAAAAAGGGACGCCATGGCGTCCCTTTTTCTTCAGCTCGTTTCGTCGCTTACTCGGCCGGCTGATCCAGCAGCGCCTTCATGCTCAGGCGAATCTTGCCGCGCTCGTCGGTCTCCAGCACCTTGACGCGCACCGCCTGCCCTTCCTTGACATAGTCGGCAACGTTATTGACGCGCTCGTTCGCGATCTGCGAGACGTGCAGCAGTCCATCGCGACCCGGCATGATGTTGACGATCGCGCCGAAATCCAGGAGTCGGACCACGGTCCCGTTGTAGACCTTACCGACTTCGACTTCGGCCGTGATCGCCTCGATCTTTTCCTTTGCAAGCTGCGCGCCTTCGGCGCTGACCGACGAAATCGTGACGCTGCCGTCGTCCTGCAGTTCGATAACGGTACCGGTTTCTTCCTGCAGCCCGCGGATCACCGCCCCGCCCTTGCCGATGACATCGCGGATTTTCTCCGGATTGATCTTCATCGTCAGCATGCGCGGCGCGAACTCCGACACTTCCCCGCGATGCGACGCCAGCGCCTGCTTCATCAGCGCGAGGATATGGATCCGTCCCTCCCCGGCCTGACCCAGGGCGACCTGCATGATTTCCTTCGTGATGCCCTGGATCTTGATGTCCATCTGCAGCGCGGTGATGCCGTTCTCGGTGCCCGCGACCTTGAAGTCCATGTCGCCGAGATGATCCTCGTCACCGAGGATGTCGGTCAGGACGGCGAAGCGATTGCCTTCCTTGATCAGGCCCATCGCAATGCCAGCCACGTGTGCCTTCATCGGCACCCCGGCGTCCATCATTGCCAGCGACGCCCCGCACACCGAAGCCATCGAGCTCGAACCGTTCGATTCGGTGATCTCGGATACGACGCGAACCGTATAGCTGAAGTCCTCGTCCGCCGGCAGCGCCGCGATCAGGGCGCGCTTGGCGAGGCGACCATGTCCGACCTCGCGGCGCTTCGTCACCCCCATGCGGCCGGTTTCGCCGGTGGAGAACGGCGGAAAATTGTAGTGCAGCATGAAACTTTCGCGGTACTCACCGGCGATCGCATCGATGATCTGTTCGTCGCGCCCGGTGCCGAGCGTGGCGATGACCAGCGCCTGGGTTTCGCCGCGGGTGAACAGAGCCGACCCGTGCGTACGCGGCAGCACGCCGACGCGGATGTCGATGGGTCGCACGGTACGCGTGTCGCGTCCGTCGATGCGCGGCTCGCCCGCGAGGATGCGGCTGCGAACGACACCGGCTTCGAGATCGTGGAAGATGTCCTTCAGCTCGTTGCCCGACGGCGGGACTTCGAGGCCTTCGGTCACGATGGCAATCGTCTGCTTGCGGATCTCGTTGATCCGCTGGGTGCGGGCCTGCTTGCTCGTGATGCGGAAGGCTTCTTCGAGCTGGGCGCCGGCCAGTTCCTTGATGCGGGTGATCAGCGGCTCGTTTTTCGCCGGCGGCTGCCAGTCCCACTCGGGCTTGCCTGCCACTTCGACCAGTTCGTTGATGGCGCGGATCGCGACCTGCATCTGCTGGTGGCCGAACACGACCGAACCGAGCATGATTTCTTCTGACAGTTCCCTTGCTTCCGACTCGACCATCAGCACGGCCGCCTCGGTACCGGCAACAACCAGGTTGAGTTCGCTGGTCTTGAGCTGTTCGACCGTCGGGTTCAGCAGGTACTGGCCGTCGCTGTACCCGACGCGGCATGCGCCGATTGGGCCGTCGAACGGAACGCCGGAAATCGCCAGCGCGGCCGACGCGCCAATCATCGCGGGGATGTCTGGATCGACCTCCGGGTTGAGCGACAGCACGGTGACGATGACCTGGACTTCGTTATAGAAGCCTTCCGGGAAAAGCGGGCGGATCGGACGGTCGATCAGGCGGCTGGTCAGCGTTTCCTTCTCGGTGGGACGGCCTTCGCGCTTGAAGAAGCCGCCGGGGATGCGCCCCGCGGCGTAGAACTTCTCGACGTAGTCAACGGTAAGCGGGAAGAAATCCTGTCCCGTCTTGGCCTCCTTGGCGGCGACGACCGTGGCCAACACGATCGTGTCGTCCATGTTGACGATTACGGCACCGCCGGCCTGGCGAGCGATCTCGCCGGTTTCGAGCGTTACGGTATGGGCACCGTACGCGAAGGTTTTCTTGATAGCGGTAGGCAAGGTGAAGATCCTCTCGATAAATGGTGCAGCAAACTACAACTGCGATGTTTAACAAATCCGACGCTGCAAAAACAAAGCCGGTGCGGCCCTTCGGGGCCGCACCGGCTTGCCGGCTTAAGTTGCCTTTTTCGACGCTGTCGGACTCGCCACGGCCAGCGTGATTACTTGCGCAGACCCAGACGCTCAATCAGATTGCGATAGCTGTCGGCGTTCTTGCCCTTCAGGTAGTCGAGCAACTTGCGGCGCTGGCTGACCATCTTCAGCAGGCCACGGCGCGAGTGGTGATCTTTCGCGTTGGCCTTGAAATGACCGGTCAGCCCGTTGATGCGGGCGGTGAGAAGCGCGACCTGGACTTCCGGGGAACCGGTGTCGCCTTGGGCGCGCTGGAAGTCGTTGACGATCTGCGACTTGGATGCGGTATCGAGAGCCATGTGGGTGTTTACTCTTTTCGTTCTGCCAATCAGAAGCGGACGATTATACCGAACGCTGGTTGAAAAACTCAATCGTTATCAAGATTGTTGCACTGTTGCGACCGTCGAAACGAGGCGTTTCGGCGACAATGTGCCGCTTCCGTCGCATTCCCCAAGCCCCAGGTAACGGCCTTCGCCGTAAATGCGCACCAGCCCCGCTGCGCCGCAGGGAGCCGGAAGCGCGCGTCCCTGCAGAAGCAGGCCCGCCTGGGGGGCATCGAGTTCGATGCGCGGCAGATGAACCACCAGCGCATCGACCGGCGCCAGCAGCCCGGTGCGCGACTCCGGAGGCACCGCTTCCAGCGCCGTGAGCGTAACGGCCTCGTCCACGTGGAATGGTCCGATCCTTGTCCGCCGCAGTTCAGTGAGATGTCCGCCGCAACCGAGCAAGCGCCCCAGATCGGTAGCCAGCGTGCGGATATACGTTCCCTTGCTGCAATCGGCGCGGATCCGCAACGAATCACCCTCAACGCCGAGCAGTTCGAGCGAATGGATCGTCACGGGGCGCGCGGCGCGCTCGACCTCGATCCCCGCGCGAGCGTATTCGTACAGGGGCTTGCCGTCGCGCTTGAGCGCCGAATACATCGGCGGAACCTGCTCGATTTCACCGGTCAGCGCCATCAGCGCCTGGCGGATCGAATCCTCCGTCACGTGCACGGGAGCTGTTGCGATCGGCGCGCCCTCCGCGTCGCCGGTGTCCGTTTCGATGCCGAGCCGCACGGTGGCCTCGTAGGCCTTGTCGGCATCGAGCAGCATCTGCGAGAACTTGGTTGCCTCGCCCAGCGTCAGCGGCAGCAATCCGGTCGCCATCGGGTCCAGCGTTCCGGTGTGCCCTGCCTTCGCCGCATTCAGGAGCCGGCGCGCCGTCTGCAGTGCGGCGTTCGACGTCAGGCCCCGGGGCTTGTCGAGCAGCAGGACGCCGTCGACGATCCGACGTTGATGCCGGAATTGTTTCGATGCTTTCAAATCTGCTCAGCTCTCCGGATCGTCCTTGTGGCGGGCGTCATCATCCCGGACCACCTGGTCGATGAGCTGCGACATGCGACTGCCGCGTTCGACCGAGCTGTCGTAATGAAAATGCAGCTCGGGCAGTGTGTGGATGCGCACCCGTTTGCCGAGCTCGCGACGCAGGAAGCCGCTCGCGCGACGCAGCCCCGTCAGGATCTCGTCAAGCCCTTCCTCGCCCTTCATCGACGTAAAAAAGACTTTCGCGTGCGCGTAATCGGGCGTGATCTCGACATCGGTCAAAGTGATGAACCCCACGCGGGGGTCCTTCACTTCGAGCCGGATCAGCTCGGCCAGTTCGCGGCGGATCTGCTCTGCCACGCGCTGGCTTCTGGAAAACTCCTTGGGCATGATTTACAGGGTCCGGGCGATTTCCTGGATCTCGAACACCTCGAGCTGGTCACCTTCCTGGACGTCATTGAAGTTCCGGATCGAAAGGCCGCATTCGAAACCGAACTTGACCTCCTTGACGTCGTCCTTGAAGCGCTTGAGCGACTCGAGCTCGCCGGTGTGGATGACGACGTGGTTGCGAAGAACCCGCACCTGCGACCCACGCTTGACCACGCCTTCGAGCACATAACAGCCCGCGACGGTTCCGACCTTCGGCACCTTGAACACCTGGCGCACCTCGACCAGGCCGATGACGTTCTCGCGGCGTTCCGGCGCCAGCATCCCGGACAACGCGGCCTTCACCTCGTCGACCGCGTCGTAGATGATGTTGTAGTAGCGGATATCGATGCCGAATGTTTCGGCCAACTTGCGTGCGCCCGCATCGGCACGGGTGTTGAAGCCGATGATGACCGCTCCCGAAGCCTGTGCGAGGTTGACGTCCGATTCCGAGATCGCGCCTACCGCGGAGTGGATCGCGTTGACCCGGACTTCGTCGGTCGACAGCTTGTTCAACGCCTGCACCAGGGCTTCCTGCGAACCCTGCACGTCCGCCTTGATGATCAGCGGCAACGTCTTGACCTCGCCTTCCGCCATCTGTTCGAACATGCTTTCGAGCTTCGCCGCCTGCTGCTTCGCGAGTTTGACCTCGCGGTACTTGCCCTGGCGGAACAGCGCAATTTCGCGCGCCTTCTTCTCGTCGGCCAGCGCGATCGCCTCATCGCCTGCGGCCGGCACGTCCGACAGGCCGAGAATTTCGACCGGAATCGACGGACCGGCGTGGTCGATCGCCTTGCCGTTCTCGTCGAGCATCGCGCGAATGCGGCCGAACGTCGCCCCGACGAGCATGACGTCGCCCTTGCGCAGCGTGCCGGACTGCACGAGCAGCGACGCGACCGGTCCGCGACCCTTGTCGAGCCGCGCCTCGATGATCAAGCCCTTCGCGGGTGAATCGACCGGCGCCGTCAATTCGAGCACTTCGGCTTGCAGCAGCACGGCTTCGAGCAGCGAGTCGATGCCCGCACCGGTCTTCGCCGACACGTTGATGAACATCACGTCGCCGCCGTACTCCTCGGGCAGCACGCCCTCGGCGACGAGTTCCTGCTTGACGCGATCCGGGTTGGCGTCGGGCTTGTCGATCTTGTTGACCGCGACGACCAGCGGCACGTTGGCCGCCTTCGCGTGGTGAATCGCTTCGCGCGTTTGCGGCATCACGCCGTCGTCGGCCGCGACAACCAGGATGACGATGTCGGTCGCCTTCGCGCCGCGGGCACGCATCGCGGTGAACGCCTCGTGGCCCGGCGTATCGAGGAAAGTGAGCATGCCGCGCGGCGTCTCGACGTGGTACGCGCCGATATGCTGCGTGATGCCGCCCGCCTCACCGGAAGCGACTTTCGCTCGCCGGATGTAGTCGAGCAGCGACGTCTTGCCGTGGTCGACGTGACCCATGACCGTGACGACCGGCGCCCGCGGCTCGACCGTCGCGTCGTGATGCGCTTCGGCGCTCTCGAGGTAGGTATCCGGGTCGTCGAGCTTCGCGGCGAACGCCTTGTGCCCCATTTCCTCGACCAGAATCATGGCCGTTTCTTGGTCCAGCACCTGGTTGATCGTCACCATCGATCCCATCTTCATGAGAATCTTGATGACCTCGGCCGCCTTGACCGACATCTTGTGCGCGAGGTCGGCGACGGAAATGGTTTCCGGCACGTGAATTTCGCGCACGACAGGTTCGGTCGGAGCCTGGAAGCTCTTGTGCTCGTCCTGCGCACCGCGCCTGCCACCTCCGCGCGCTCCGCGCCAGGATCCGGTGGTGGCACCGACTTCTCCGCGCGTCTTCAGGCCGCGGCGCTTCGCGCTTTCGCCAGCCGTCTCGCCACGTGCGGTTCGCTTCGCGTCCTTGCCGGCGGGTTTTTCCTCGGTCTTGGCGGGGCGATGCAGCGTGCCAGCGGGCGCCTTGGGGACCTCCTTGACCTGCGGCTTGGCTGCTTCGGCACGCCGCTCAGCCTCGGCACGCACCCGTGCCTCTTCTTCGGCACGGCGTGCTTCAGCGGCCGCACGTGCGGCCGCTTCACGATCCTGCTTTGCCTTCAGGTCCGCAGCTTGGCGCGCACGCAGCTCTTCGTGCCGTCGCGCTTCACGTTCGCGGGCAGCCCGCTCTTCGTCGCTCAGGATCGACACTCGCAGCGGCGGCCGGGACGGCGCCCGGACGGGAGCCTCGGTTTTCGCCGCGGGTGCGGCAGCTTCCACCGTTGCGGGCTCTGATTCCGGCTCAGACTCGGGTTCCGGCTGAGGCTCGGGTTCGGAGTGAGGCTCCGGTTCCGGCTCGGGTTCGACGACGGGTTCCGGTTCGGGCTCGCGCACAGGTTCCGGCTCGGGAATGGTCTCCGCGACGGGCTCGACAATGTTTTCGGGTTCGGTCACCGGCTCGATTTCGCCCATCGGCAAGCCGGCAGCTTCCTCTTCGATTTGCGCGCTCTCGAGCGTACCAGTCTCGGAGCTCACCTCATCGCGTTTCATGAAGACGCGCTTCTTGCGCACCTCGACCTGGACGGTGCGGGCGCGGCCCGACGAATCGGTCGCACGAATTTCCGACGTTTGCTTGCGGGTCAGGGTGATCTTGCCTTTCGGCTGGCTCTGGCCGTGAGACCGGCGCAGGTATTCGAGCAGTCTGGCCTTGTCCTGTTCAGTCAGCAGTTGATCGGCACCGGTCTTCTCGACTCCGGCCTTCTGCAACTGCTCGAGCAGCACCGAGGCCGGCATCTTAAGTTCGCCGGCGAACTGGGTTACGCTCATCTGTTCCATCAATGCCCTCCCGTCATTCTTCGAACCAGTGCGCCCGCGCGACCGAAATCAACGCACTTGCCCGTTCTTGTTCGATCCCGGCGATCTCGACCAGCTCATCCACAGCCAGGTCGGCCAGATCATCCCGGGTCAGGACACCGTGCCGGGCCAGCGTGGCGGCAAGCGGCTTGTCCATTCCTTCCAGGTTGATCAGGTCGTCGGAAACATTCTCCAGATGCTCTTCCGTGACGATCGCCTCGGTAAGGAGCACATTTCGAGCCCGATTGCGCAGCTCGTTGACCGTACCTTCGTCGAAAGCCTCGATCTCGAGCATTTCCGCGAGCGGCACGTATGCGATTTCCTCGAGCGACGAGAAACCTTCGTCGATCAGGATGTCCGCGAGTTCATCATCCACATCGAGCTTTTCCATGAACAGCTCGCGCAGCCCTTCGCGTTCCTGGCCGGTCTTCTGCGCCGACTCCTCCTCGCTCATCAGATTGATTGTCCAGCCCGTGAGTTCGGAAGCGAGTTTGACGTTCTGCCCGTTGCGCCCGATCGCGATCGCCAGGTTGTTCTCGTCGACCACGACATCCATGGCGTGGCTTTCCTCGTCGACGACGATGGAAACCACTTCGGCCGGCTGCAAGGCTGCGATCACGAACTGCGCCGGATCGGCCGACCAGACGATGATATCGATCTGCTCGCCCGCAATTTCGTTGCGCACCGCCGTGACGCGCGAACCGCGCAGGCCGACGCAGGTGCCGATCGGGTCGATGCGCGGATCGTTCGACTGGACCGCGATCTTCGCCCGCAGGCCGGGATCGCGTGCGCAGGCCTTGATCTCTAGCAGCCCGTCCTCGATTTCCGGGACTTCGAGTTCGAAGAGCTTGCCGACGAATTCCGGCGCGGTGCGTGACAGGATCAGCTGCGGACCCCGCGCGCCCCGATCGATGCGCAGCAGGAACGCCTTGACCCGGTCGCCGACGCGCAGGTTTTCCCGCGGAATCATCTGGTCGCGCGGGATCACGGCTTCGAGCCGGCCGATCTCGATGATCGCGTTGCCCCGCTCCATGCGCTTGATCGAGCCCGAAACCAGGTGTTCCTTGCGTTCGAGGAAGTCGTTCAGAATCTGCTCGCGCTCGGCGTCGCGGATGCGCTGCAGGATGACCTGCTTGGCTGCCTGGGCGCCGATGCGGCCGAAATCGATCGGCTCGAGTGGCTCCTCGATGTATTCCCCCAGCTCGATACCCGGGACCATCTCGCGGGCATCGATGATGCCCATCTCGGCCTCGTCGTTGACGACCTCCTCGTCAGGCATCACGACCCAGCGGCGGAAAGACTCGTAGTCCCCGGTGTCGCGATCGATCGTTACACGCACGTCGGCTTCATCGTTGATGCGTTTCTTGGTTGCGGAGGCGAGCGCACTCTCCAGTGCGCCGAAGACGATGTCCTTGGCCACATTCTTTTCGCGCGCCAGCGCATCCACAAGCAGCAATATCTCGCGGCTCATTAATCAAAACCTCCACATCCGAAAGCTCAAAACTTGGGTACCAGGCGTGCTTTCTCGATTTCATCGAAAGGAAAGGCGACGTCGCCTTTGTCGGTGTGCAAACGCACCACGCCTTCGCTCAGTCCCTCGAGCACCCCGATGAAATTTCGCTGATTGCCGATCGGCATGCGCAGCCGGACCTGCACTTCGTCGCCCGCGAAGCGTTCGAAGTCGGCGGTTTTTTTCAGCGGCCGATCCAGGCCTGGCGAGGACACTTCGAGCCGGTCGTAGTCGACGTTCTCGACTTCGAACACGCGGGTGAGCTGATTGCTGACCGTGGCACAATCGTCCACCGTCACACCCCGCTCGCTATCGATGAAGACACGCATCAGCCGCCCCTTCGGGGAAGTCTCGAAATCGACCAGCTCGAAGCCGAGCCCGCTGACCACCTGTTCAACCAGACCTTCGACGTCCATTTCCACGCCCACAAATAAAAAATGGGCTAACGCCCATCCCTGTTGATTCCAACCGAAAACTGGAGGACCGAAAATTAGACCCGCCAAAGCCTTAAAATTATAACTGCTATATCGACAACAGGCAATTCACACAACCCTGTTCCCACCCTGTTCGCCGGCACTCCCATCCCGCGCGACGGCTGTCCCGCTGGTCCTCTTCCGGGTCTCGCTCTATCATCGGCGCGATGGCTTCAATACGCCCCCGTACGTCCGCCCCATGCAAAACCTCACCCAGGAGACCGTAATGACGCACCCCCTTTCGGCGCCGCGACCGACTCCCGCCACGCCCGGCGGCGCCTATCCGCACCTGCTCGAGCCTCTCGATCTGGGCTTCTGCACGCTGAAAAACCGCGTGCTGATGGGGTCGATGCATACCGGTCTGGAAGAATCCGGCAACGGGTTCGAGAAACTCGCAGCGTTTTACGCGCGACGCGCGCGCGGCGGGGTCGGGCTGATCGTCACCGGAGGCATCGCGCCCAACGCGGACGGCGCGATCTTTCCCGGTGCGTCGGTGCTGACGAGCGAGGACGAGGTCGCGCACCATCGCCCGATCGCCGCGGCGGTGCACGCCGAGGGCGGGAAGATCTGCATGCAGATCCTGCACACGGGCCGCTACGCCTATCACCGCGGCTCGGTCGCACCGTCGGCGCTGAAGGCGCCGATCTCGCCGGCGACGCCGCGCGAGATGAGCGAAGCCGACATCGAGCGCACGATCGAGGACTATGCCCGCTGCGCGGCGCTGGCCAAAAGCGCCGGCTACGACGGCGTCGAGGTGATGGGGTCGGAAGGTTACCTGATCAACGAATTCACCGTCCCGCACACCAACCACCGCACCGATCGCTGGGGCGGCAGCGTCGGGAACCGGCATCGCTTTCCGATCGAGATCGTGAGGCGCGTGCGCGAGCGCGTCGGCGCCGAATTCATCATCATCTACAGGCTGTCGATGCTCGACCTCGTCGAGGGCGGCGCGCCGTGGGAAGAAATCGTCGCGCTGGCGAAAGCCGTCGAAGCGGCGGGCGCGACGCTGATCAACACCGGCGTCGGCTGGCACGAAGCGCGCATCCCGACGATCGCGACGATGGTGCCGCGCGCGGCGTTCAGTTGGGTGACGCGGCGCATGAAAGGCGAAGTCGGCATCCCGCTGATCACGTCGAACCGCATCAACACCCCGGAGGTCGCCGAGGAGGTGCTCGCACGCGGCGACGCCGACATGGTGTCGATGGCGCGGCCGTTCCTCGCCGACCCCGACTTCGTCGTCAAGGCCGCAGCAGGCCGGGCGGCGGAAATCAACACCTGCATCGCCTGCAACCAAGCCTGCCTCGACCACATCTTCGAAGCGAAGCCCTGCACCTGCCTGGTGAACCCGATCGCGTGCCGCGAGCTCGAGTTCGTCATCGCGCCGGCGCCGGCGAAAAAGCGCGTCGCGGTGGTCGGCGCCGGCCCGGCCGGCATGGCCGCGGCCGCGACGGCCGCCGAACGAGGCCACAGCGTCACGCTGTTCGACAGCGCCGCCGAAATCGGCGGACAGTTCAACCTCGCGAAGCACATTCCCGGCAAGGAGGAATTCGCCGAGACGCTGCGTTACTTCCGCCATCGGCTCGACAAGGCCGGCGTCGACGTGAAACTCGAGCGGCGCGTCGGCGCGGGCGATCTCATTGGCCGTTTCGATACCGTGCTGCTCGCGACCGGCATCTCGCCGCGCACACCGGACATTCCCGGTATCGATCACTCGAAGGTCGCGAGCTACGTGGACGTGATCACCCGCCGAAAGGCGGTTGGCCGGACGGTCGCGGTCATCGGGGCGGGCGGCATCGGCTTCGACGTCAGCGAATTCCTGACTCATGCCGACCTCGCCGACGACCCGATCGAGCACTACCGGCGCGAGTGGGGCATCGACGCGACCTATGCGCGGCGCGGCGGACTCGGGACGGCGTCGGAAGAAGAGCCGCCGCGACAACTGTGGCTGCTGCAGCGCAAGCCGACGAAGGTCGGCGAAGGCCTGGCGAAAACCACGGGCTGGATCCGGCGCACGCTGCTCGCCCGCCGCGGCGTGAAGATGCTCGCCGGCGTCAGCTACGAGAAGATCGACGACGCCGGCCTGCACCTGCGCATAGGCGACGAAAGGAAGATCCTGCCGGTCGACACGGTCGTCGTCTGCGCCGGCCAGGACCCGCTGCGCGACCTCGAGGCGCCGCTGCACGCGGCAGGCATGCCGGTGATCCGCATCGGCGGCGCGGACGTCGCGGCCGAACTCGATGCGAAGCGCGCCATCGACCAGGGCACGCGCGTCGCGGCGGCGCTCTGAGGTTCTCCGCCCGGATCGCTCACGAACCGGGCGGCGCGTGCAGGGCGTGCGTGACGAAGCTCCCGATGGCAGGCGCGAACGACGCGTCGCCCGCTCAGTGCATATACCAGCCGTGACTCACCATGAACGACTGGCCGGTGAAGGCGGCGCCGGGGAACGCGGCGAGGAACAGCGCGGTGCGGGCGATCTCGTCGACCGTCGCGAACTCCCCATCGACGGTATCGCCGAGCATCACCTTGCTGACGACCTCCTCTTCGCTGATCCCCAGCTCCCTCGCCTGCTCGGGGATCTGTTTGTCCACCAGCGGAGTGCGCACGAAACCCGGGCAGACGACGTGCGAGCGCACCCCGTGCGCCGCCCCTTCCTTCGCCAGCACCCGTGCCAGCCCGAGCAGGCCATGCTTGGCCGTCACGTACCCCGACTTCAACGGCGACGCCAAGTGGGAATGGACCGAGCCGATGTAGATCACGACGCCGCCGCGGTTGTCGGCGTACATGTGGCGCAGCGCCGCGCGCGTCGTGAGAAACGCGCCGTCGAGGTGGACGGCCAGCAGCTTCTTCCAGTCAGCGAACGAAAAAGCCACGATCGGGTTGACGATCTGGATGCCGGCATTCGAGACTAGCACATCGACGCTGCCATGCTTTGCCACCACCTCGTCGATGCCGCGATCGACCGCCGCTTCATCGGTCACGTCCATCGCGAGCCCGCTCGCCTGCCCGCCCGCAGCGACGATCCGGCGGGCCACTTCGTCGGCGCTCTTCAGGTCGAGGTCGGTGACCGCCACCGTCGCTCCTGCGCGTGCGAGGTGCTCGGCGATCGCCTTGCCGATGCCGCTGCCGGCGCCGGTGACGACAGCGACCTTCCCATCCAGCCGTTCGCTCATCGGAAAACTCCTTTCCTGAATGGCAGCCGTTAGAGATAGAAATCTGGGTCACGCGGACGGGGAAAGCAAGGAAGGGCCGTAAGCGCGTCTCTCCTGCCGCGTTTACTTGCCCGCCATTTCGATCGGCTAGAGCTGGGTGTCGACGCTCTCGACGGTGATCACGAGTGCGCCTCGCGCCCACGGAAAAGCCGCCTTGGCTCGCTCGGCGAGTTCGCCTTCTTCCAGGATGACGCCCGTTCCCCGAAGAACGCAGCCCTGGCCCGGACCGTGGTTCCCCTGGACGGAGCGGGACGCGACGAGGACCTGGACGCGATTGTTGCGTTGCAGGTTCTCCTCGGTCTTGCGGTAGTACCCGGCCGGCAGCACCAGCCGGTCTTCGTCGAACCCCAGCCGGCGCAGATAGTCGCCCCAGTTGCCGACGACGTGGGGGCCCTCCGGCCCTTCCGTCACGATGGTCACGAATTCGGTCTTGTCCAGAAGCTCCCGGGTCACGGCATCGATTGCGCTCATTGTTGTTCCTTTTCAGCGGGATGGCAGGGATCGAGCAGCTCCCGCAAGGGGAGCCGCTCATTGGGCAGCGGGCTCGCGGAATCAGTTCTTGACGTGCGCCGCCAGCTTCAGCCAGGTGTCGACCACCGTGTCCGGGTTCAGCGAAATCGTCTGGATGCCTTCGTCCATCAGCCATTCGGCGAAATCCGCGTGATCCGACGGGCCCTGGCCGCAGATGCCGACGTATTTGCCGAGGCGGTTCGCGGACTGGATCGCCATCGACAGCAGCTGCTTGACGGCGGGGTCGCGCTCGTCGAACGCATGCGCGACGAGGCCGGAGTCACGGTCGAGGCCGAGCGTGAGCTGCGTCAGGTCGTTCGAGCCGATCGAGAAACCGTCGAAATGCTCGAGGAACGCGTCGGCGAGCAACGCGTTCGACGGGATCTCGCACATCATGATCAGCTTGAGGTCATTGACGCCACGCTTCAGGCCGTGCTCGGCGAGGAGGTCGACGACGCCGGCAGCCTCCTCGACGTTGCGCACGAACGGAATCATGATCTGCACGTTGGTGAGGCCGAGCTCGTTCCTCACCTTTTTCATGGCGGTGCATTCGAGTTCGAAACAGTCGCGGAAGCTGTGCGCAATGTAGCGCGACGCGCCGCGAAAGCCGAGCATCGGGTTCTCTTCCTCCGGCTCGTAGATCTCGCCGCCGAGGAGCTTGCGGTATTCGTTCGACTTGAAGTCCGACATGCGCACGATGACCGGCTTCGGATAGAACGCCGCGGCGATCGTCGCCACACCTTCGACGAGCTTCTCGATGAAGAACTGCTTCGGCGTCGCATAGCCGCGCGAGCGGCGCAGGATCTCGTCGCGCAGGCTTGCCGGCACCTGGCCGAGTTCGAGGATCGCCTTCGGGTGGATGCCGATCATGTTGTTGATGACGAACTCGAGGCGCGCGAGACCGACGCCGCCGTTCGGGATCTGCGCGAACTCGAACGCGAGCTCCGGGTTGCCGACGTTCATCATGATCTTGACCGGAATTTCAGGCAGGTTGCCCATGTCGGTCGTCACGACCTCGAAGTCGAGCCGGCCGCGATACACGTAGCCGGTATCGCCTTCGGCACACGACACGGTCACCGAGTCGCCCTCGTCGAGCACTTCGGTCGCGTTGCCGCAGCCCACGATCGCCGGGATGCCGAGCTCGCGCGCGATGATCGCCGCGTGGCAGGTGCGCCCGCCGCGGTTCGTGACGATCGCCGACGCCCGCTTCATCACCGGCTCCCAGTTCGGGTCGGTCATGTCGGTAACGAGGATGTCGCCGGCCTGAACGCGGCTCATCTCGGACGCGTCGGCAACGATCCGCACCGTGCCGACGCCGATCTTCTGGCCGATCGCGCGGCCGTGCGTCAGCGACTTGCCGTACTGCTTGAGGCGGTACTTTTCCATCACGTGGCCGGACGACTGGCTCTTCACCGTCTCGGGACGCGCCTGCAGGATGTACAGCTTGCCGTCCCCGCCGTCCTTGCCCCACTCGATGTCCATCGGCCGGCCGTAATGCTTCTCGATGATCACGGCGTAACGCGCGAGTTCAAGCACGTCCTCGTTCGTCAGCGAGAATTTGACGCGATCGGCTTCGGCGACGTCGACGGTGCGAACCGACTTGCCCGCCTCCTTCTTGTCGGCGAAAACCATCTTGATCAGCTTCGAACCCAGGTTGCGGCGGATCACCGCCGGCTTGCCGAGCGCGAGCGTCGACTTGTGCACGTAGAACTCGTCCGGGTTCACCGCCCCCTGCACCACCGTCTCGCCGAGCCCGTAGGACGCGGTGATGAAGACGACGTCGTTGAAACCGGATTCGGTGTCGATCGTGAACATCACGCCCGACGCGCCGGTATCCGAGCGCACCATGCGCTGCACGCCCGCCGACAGCGCGACCTCGGCATGCGTGAAGCCCTTGTGCACGCGGTACGAGATCGCGCGGTCGTTGTACAGCGACGCGAACACTTCCTTCATCGCGTGCAGGATATGCTCGTAGCCGTGGATGTTCAGGAAAGTTTCCTGCTGGCCCGCGAACGATGCGTCGGGCAGATCCTCGGCGGTCGCCGACGAGCGCACCGCGAAGCTCCCCTCGCCTTCGGCGGTCAACGCGTTGTACGCTGCGTGAATCTCCTCTTCGAGTTTGGCCGGAAAAGGCGTATCTACGATCCACTGGCGGATCTGCGCACCGGTTTTCGCCAGCGTATCGACGTCATCCACGTCGAGGGTGTCGAGCGTCGCACGGATGCGCTCGGCCAGCCCCTGGTGGGCCAGGAATTCACGGAACGCGTCGGCGGTGGTTGCAAAACCGCCGGGAACACGAACGCTGGCAGGCAACTGGCTGATCATCTCGCCGAGCGAGGCGTTCTTGCCACCGACCTGCTCTACGTCTGACATGCGCAGTTCAGTGAAGGGAATGACGTAACGAGTCATGAATGGCCTTCCGATTTTGTGGGGGAGAAAGCAAAATGTGATTTTAGCGAAAAATGCTGCTCTGCCGCACGGCAGGTTTTCCCCAATGCCACTTTTCTGGCGCAAAACATGAGCGAGACTCCCATCCGTACCGTCTTTTTCATCTCCGACGGCACCGGCATCACCGCCGAAACGCTGGGCCACAGCCTCCTCGCCCAGTTTCCCGACGCACGCTTCCGGCAAGTCCGCGTGCCGTTCGTCGATGATCTCGACAAGGCGCTCGACTGTGCGCGCCAGATCCGCGAAACCGCAGCGATGGACGGCGTGCGCCCGATCGTCTTCAGCACGCTGGTCAACCCCGACCCGTTGAGCGGCCTGCGCGAAGTCGATGCGCTGTTCGTCGATCTGTTCGAGCAGTTCATCAATCCGCTCGAGGCCGAACTCGGGCAGCGTTCGACGCACACCGTCGGCCGCTTTCACGGTATCGCCGAGAGCAGCGACTACAAGGCGCGCATCGAGGCGATCAACTTCGCGATGGCGCACGACGACGGCGTGTCATCGGACGGCGAACTGGCCGACGCCGACGTGATCCTCGTCGGCGTTTCACGCTCGGGCAAGACACCGACGAGCCTGTATCTGGCGGTGCAGTTCGGCGTCAAGGCCGCGAACTATCCGCTGATTCCCGAGGATTTCGAACGCAACAAGCTCCCCGGAGAGCTGCATCGCCATCGCAGCAAGCTCTTCGGCCTGACAATCGCGCCGGAGCGCCTGTCGCAGATTCGCCAGGAGCGCCGCCCGAACAGCCGCTACGCGTCGATCGAAAACTGCCGCTTCGAGATCGACGCGGCGCAAAAGCTGATGCGCCGCGAAAACATCCAGTGGCTCGATTCCACCAGCAAATCCATCGAAGAGATATCGGCTACCATTCTGCAGGCCGTGCGGCTGAACCGCCCGGCGTACTGAGCGCCCCCAGGAAACGGCTTTGCCGTTTCCGCCCCCCGAGGGGGACAAGAAAACTTGGGACGGCCCAGCGTTTTCTTGGGAGTCCGGCAGCTGTAATCATCACCCAAACAGGAATTTCCATGAAACGAACACGTCAAAAGCGCCGCGGTGGTTTGGGCCGCGAAGCCGAACAGTTGATCTGGCTGGCAACGGGCCTGGCCGAATCCGGCAGCCGTGCCGAAGACCATTACTGGGACCGCCATCTGTGCGCGGCCATCGACCGCCTGCTCGCGGACAGCGACGAGGAAACCCTGAACGCTGCGCTCGACCACCTGTACAGCGCCGACTCGCCCGGCTACGACGAACTGGCCGACTTCATCGAATCGCGCGCCGAAAGCGCACCGGGCGTGTCGCCCGAGCACGACATCCTCCTGATCGCCGCGCCGGTGCTTGCGTGGTCGCGCTACCGCATCCCGGCGACGACCGTTTCGCCCGCGGTGCTCGCGAACCTGCGGGTGCATCTGCAGGCCCACGTCCTCGCCGATCGCGTCAAGCTCGCGCTGGCCGATTTCCTGTTCAGCCCCGACCAGTTGCCGCAAGGCTACAGCGCCACCGCCGAGTTCGCTGCGAAGCTGGGGCAGTCGGCGCTTTCCGGCCGCGACCTGCATATCGAGACCGAAGGCATGCCCGAGACGGCGCAGTTCCTGTCGGACACCCGTTATCTGCTCGCCGCGATCGCGGTGCCGAAAGGCGAAGCGCTGTTCGGCTGGCAGCAGGCGGGCGGATCGCGCGACCAGTCCCTCAGCCAGTGGCGCAAGCAGGGCGGCGCGTGCCTGATGCCCCTGCTGCCGGGTTGCGCAATGGAAGTCGTGTTGCCCGACGCCTATTTCGCCGCCAGCCGGCAGGCTGACAAGGACAGCCGGCCGTATGCGATCCGCGCCTCGGTGGCCTTCCTCGGCGCCGAGATGGAAGCGCCGGCCGGAAACCTGCGCGCGGTGATCGCGCCGTTCCACGAGCGCGAGCTCGAGGAATACCGCGTCGGCCTGACGTTGCGCGGCAAGGACG
Source organism: Aromatoleum bremense (assembly GCF_017894365.1). Classification (NCBI taxonomy): domain Bacteria; kingdom Pseudomonadati; phylum Pseudomonadota; class Betaproteobacteria; order Rhodocyclales; family Rhodocyclaceae; genus Aromatoleum; species Aromatoleum bremense. Next base: position 150,677 of record NZ_CP059467.1, read on the forward strand.
AGGTGGTACACGGCGTCGTCTGGCCGCTGCTCGGAGCCGAGGACGACAACGCGGACAGTCCGGCGCAGATCGAGGCCGTGCTGCGCGACTGCGGCGTCACCGAAATCGTGAACCTCGACCACCGGTTCCCGCTCGAATACTGCGATGACTGCGGCGCCCCGCTCTACCCTTCACCCGAAGGCGAGATCGTGCACGCCGAAATGCCCGAAGAACACGGCGAGCCGACGCCCCGGCACCTGCACTGAAGCACTGGGCAGCGGGTCGCTCCGACACGAGGAGTCGTCCATGAGCCGCAAGATCGAGAAATCCGAAGCTGAATGGCGCGCGCAGCTCACTCCCGCGCAATTCCAGGTCACGCGGGAAAAAGGCACCGAGCGCGCCTTCACCGGGGAATACTGGGATTGCTGGGACCAAGGTGAGTACCGCTGCATAGGCTGCGGCGCACCGCTGTTTCGTTCGGAACACAAGTTCGACGCCGGCTGCGGCTGGCCGAGTTTCTGGACCGCCGCGGTGCCCGAAAACGTCGAGACCGCAGACGACCGCAGCCACTTCATGCAACGCACCGAAGTGCTGTGCCACGAATGCGGCGCCCACCTCGGGCACGTGTTCGAGGACGGCCCGCAGCCGACGGGCTTGCGCTACTGCATCAATTCGGCATCGATCCGGCTCGAACCGGAACCGTCCGGCGAGGACGACCAGGCGCGAGGACCGCAATCGACCGGCTAGCAGCGTGTCGGACTATCCCCCTGTAAAATGCCGCGTCGCCCCTGGAACCCGAGAGCATGAGCCGCTTCCGCCCGATCGACCGCCAAACGGACTACCTGCTACCACCGTCGGTGCAGGACTGGCTGCCCGAATCGCACTTGGCGCGCTACGTGGTCGATGTGGTGGAAGGGCTGGACCTGTCGGCATTGGAGCGCGCCTACGCGGGCCGCGGTAGCGATGCCTACCACCCGGCGCTGCTGCTGTCGCTGCTGATCTACGGCTACGCGACGGGAACCCATTCGAGCCGCAAGATCGAGCGGGCCACGTACGACTCGCTGGCCTTCCGCTTCATCGCGTGCGACCAGCATCCGGACCACGACACGCTGGCGACGTTCCGCCGCCGTTTCGGCGATCAGTTCGCCGATGCCTTCGTGCAGGTGCTGCAAGTCGCCCGCGAGAACCAGCTCTCGCGCTTTGGCACCGTGAGCCTGGACGGTACCAAGATCCACGCCAACGCCAGCCGACACAGCGCGCTCTCGTATGGGCACGCCGAGAAGATCGAGGCCCAGCTCAAGGCCGAAGTGCAGGAGATGCTCGCGCTGGCCGAAGCGGCCGATCGGAGCTGCGTGCCCGAGGGCGTGGATCTGCCCGCGGAGATCCAGCGCCGAGAAGACCGGCTGGCCGCCATCGCGGCCGCCAAGGCCAAGATCGAAGCGCGCGCCAAGGAGCGCTTCGAGCGTGAACAGGCCGAGTTTGATGCCAAGCTGGCCAAGCGTCAGGCCAAGGCGGCGGCCACCGGCAAGAAGCCCGGCGGCAAGCCGCCGACCCCGCCTGCCCCCGGTCCGCGCGCGGACGACCAGCTCAATCTGACCGACGAAGACTCGCGCATCATGAAAGTGACCAGCGGCGGCTTCGAGCAGTGCTACAACGCGCAGGCGCTGGTCGATACGGAGTCGATGCTGGTGATGGTGCCCCACCTCACCCAGGCGGGCAACGACAAGGAGCAGGTCGAGCCGATGCTGGCCCGCATCGCGGCCCTGCCCGAAGGGCTCAATCAGCCCGACCAACTGCTGGCCGACACCGGTTTCTTCAGCGAGCGCAACGTCCAGGGCTGCCAGGCCGCCGGGATCGAACCGCTGATCGCGGTCGGGCGCGACGAGCACCATCCGGATTGGCGCCGCCGCTTCGAAGAGCCCGCCCCGCTCGAGCAGCCCGCCAGCCCCGTCGAACAGATGAAGCACGCCCTCAAGACCCGGGCCGGCCGCGCCGCCTACGCGCTCCGGAAACAGACCGTGGAACCGGTGTTCGGCATCATCAAGTCGGTGATGGGATTTCGCCAGTTCCTGCTGCGCGGGCTCGACAACGTGCGCGCCGAGTGGACCCTGGTGTGCTTGGCGTGGAACTTGAAGCGCATGGCCGTATTGCGTCCGCAGTGAGAAAAAAGGACAGGGGCATTGCGATTTCGGACAGGAAACCGCTGATTGGAACCTGAAATGCCGACCGTTTCTCACATTGTGAAATCAAGCCCCCGGATACAGCGCCGGCGGTGCTCAAGTCCGACAGGCTGCTAGCACTACTGTGTTGAGTGAACTTTGGACGTTCGATGGGGGTCTCTCACGGGAGTTGATGGTGAGGGTGTTCGAGATGGAACTTGCAGAGGAATTTGGACGGTATCTCGACCATATCAGTGAAGGGCTGGGTCGATCAGAGCGCAAGACGGGCTTGAGGCATTACTGCCACGGACTGATGTTGCCGTTGAAGCGCAAGAGCATGGAGCCCCTGGCGGCGGCGATTGATCCGGAGCACGTGCCCGCGCGCCACCAGTCGCTGCAACACTTCATGACCGATTCGCCGTGGTCGGACGAGGGCGTGCTCAGCCGCGTGCAAAGCTGGGTATTGCCGAAGATGCAACCTGGGCGCAAGAGTTGGATGTTCCTGATTGCCGACGATACCGGGATACCGAAGGCCGGGAGCCACTCGGTCGGCGTCGCCCGGCAGTATTGCGGGCAGTTGGGCAAGACCGACAACTGCCAGGTCGCGGTCAGTCTGTCGATCGCTACCGCGGGGGCCAGCCTGCCGATCAAGTACCGGCTGTATCTGCCGGAATCCTGGACCGACGACCGGAGCCGATGCGACGCTGCCGATGTACCCGAAGACGTGGTCTTCCGGACCAAGCCGCAGATCTCGCTGGCGCAGATCAAGGAAGCCAAGGCGGCCGGCCTTCCCGGCGATGTCGTGGCGGGCGACGCCGGCTACGGCGACGACACGGACTATCGTGAAGGCATTACCGGACTGGGTCTGCTCTACGTGCTGGGGATCAAACCGGGGACGAGCGTCTGGGCGCCGGGCAGCGGGCCGTTGCCGCCGAAGCCGTGGTCGGGCCGAGGTATCAAGCCCACGCGTTTGCGCCGCGACGAGGCGCATCAGCCGGTCACGGTGAAGGCGCTGGCGATGGCGCTGCCGCCCTCGGCCTACCGCAAGCTCACGTGGCGCGAGGGAACGAACACGAAGCTCGCGTCCCGCTTTGCCGCCGTCCGCGTCCGGGCCGCGCATCGGGACTACCTCGGCGACGTGCCGCGCGACGAGGAGTGGTTGCTGATCGAGTGGCCCAAAGGCGAGCCCGAGCCGACGAAGTACTTTCTCTCGACGCTGCCGGCGGACATTTCCCGCAAGGAGCTGGTCGCCGCCGCCAAGATCCGCTGGCGCATCGAGCGCGACTATCAGGCAGGGCTTCCGCACTCGGAAAGCATTTTCCCTGATGGCATAGCACTTTCAAAATAGTCGTTAACCTTCAACATCTTATGCATTCATCTTGTGAGCCCTGCAAAAATCACGTCTACTCTCGTCTTTTGGACGAAGAGCGTGAGTGCGACGCAAAGGGTATCCCTGATGAGCTGTCTGACCGAAATCGATGATCCGCGCAAACCGAGCAACGGCACCCTGCATGACTTCCGGGAGATCCTGGTGATCATGATCGCGGCCGTGCTCTCGGACTCCGACACCGTCGAGGACATCGCCTTCTGGGCGCGCAAGAAGGAAGCGTGGCTGCGCCGCTTCCTCGTGCTCAAGAACGGCATCCCGTCCGAGGAAACCTTCCTGCGCATCCTGCGGGCGCTCGACCCGAAGCAGTTCGAAGCGGCCTTCCGGCGCTGGGTCGGCGGCGTCGTGGGTGCGCTCAACGACGATGCGGCGCTGAGCGGCACGATCGCCATCGACGGCAAGACCGTGCGCGGGTCGGGCAGTGGCGGCGAAAGTGCGATCCATATGGTCAGCGCCTTCGCCACCGATCTGGGGCTCGTGCTCGGTCAGGAGAAGGTGGCGGCCAAGAGCAACGAACTCACCGCGATCCCCGAACTGCTCGATGCGCTGTCGATCAAGGGGCTGCTCGTCAGCATTGACGCCATGGGTTGCCAGAAAAGCATTGCCAAACAGATCGTTGCGAAAAAGGGCGACTACCTGCTGATGGTCAAGGGCAACCAGCCCAAGCTGCTTGAGGCGATCGAGACCGCCTTCATCGATCAACACGCGGTCGAGTCGGTCGACCATGAGTATCTGGTCGAGCGCTCTCATGGCCGCACCGTCGGGCAGATCGCCTCGGTGCTGCCGGCCAAGGGCATCGTCGATCCGGCCGAGTGGCCCAAATGCACGACGATCGGGCATATCGACTCCATCCGAGTCATCGGTGACAAGGAGTCCGGGCTCGAGCGTCGCTACTACATCAGCTCTCGCGCGCTCAGCGCCGAGGAGCTGGCTGCAGCGGTGCGTGCGCACTGGGGCGTGGAAAACCGGCTTCACTGGGTCCTCGACGTCAGCTTTGGCGAGGACGCCAGCACGTTGTGCAAGGACAATGCGCCGCAGAATCTCTCGCTGCTCAGGAAGATCGCGCTCAACATCATCCGCGCCGACAAGACCGACACGAGCAAGGCCAGCCTTCGCCTCAAGCGCAAAGGGGCAGCGTGGGATGACGATGTGAGGGAAAACATGCTGGGGCTTCGATCAATATGCTAGGCGAGTGCGGAGGCCCTGACTATCAGGAACTTAAACAGGAATTCGGCCTGAACAATTTCGAAGGACGCAACTGGCGCGGTTTCCATCACCACGCGACCCTGTGCATTGCAGCGTATGGCTTTGTTCTCGGCGCACGCCTGACGCACGGCGACGACATTAAAAAAAACGCCGTCATCGGCGCGTCACCTGCCCTACCCGAAAATTACACCCCTCGGGGCGCCCGTTCGACCTCAGCGTCATGTGGCCGACTCGATTCCGACGCTGCGCTGGGCCATTGCCGCCGCGCTCGCGCAACGTCTGACACGCTGCCCGTGCTGCGGAAAGGCAGCGCAGCCGGAATCCTTCCATGACACTGTATGAAATCGTCACCCGACACAGTAGTACTAGCAGCGGTCGCCATGCAGCCGCTCATCCCCCGGCGCGAGTCTGCACCAGCGAGGCGAGAACCGGCGACGAGAAGTCGCGGCGATAGAGCACGACCACGACGATCGTCGTGACCGCAATGAACAGCCACGGCTGGATGAACCAGGTGACCGCGGCGATGCCGAAATAATAGGCGCGGATGCCGCGGTTGAACTCGTCGCCGGCCAGCCAGTTCACGGTGGCGAGCCGGTTCACCGTCGCCTCGGCATCTTCGCCGCGGCGTATGTACGGGCTCGCGCCGATCAGGATCGACAGCAGGTTGAACTGGCGCAGCGACCACGTGAACTTGAAATACGCGACGACGAACACCGTCAATAGCAGCAGCAGCTTCACTTCCGATACTGCGCGCGAGGTTTCCCGCGCGAACGGCAGGTCGGCGGCAAAGCGGATCACCTGGTCGAGTGCGCCGAGCACCGCGAGCAGGCCGGCGATGATGTAGATCGTCGTACTCGCATAGAACGACACGCTCTGCATCAGATTGCCGACCAGCGCCGCATCGGTCATGCGCATCTCGCGCTGCACGAGCTGGCGCGCCCACTCCAGCCGGTAACGGTGCGTGACCCCCATCAGGCCGCCGCGTGCCCAGCGGCTGCGTTCCGAAAACCAGCCATAGCCCACCCACGCGACGAGGAACCAGCACAGCCCCGCCCAATCGGATCCCGAAATCGCCGTCGTGAATTCCTTCATCGCGGCCGTCGCTCAGGGGTACGCAGGAAGTCGCTCACGATGCGGATTTGCGATGCATCCATCAACACCGGCGCGTGACCGACGCCCGGGAACTCGGCGACCTGCGCGCGCGGCCCGGTCTGCGTCATCCGTGCGACGGTCTCCGCTTCCAGCAGGTCCGATTCCGCCCCTCGGATCACCAGCGTCGGGCAGCGGATCGCTTTGTACACCTCCCACAGATCGACATCCACGGTGATCGGCGTGTGGCGGAAGACCTCCCCGATCCCCGGGTCATAAACCATGGCGAAGCCGCCTTCGACCGGCCTGACCGAATATTCCGTGAGGTGTTGCCACTGCGCGTCGGTCAGCGGGCCGAACGGTGCGCTGACCTCGCGTATCCAGGCTTCGGCGGCGGCCATGCTGGGGAATTTGGGCGCCTTGCCGACGTATTCGCCGATCCGCCGCAGCGACACCGCGGTGATCACCGGGCCGACGTCGTTGAGCACCAGGCGCGAGATCGGCGTGTGCGGCTGGCTGGCGATCAGCATGCCGATGATGCCGCCCATCGACGTGCCGACCCAGTGCACCGTTTCGGCATCGAGCCGCGCGAGCAGCGTGATCATGTCGGCAACGTACAGCGGAAAACCGTAGTCGGTCTTGACGCCAAGCCAGTCGCTGCGCCCGCGGCCGACGACGTCGGGGCAGACGACGCGGTAGTCGTCGGCGAGCGCCTGCGCGAGGAAGTCGAAATCCCGGCCGTTGCGCGTCAGGCCATGCGCACAGACGAGCACCTTGCGGTTCGCCGGGTCGCCCCATTCCGTATAGGCCATGCGATGCAGGCCGTGGGGGCCGATGCACTGCACCGACTTCTCGCGCAGTCCGCGATACGGGCGGGTCGGCAGCGGCGCAGGTCGAAACACGCGGCGCAGGGTGTCGAGCAGGCTCATCGATTCAGGCTGTTGGATTAGGAAGCCGGAGTTTAGCAGCCCGGATGCCTAACGCCCGTGCCAGTAGCGCGGTGCGATCAGGCGTTGCGCCTCGACGCTCACGCCGCCGTCGCGCACGTCGACGCGGATCGCGCCCTGGCTGTCGGTGCGCCAGTTGCGCGCCCCGGAAGCCGACCATCTGGCCCACACCGCAGGATGCGGATGGCGGAACGGATTGAGGTAACCGACTGTGAAGATCGCGGTTTGCGCCTCGACGGCTGCGATGAACGCTGCACTCGATGACGAGCGGCTGCCATGGTGCGGTACGAGCACGACGTCGCTCGCAAGCGCGCGTGCCGAGCGCGCCAGCAGGCTGCGCTCAGCGGCGGTCTCGATGTCGCCGGCGAGCAGCACGGACCCGCCGGGCGCGGCGATCCGGAGCACGCACGACTTGTCGTTGTCGCGACGCGGGTTCTCGCCTGCGGCCGGATGCAGTACCTCGAAATCGACACCATCCCAGCGCCAGCGCTCACCGGCGACACAGGAAACGGGCGCAATGCGGCCGGCGCGTAGCCGATGCCCGGGCGGCAGGTCCGCCCGGATGTCGACGATCTCCACGCCCTCCGCGAGCGACGCGGCGCCGCCCGTGTGGTCGAGGTCGTCGTGCGAAATCACGAGGCGATCGAGCCGCCGCACCCCGACCGCGCCCAGATAGGGCAACAGCACCCGCTCGCCCGCGTCCACGTCCGGCCCGTAGGCCGGCCCGGTGTCGTACATCAGGTCGTGGCGGGCCGTCTGCAGGTGCGCCGCCATGCCATTGCCGACGTCGAGCACTGTCAGGCGAAACTCGCCCGGCGCCGGGCGCGGTGGCGACCATGCGAGCATCGGCAGCATCGCCAGCACGCCGGCGTGGCGTGCGGGAGTGCCTCGCGGCAGCAGCAGCCACAGCACGCCGGCGATCCCCGCGAGGGCGAGCAGCGGCGGCGGCGCGGCCTGCTGCCACATCGCGAATGGCATGTCCGCGAGCCATTCGAGGGCGACCATCATCAGCCCGGTCAGCCAGTGCGCCAGTTCCAGCAGCGGCGGGAACGGCAGCACGATCGCGGCCAGCACGAGCGGGGTGATCAGGAAACTCACCAGCGGAATCGCGAACGCATTGGCAAACGGCGACAGCAGCGAGAACGCGTTGAACAGCACGAGCAGCGCCGGAACGGTCGCCAGCGTGATTGCGAGCTGCGTCGTCACCGCGACACGCCAGCCCTGCACGCCGCCCGTGCGCCCGCCGACGACGTACATGATCGCCGCGACCGCACCGAACGACAGCCAGAATCCTGCCGACAGGACCGCCCACGGGTCGACCACCAGCACGCTGAACAACGCGAGGGCGATGACGCGGCTGCCTGCCGACTCGCGCCCGAGCAGCAGCGCCACTGCCACCACCGAGAGCATGAGCAGCGAGCGCTGCGTCGGAATGCCGAGACCCGCGAGCAGCGAATAGGCGGTCGCGGCGGCGAGCCCCGCGAGCGCCGCCGCCTTCCTTGCCGGGAACCTCAGCGTCAGCGGCGGGATGCGCCGCCACCCCCAACCCGCTACGCCGCCGACCACCAGCGCGATCATCGACACGTGCAATCCGGAGATGCTGACGAGGTGGGCCACGGCCGTCTTGCGGAATACCGTCCACTGCGCCTGCGTAATCGCGTTCTGGTCGCCCACGGCCAGCGCGACCAGAACGCCGGCGTATTCGGCAGCGGGGAGCGTGGCGAGAAAACGGGCGCGCACCGAATCGCGCAGGCGATGGACGAGGATCATCGGATCGGCCACCAGCGGGTCGAGCAGGATGTTTTCCCCTTTCGCCCGTACATGACCCGTTGCCCGCAGGCCACGCTCCAGCAGCCACGCTTCGTAATCGAAGCCGCCGGGATTGGCAAGGCCGTGCGGGCGCTTCAGGCGCAACGTCAGCTTCCAGCGCTCGCCCGGTCGCAGCGACGGGACTTGTCCCTCGTCGCCCGCGTCCTCGTCGGCGTCGGCGCCGGCGCCGGCGTGGGCGCGCGGACGGTACCACGACAGCAGCATCCGCTGCGGCACCGGGGCGGACGCCGATTCGACGCGCAGCACGAAGCGCACGCCGCGACCCACGGTTCGCGGCAGCTCGTCGATGATCCCGGTCACGACCACGTCGCGTCCTTCCCAGGTCATCGGTAGCTCATCGGTGAGACGCCATTGCGCCCGCGCGGCCGACCAGACGAAGCCTGCGGCGAGCGCCAGCAGGCACATGCCGGCGAGCTGCGTGCGAGCGTCGGCGCGCCATAACGCGGCCGCGACAGCCCCGCTCGCCACGAGAAGCGCGAGCAGCCAGGCGGTGCCGGGCAGCTCCGGAAGACCCTGGCAGAGCCAGACGCCCAGCGCGAAGGCGATTATTGACGTTCGCATATTCCGCCCATCATGCCTGCGGCCGGGAAGCGCTGGCAAGCTCACCGCCGGGTTTGGGTCTTGCCGGGCGAACCATTAGAATCGCCGCTCCAACCCGGACGACCATGCGCAAGATCCTCAAGCGTTTTCTGCCGAAGCACGAAACGATTCGCTCCAACCGCTGGCTGCGGCCGTTCGCGAGCACGCTGCTGCACCCACGGCTTTGGCACCTGAATCGGCATTCGGCAGCCGGCGGCTTCGCGGTCGGATTGTTCTGCGGCATGATCCCCGGGCCGCTGCAGGCGGGCGCGGCGGCGATCTGCTGCCTGGTGTTCCGCGTCAACCTGCCGCTGGCGATGATCACGACGCTGTATTCGAACCCGGTGACGATCGTCCCGCTGTATTTTCTCGCCTACGAGATCGGCAGCTGGGCGATGGGCCTCAACGGACAGGGTTTCGCGCCGCCGCCGGAACTCGGCGAGATGACGCTGATCGCCTGGGGCGGCGCGCTCGTGGACTGGATGGCCGGCTTGGGCAAGCCGCTCGGACTCGGCCTGATCCTGCTCGCGGCGACGCTGTCGCTGCTCGGCTACCTCGCCGTCAAGGCCGCGTGGCGAATCTGGCTGATCCGTACCTGGCACGCCCGCCGCACCCATCGCAACGGCCGCTGAACGTCCTGCGGGTCACGCCAGCCGGCCGTCGTCGAGCCGCAGCGTGCGCTGGGCGCGCCCGGCGAGTTGCTCGTCGTGCGTGACGATGATGAAGCTCGTCGCGAACCGCTCGTTGAGGCTCAGCATCAGGTCGAACACGCTCTCCGCAGTGCGCCGGTCGAGGTTGCCGGTGGGCTCGTCCGCGAGCACGCACGCCGGCTGCGTCACCAGCGCCCGCGCGATCGCCGCGCGCTGGCGCTCGCCCCCGGACAACTCGCCCGGCGCATGATCGAGCCGGTGCCCGAGACCGACTTCTTCGAGCATCGCGACCGCCCGTTCGTTCGCCGCCTCGCGCTCCATGCGCCGGATGTAGAGCGGCATCGCGACGTTCTCGAGCGCCGAGAACTCCGGCAGCAGGTGGTGGAACTGGTACACGAAGCCGAGCGCCTCGTTGCGCACCCGGCCGCGCTCGGCATCCGACATGCGCGAGAAATCGCGTCCGCGCAAGCGCACCGCGCCGGCGCTCGGTACGTCCAGCCCGCCGAGCAGATGCAGCAAGGTGCTCTTGCCCGAGCCCGAGGCACCGACGATCGCGATGCGTTCGCCGCGCGCGACCGCAAGCGTCACGCCGTTGAGCACCTGCAGCGCATCGGCCCCTTCGCGGAAGGTTTTCGACAGGCCCTCGCAGGCCAGCACCGGTTCGTTCGTCGCTTCACTCATAGCGCAAGGCCTCGGCCGGATTCACGCGCGACGCGCGCCAGCTCGGATACAGCGTCGCCACCAGCGTCAGCACGAAGGACAGCGATACGATCGTGATCACGTCGGCCGGCAGCACTTTCGACGGCAGCTCGCTGATGTAGTAGACCTCCTTGTTCCACAACGTCGCGCCGGTGACCTGCTCGAGCGCCGGAATCACGACGTCGAGGTTGTGCGCCAGCAACAGCCCGCCCGCGACCCCTGCGGCAAGGCCGACGAGCCCGATGATCGCGCCCTGCAGCACGAAAATCGCCATGATCGACGTGGGACTCGCGCCCAGCGTGCGCAGGATCGCGATGTCGGCATACTTCTCCTGCACCGCCATCACCAGCGTCGACACGATGTTGAACGCCGCGACGGCGACGATCAGGAACAGGATGATCGTCATCATCGTTTTCTCCAGCGCCACCGCGCGGAAGAAATTCGCGTGGCTGCGCGTCCAGTCGCTGACCATCACATCGGCTTCGATCAGGCCTGGCAGTTCGCGCGCGACGCGCGGCGCGGCGAACAGGTCGTCGAGCTTCAGCCGCACGCCGCTGACGCGCTCGTCCATGCGGTACAGCGCCTGCGCATCGCGCAGGTGGATCAGCGCGAGGCCGGAGTCGTACTCGAACATCCCCGCCTCGAAGATCCCGACGACCTCGAACTGCTTGACCCGCGGCAGCACTGCCGCTGGCGTCACCAGCCCTTGCGGGGCGATCAGCGTCACCTTGTCGCCGACCTGCGCCTGCAGCGCGAACGCGAGATCGCGCCCGAGCACGATGCCGAAGCGCCCGGGCTGCAGCGCGTCGAAGCTGCCCGAGCGCATGAAGCGCACGAAATCGGCGACGCCGTCCTCGGCCGCCGGCAGCACGCCGCGCACCAGCGTGCCGCGTACCGCCTGGTCGAACGACAGCATCCCCTGCTCCTGGATGTACGGCGCTGTGGCGACGACGTCCGGATGGCGTGCAGCCTGGTCGGCGACCTGTTGCCACGCGTCGAGCTCGCCGTCGAAACCGGAGACCTGCACGTGCGATGCAACGCCGAGGATGCGCGTGCGCAACTCTTCCTGGAAGCCGTTCATCACCGACAGCACGACGATCAGCGCGGCGACACCCAACGCGGTGCCGAGCATCGACACCAGCGAGATGAAGGAGATGAAACGGTTGCGCCCCTGCGCCCGCTTGCGCGACCGGGTGTAACGCAAACCGACCAGGATTTCGTAACGCATCGGGTGGGGGGCAGCGGCGAAAAGGCGCCATTCTGCCGCAAGGACAGATCCGGCGCGACGAACGACCGGCAGGATCGCGAAAAATCGCGACGAACCCGCTCTTTTTTACGCGCCGCGACCCGGCCCGCTCCGAGCGCAGCGTCGGCTCCCTGCCGGGCCCGATCGCGTCGTCCCGCCGGAGCCACCGGGCGCTGTGCTAGACTCGATCCGCTCCTTGTTGCGGTCGCTCCATGCAGATTCACCTCGTCATTCCCGGCCTGATCTGGCCCGGCGCTTCGCTCGTCGCCCCCGCAGCGGGCATTGAACTTCCCGCACTCGCACGACTCCTCGGCCTCGGACGGCGCGAGCACCGGGACTTCGAGCCGCTGGACCTCCAGCTTGCGCGCCTGTTCGGTCTCGGCACCGGCTCGTCCGACGGCCCGCTGCCGCTGGCCGCGCTGCGCCGCCTCGGCGAATCGGTACCGGTTGCGCCCGATCCGGACGGCGACTGGCTGTGCGCCGACCCCGTGAACCTGTCCTTCGCCCGCGAACACCTGCTGCTCAACGACTTTCCGGCCGATGAACTCGGCGACGACGACGTCTCCACGTTGATTGCCGCCCTCAACGACAATTTCGGCGATCTCGGCCGCTTCGAAGCGTGCACGCCGACGCGCTGGTACCTCCGGCTTGCCGCGCCGACCCGCGCCAGGCTCTTTCCGCTGCATGACGTCATCGGACGGCCGATCCGCCAGTTCCTGCCCGAAGGCGAGGACGCCCGCCTGTGGCAGCGCACGATGAACGAAGTGCAGGTGCTGCTGCACAACCATCCGCTCAACCAGGCGCGCGAAGCCGCCGGGCGGCGTCCCGCGAACAGCCTGTGGTTCTGGGGCGCAGGCGCGCTGGAAACCGGCGCGGTTGCGACGCTGCCGGTAGTGCAGACGGCCGAACCGCTCGCCCGCGGCATGGCGCGTGCCGCCGGAGCCGAAGCCGCGGCGCCGGACCTCGCGGCCGCGTTGCGTGAGGACACGATCATCGTCCTCGACGCGCTCCTCCACCCGGCACGACAGCTCGATCTCGACGCCTGGCGCAACAATCTCGCCGCGCTCGAACGCGACTGGATCGCACCGCTCGCCGGGGCGCTGGGCGACGGCCGCCTGCAGAAACTGACCCTCACCGCGCCTGGCGACCGCGGCACATTCGAACTCGTCGTGCGCTCCGGCGAGCGGTGGAAATTCTGGCGCAAACCGCTCGCTTTCGACACCCTTCTCAAATCGCTCACCCCGGCGGCTCCGTCTCTCCCCGCAGAGCCGGTCGCCGACCCTGACCGCCCCGACCGATGACACGCATCCAGTCCCGCAACGCCCCACCCCGCGCCGTCCAGCGCCTCATCGACGGCGGCACCCATCCGCTGCTCGCGCGCATCTATGCGGCGCGCGGGGTCTCGCAGCGCGAGGAGCTCGACTACGGCCTCAAGGCGCTGCTGCCGCCCGCGGCGCTGCGCGGCACCCATGAAGCCGCGCAACTGCTCGCCGACGCGATCGAGGCCGGCGCGCGGATGGTGATCGTCGCCGACTACGACTGCGACGGCGCCACCGCCTGCGCGGTCGGCATCCGCGCGCTGCGCGCTTTCGGCGCCGACGTCGGCTATCTCGTGCCGAACCGCTTCGAATACGGCTACGGCCTCACGCCGGCGATCGTCGAGCTGGCCACGCGGATGGAGCCCGACCTGCTGATCACCGTCGACAACGGCATCGCCAGCGTCGAAGGGATCGCCGCGGCGCGCAGCTACGGCATGGCGACGCTGGTCACCGACCATCACTTGCCCGGCGACACCCTCCCCGAAGCGGACGTCATCGTCAATCCGAACCAGCCGGGCTGCGACTTCCCGAGCAAGGCGCTCGCCGGCGTCGGCGTGATGTTCTACACGATGCTCGCGCTGCGCGCCGAACTGCGCGAGCGCGGCGCGTTCTCCGGGCGCCAGGAACCGAACCTCGGCGAGCTGCTCGACCTCGTCGCGCTCGGCACCGTCGCCGACGTCGTCAAGCTCGACCACAACAACCGCATCCTCGTCGCACAGGGGCTCGCGCGGATGCGCGCCGGGCGCATGCAGCCCGGCATCCGCGCGCTGTTCGCCGCGGCCGCCCGCGAGCCCGAGCGTGCGAACACTTTCGACCTCGGTTTCGCGCTCGGCCCGCGCCTCAATGCCGCCGGGCGGCTGTCGGACATGAGCCTCGGCATCGAATGCCTGATCAGCGACGACATGGGCCGCGCGCTGAACATCGCGCAGGAACTCGACAAGCTCAACCGCGAACGGCGCGGCATCGAACAAGGCATGCAGGAAGACGCGCTGGTGCGGCTTGCGGGTTTCGATCCCGGGCAGAGCGCGACCGTGAGCCTGTTCGAGCCCGACTGGCACCAGGGCGTCATCGGCATCGTCGCCGGGCGCATCAAGGAGAAACTGCACCGGCCCGTCGTCGCGTTCGCGCGCGGCGCGGACGGCGAACTGAAGGGATCGGGGCGCTCGATCGCGAACGTGCACCTGCGCGACGCGCTCGACCTTGTCGCCAAGCGGCATCCCGGCCTGATTCTGCGCTTCGGCGGCCACGCGATGGCGGCGGGCCTGACGATCCGCGAAACGGATTACGCGCGCTTCCAGGCGGCGTTCGAGGAGATCGTTCACTCACTCGTCGGCACCGCCGACCTGACGCGCACGCTGGAAACCGACGGCGTGCTCGAAAGCGGTTACATGACGCTCGATTCGGCGCGGCTGATCGAACAGGACATCTGGGGACAGGGCTTCGCGGCGCCGGTATTCGAGGACCGTTTCCGCGTCGACAACCAGCGTCTGCTCAAGGACAAGCACCTGAAGCTGCAGCTGTCGAAGAACGGCGTGCGCTTCGACGCGATCCGCTTCAACTTCGCCGAGGGTGCGGGGGCGAGCATCCATGCCGCCTACCGGCTCGCGCCGAACGAATACAACGGCGTCACCAGCCTGCAGCTGATGCTCGAACACTTCGACACCGTGTAACGTCCCGGGCTTCTTTCCGCCCTCCATCGCACCTCAATCAATTTCATCTATCTACTCAAAAGAAATATTATTGTGCAGTGCACATAACCATTCTCTGGAAATGGGTACAATCGACAGCGACCAACAACCGCAAGAGGACCGCACCATGAAATCTTCCCTTTTCATTTCCTCCCTGCTTGCCCTCGCTGTCGCCAGCCCGGCTGCGCTCGCGCACAAACAAGGCGACATCCTGGTGCGGGCCGGTGCGGCGATGGTGGATCCGGATGTCGGCGAGTCCAGCGTCTCGACGCCGGCCGGAAAGATTCCGGGGTCGGATGTCGAGGTGAGCGACGACACGCAGCTCGGCCTGACGCTCGGCTACATGCTCACCGACCACGTCGGCATCGAACTGCTCGCCGCAACGCCGTTCGAACACGACGTCACGCTGAAGGGCATTGGCGGTCTCAATGGCAAGCTCGCCACGATCAAGCAGCTTCCGCCGACCCTCTCGCTGCAGTATTTCCCGATGGATCCGTCGTCGAAGTGGCAGCCGTATGTCGGCGCCGGCATCAACTACACGTATTTCTTCGACGAAGAGCTGAAGGATGCACGCAAGGCCCAAGGCTTCTCGCAGCTGGACCGCGAAAGTTCGTGGGGACTCGCCGTCCAGGCAGGCATCGACTACATGTTGACCGACCGCATCATGCTGAACGCCGCCGTGTGGCGCGTCGACATCGACAGCGAAGCGACCGCGCGCCTGAACGGCGCCAAAGTGAAGGTCGATATCGACATCGATCCGTGGGTGTACATGGTCGGCGTCGGCTACCGTTTCTGAGCATCGCCTGCCCTTCCCCGCGCGCGCAAATCGGCGGCTCCATCCGGGCCGCCGATTTTTTTTGTGCAGGACACCTGCGGGCAGCACGTCGCACAGCGGAACCTCCACCGCGCGGCCCTTCGTCATCGCGGGTATACTTCGCGGTTTTCCGAATTTCCCGGAGCATCGCCATGGAAGCCGAACGCCTCAACGCCATCGCCCAGCAACTCGACGACCTCCGTTCCCGGGGTCGTGAACTTCGGAGGTATCTTTGACTACGATGAGAAATCATCGAAGCTCGAAGAAGTAACCCGCGCGCTCGAGGATCCGGCCGCCTGGGACAACGCTGCCCGCGCCCAGGAACTGGGCAAGGAAAAGCGCCAGCTCGAAGACGTGGTGCACAACCTGCGCGATATCGAGCGCCTGTCTTCGGACCTGAAGGACTTGTTCGATCTCGCCGAAGCCGAGGACGACGAAGACACGCTCGCCGCGGTCGAAGCCGATCTGGGGGAGCTCCAGGCGAAAGTGCATGCGCTCGAATTCCGCCGGATGTTCTCCAATCCGATGGACCCGAATCCCTGCTTCATCGAAATCCAGGCCGGTGCCGGCGGCACCGAAGCGCAGGACTGGGCCGGCATGCTCGAACGCATGTACCTGCGCTACTGCGAGCGCAAGGGCTTCAACGTCGAGCTGATGGAAGAATCCGAAGGCGAAGTCGCCGGCATCAAGGGCGCGACGATCAAGGTCAGCGGCGACTACGCGTACGGCTTCCTGCGCACTGAAACCGGCATCCACCGCCTGGTGCGCAAGAGCCCGTTCGACTCCAACGCGCGGCGCCACACCAGCTTCTCGTCGGTGTTCGTGTATCCGGAAGTCGATGATTCGATCCAGATCGACATCAACCCGGCCGACCTGCGCATCGACACCTATCGCGCTTCCGGCGCGGGCGGCCAGCACATCAACAAGACCGACTCGGCGGTGCGCATCACGCACGAGCCGACCGGCGTCGTCGTGCAGTGCCAGAACGATCGCTCGCAGCACAAGAACAAGGCCGAGGCGATGTCGATGCTGAAGGCGCGGCTGTACGAACTGGAACTGCGCAAGCGCCAGAGCGAGCAGCAGAAACTCGAAGACTCGAAGAGCGACATCGGCTGGGGCCACCAGATCCGCTCCTACGTGCTCGACCAGTCACGCATCAAGGATCTGCGCACGAACTTTGAGGTCGGCAACACCCAGGCCGTGCTCGACGGCGACCTCGACGACTTCATCGCGGCGAGCCTGAAACAGGGGGTCTGACACCCTTCGACGCCCGGGCGCTGCTGCCGCAATCGCGGCGTCAGCGCCAGGCGGGCATTTTCTCCCGGCGCTCACATGCGATTGCGCTCGGGCAACCGGATGGGGACGGGCACTGCGCGGACACGGCTACCTGGGCCCGCCGCGCGGGAATTCCGCGCCCGATGCGCCGCACCGCTATCGCCGACGCGAATCGTTCATGGCCGAAGGCCTGGCGAATATTCCGGACACCTATCCTGCAGGCGGCTTTATGATGGCGCCTGGCCGAGCAGCGGGCTGAAGGCTTGCCATCCGGGCCCCGACCGGGCCGCTGCCCGTCCGCAACAATCGATGGAGGGATGCACCGCATGTTCGAGAGACTTTTCCGACGCTTCTCCGTGGTTGTCGCCGCGTGCGCGCTGCTCGGCCTCGGCGGCTGCGGCTACAACGATTTCCAGCGCCTCGACGAGCAAAGCAAGGCAGCCTGGGCCGAAGTGCTGAACCAGTACCAGCGCCGCGCCGATCTCATCCCGAACCTCGTCAGCACCGTCAAGGGCGAAGCGAATTTCGAACAGGAAACCCTGACCCGCGTCATCGAAGCGCGCTCGCGGGCGACGGCGATCCAGGTCACCCCCGAGATGCTGAACGATCCGCAGGCGATGGAACGCTTCCAGCAGGCGCAAAGCCAGCTCGGCGGCGCCCTGTCGCGGTTGCTGGCGGTTGCCGAAAACTATCCGAACCTGCGGGCGAACCAGGCTTTCCAGGACTTGCGCGTGCAGCTGGAAGGGACCGAGAACCGCATCACCGTCGCGCGTAACAGCTATATCAAGACGGTCCAGGAATATAACGTGCTCGCGCGCAGCTTTCCGACGAACCTGACCGCGATGATCTTCAGCTACGAGCCGAAAGCCGGTTTTACCGTCGCGAACGAACAGGAGATTTCGCGTCCGCCGACCGTCGATTTCGGCACTTCGGGAGCGCGCTGAGTCACGGCGCGCCCCGGCGCGATCATCGCCCCGACCTGATCCGATGAGCTGCCACCCCTGTCCCGCCCCCTTCGCCGCCGGTCTGTGGGCCGTCGCGGCCACTGCCCGCCGCTGGCTGGCGAACGCTTCGATCGCATTCGTTGCATTCGTCGCGCTCGCGGCACTGCTGTGCCCGGCGTCGTCGTCCGCGCAGGATCTGCAGCCGGTCCCCGCCCTCACTGCGCGCGTCATCGACCAGACCGGCACCCTCGACGCGGGCGAACGGCAGGCGCTCGAAGCGAAGCTCGCCGCCTTCGAGGCGGAACGCGGGGCCCAGATCGTCGTGCTGATCGTGGCGACGACCGCTCCCGAGGACATCGCCGCCTACGCCTACCGCGTCGCGGCCGAGTGGAAGATCGGCCGACGCGACATCGGCGACGGCATCCTGATGGTCGTCGCGAAAGACGACCGCCGCGTGCGCATCGAAGTCGCCCGGGCGCTCGAAGGCGCGGTGCCGGATCTCGCCGCGTTCCACATCATCGACCGGGCCATCACGCCGGCTTTCCGCAGGGGTGAGTTCGCCGCCGGCCTCGACGCCGGCCTCGACGCGTTGATGGCCCGCATCCGCGGCGAAAACCTGCCGCTGCCGGAGCCGGACGTGCGCGGGCGCAGCGATGCGCCGTCGCTCGAAGACCTCGGGGCGTTCCTGTTCGTCGGCGTACCGATCGTCGGAGCGGTGCTCGTCGGCATGTTCGGACGCAAGCTCGGGGCGCTCGCCACCGGTGGCGTCGCCGGCCTGCTCGCGCAGTTGCTGCTCGGCAGCCTGCTGCTGGCGATCATCGCCGGCGTCGTCGCGTTCATCTTCGTGCTCGTGCTGGGCATCGGCGGAGGAGGCCGCGGTGGCCGCGGCGGAGGCGGCGGCTTTGGCGGCCCGATCATCTGGGGCGGGGGCGGCCGAGGCGGGGGCGGATTCAGTTCCGGAGGCGGCGGCAGTTTCGGCGGCGGCGGCGCTTCGGGACGATGGTAGCCCTACGCAACCGGACCGGGAGTCATCGATGAACATCGTGATGCGCGTGATCCGCCACCTGTGGCTCGATGCCGACGACGCGCTCCGTGCGGTCGGGGACGACACGCTGCAACGCCTCGAAGCGCGCGTGCACGACAGCGAACGGCGTCACACCGGCGAGATCTGCGTGTGCATCGAAGCGAGCCTGCCGATGAGTTACCTGTGGCGCCATTTACGCCGCCGCGTGCCGATCGAGCAGGTGGTGCGCGAGCGCGCGCTGACGGAATTCGGCAAGCTGCGCGTGTGGGACACCGAACTGAACAACGGCGTACTGATCTACCTGCAACTGGCCGAGCACCGCATCGACATCGTCACCGACCGCGGCCTCGCGCGGCACATCGATGACGCCTACTGGCGAGAGACGCTGGCCAGCATGAGCGCGGAGTTTCGTGCCGGGCGCTACGAAGAGGGCCTCGCCCGCGCGATCGACGCCGTAACGGCGGCGCTGGAGCGGCACTTTCCCGCCAGTCACGCTCCTGGCGAAACCCCGCCGCAGCGGGAGGATCAGCTCCCCAACCGTCCGGTGCTTCGCTGATCGTCATGGCGGCATAGACGACCCGCTGATCCAGCCTGCGCCGGGTACCTGGGAGGTTCAACTCCCCCTCAGCTGCCGGGCGACCAATGCAGGATTGTCTTCGTTGTAAGCGGCCTTGATCGCGTCCCAGGCTTCGTCGGCAGTCTCCACGTAGCGGAAAAGCTCGACGTCCTCCGGACTGATCACGCCGTGCTCGATCATCACGTCGAAGTCGATCAGGCGCTCCCAGAAATCGCGGCCGATCAGGATGATCGGCCGGCGACGGATCTTGCGCGTCTGCGTCAGGGTCAGCACTTCGAACAATTCGTCGAGAGTGCCGAAACCGCCGGGAAAGCTCACGACCGCGACCGCGCGCATCAGGAAATGCATCTTGCGGATCGCGAAGTAGTGGAACTGGAAACACAGCTCCGGCGTGATCCAGGGGTTCGGCGCTTCCTCGAACGGCAGGAAAATGCTCATGCCCATGCTGCGCCCGCCGGCGTCGTGGGCGCCGCGATTGCCCGCCTCCATGACGCCGGGGCCACCCCCGGTAGCGATGATGACCGGCTCGCCGAGCACGTCGGGTTCCTGCGTGACCAGCTCGGCAAAACGGCGCGCTTCAGCATAGTAACGGGCGTTCTTCACCATCTGTTCGGCGCGCCGGATCGCAACCGGATCGTCGCCCGCGCGCGCCTCGTCGAGCATCGCCGCCGCCACTTCGGGCGACTTGAAGCGCGCGCTACCGAACACCACGACAGTGGATTCGACGCCCTGCTCCTGCTGGATCAGCTCCGCTTTCAGCAGTTCGAGCTGCAGGCGCACCGGGCGAAGTTCCTCGCGCAGCAGGAATTCGCTGTCCGCGAACGCCATGCGAAAGGAGCTGCCGGGCGCGTCGTACGGCGAATGAGGCTGGGCGGCCTCGACTTCGTCCTGGGCGGACGGGAAATTGCGGGCGTGGATGTGGTGCAGTTTCTTCATGCTCGATCATGCTCCGGAAATGTAAGTCGGCTCCCATGATCGCATCTTCGGCCGCTGATTTCGGTGTCACGAGAACACCGGACGGCCCGGCACGCGAGGCGAATGCTGCGGTCGTTGCTGTACGCGGATCAGAACACCCCATCTCCCTGTCAAGAATCAGTCCCGGGAAACGACGGCAGACCCCGCTGCCGGCAAATCGCTACGCAGTGCCGCCTTGGTTATCGGGCCACGCGCCGGAACCCTGCTCTGCCGGCATGAAGGTGTAGCATCGCTTGCCGTTGGCCTTGGAGCGGTACATCGCGGCGTCCGCCTGCTGCAGCAATTTCTCACAGGTGGTTTCCACGCCGGCATATATTGCAATGCCGATGCTGGCAGAGATGCGAACGGAGATTTCTCCGATTCGGTACGGATCGGAAAGACTCTCCACCAGCTTGCGCGCCAGCGCCGCAGCCCCGTCGGCTCCCGCCGCGAACACCACGACCACGAACTCGTCACCGCCGAGCCGCGCAGCGACGTCGGAGCGACGAATTCCGCTGTTGATGCGTTGCGAGACGGCTCGTAGCAGTTCGTCGCCAATTCCATGGCCGTGGCGGTCGTTGACCGACTTGAAGCCATCGAGGTCAATGTAGAGGAGAGCAAGTTCGGTGTCGCATCGCTGTGACAAAGCCAGTTGATCGTTGACGATTTCGTTCAGCAGCGCCCGATTGGCCAAGCCCGTCAGTTCGTCGTGGAGAGCCTTGTGCCGGGTCTGCTGCAACATCCTGGATGCCTTGATCAGCGCTCCTCCAACCTCGTCGGCTTCCCGTAGCCGGAAGCTGGGAACGACGATCGCCTCGCCGGAGCCCAGGGCCACGGCCGGACCGGTCAATCCGTAGAAAGCACCGGCAATCCGGCCTCCGAGCCTCCAGGCAAGAAGCAGACTACTGCCCAGCAGAACCACCGTACCGAGGACCAGCCAACCGAGCGACTGCTGCAGCCGGTTCGTGAGCGCTTCCCGGGGAATGCTGATGACCGTCGTCCACCGGGAAACGGCGGATCGACTGAAAACGGATATGACAGGAAGGCCCGCGTCGGTAAGGATTTCGACCGATCCCTCGGCTGCTTCGGCGATCCTCTCTGTCAAGGCCTGCGAACCCTTCCGCCCGATGAACTGCTCCATTTCGCCGGTGTGGGCAGCGACAATGCCTTCGCCATCCAGTATTTCGCCGGTCCAGCCGGGGGGCAGGCGCTGCTCGTTCAGGATCCCCGACAGGCGATCCGGAAAAATGCCCATACTCAAACAGTAGACGATCCGCTCGCCGCGGTGCACCGGCACCGAGACGCTGAGCGCCGGCCGGTGCACCACCGGCCCGACAAAAAGCCCGGAGACATACGTACGCCCTGTTTCCAGGACGTGCCTCAACTGCGGCATCACCCCTCTGAAAGGCAAGGGTTCACCGAACGGCCGGAACGTGTTGATCCGCTGTCGGCCGGTCGTATCGGTCAGCACGACGTTATTGGCCGACCGGGTTTGCAGAACCTGCATCGCCTGGTCGTGGAAGGCCGCGAGATCGTTGGAAGCCAGGTAGGGCGACGTCGCGAGGACGTTCAGCGCCGACTCCGTCGCGGCCAGTTCGCGGTCGACGGCGGACCGCAGTGCGCGGGCAGTCGCGATCACCTCGCGCACGAGTTGAGCGTTCTCGCGCTGATAGTTGTAATGGATCAGCGCCGCGGTCATCAATGACGCGGGCAAGATGCACGCCGTGACGAGCAGGGCGAGTCGGGAACGGATGGTCGGAGTGCGCGCTGCCGTCATGGGGCGATGATCGCTGAGCTGGCCGGATTTTCGTTTTTGGTCTTCGGCAGACTGCGAATGCCGCGATGCGCGAGGGTAGCGCCTTCCCACCTCCAGGGCCAGCCAATCGAATAACGCAAATTGAATAACGTCAGTCTATGATCAAACGATGAATGGCATCCGCTGCACGAACCCGGGCAGCGAACCATCCTGGCACGACGAGTACCGTCTGACCACAGTCGCCTCCCGGGCAACAAATTTTCCGGCGCACGAGCGGTCAAAGCGCCAGCAGGGGGAACTCCCGATGACTGCCGTTTGCCTTCATCCAGGCCGATTGACGCTCGCCGAACTGCGCACGATCGCGTTCAGCGACAGCCGGCTCGAGCTCGAACCGGCCTGCTTTTCGATGGTCGCACGCGGCGCCGCGACGGTTGCGGCGATCGCGCGCAGCGGCGAGCCGGCCTACGGCATCAACACCGGTTTCGGCCGCCTCGCGCAGACGCACATCCCGGACGATCAGCTCGAACTGCTGCAGAAAAACCTCGTGCTGTCGCACGCGGTGGGAGTCGGCGAACCGCTCTCGGTGCCGACGGTGCGCCTGGTGCTGGCGCTGAAGATCGCGAGCCTTGCACGCGGACACTCCGGTGTGCGCATGGAACTCATCAACGCGCTGCTCGGCCTCTTCAACGCCGGCGTCATCCCTCGCGTGCCGTCCAAAGGCTCGGTCGGCGCGAGCGGCGATCTCGCGCCGCTCGCACACCTTTCGGCGCTGCTGCTGGGCATCGGCGAGGCATATGTCGACGGCCGACACGTACCCGCGACCGAGGCCCTGGCGATCGCGGGACTCGCGCCGATGACGCTCGCGGCGAAGGAAGGCCTTGCGCTGCTCAACGGCACGCAGGTGTCGACGGCGCTGGCGCTCGTCAATCTGTTCGCGATCGAGACCGTGTTCCGCACCGCGCTCGTCGCCGGAGCGCTGTCGGTCGACGCCGCGGCCGGCTCGTTCAAGCCGTTCGATGCCCGGACCCACGCGTTGCGCGGCCAGCCGGGGCAGATCGACGCTGCCGCCACCTACCGGCAGCTGCTCGAGGGCAGCGGGATCAACCTTGCGCATCGCGACTGCGGCAAGGTGCAGGACCCGTACAGCCTGCGCTGCCAGCCGCAGGTCATGGGTGCCTGCCTCGACCAGACGCGCCACGCCGCGCGCGTCCTGCTGATCGAAGCGAACGCCGTGTCCGACAACCCGCTGGTTTTTCCGGACAGTGGCGAAGTGCTGTCGGGCGGGAACTTCCATGGCGAACCGGTCGCTTTCGCCGCTGACGCGCTCGCGCTGGCGGCGGCCGAGATCGGGGCGCTGGCCGAGCGGCGCATCGCGCTGCTGATCGACGCCACGCTGTCGGGCCTGCCGCCTTTCCTCGTCACCGAAGGCGGCGTCAATTCCGGCTTCATGATCGCGCACGTCACGGCGGCCGCGCTCGCCTCCGAGAACAAGCTTCTCGCGCATCCGGCGAGCGTCGATTCGTTGCCGACGTCGGCGAACCAGGAGGATCACGTTTCGATGTCGACGTTCGCAGCACGCAAGCTCGGCGAGCTCGCCGACAACACCGCGACGATCCTCGCGATTGAGCTGCTCGCCGCGGCGCAGGGCGTCGAACTGCGCGCACCGCACCGCACCTCGCCGCGCCTGCAGGCCGTGCTCGCGCTGATCCGCAGCCGCGTGCCGCATTACGACATCGACCGCTATTTTGCGCCGGACATTGCATCGATCAAGGACGAGGTGTCGGCGGGAGCCTTCGCACGC
Organism: Aromatoleum bremense; assembly: GCF_017894365.1. Taxonomy (NCBI): domain Bacteria; kingdom Pseudomonadati; phylum Pseudomonadota; class Betaproteobacteria; order Rhodocyclales; family Rhodocyclaceae; genus Aromatoleum; species Aromatoleum bremense. Next base: position 174,600 of record NZ_CP059467.1, read on the forward strand.
CATTGTCCCTTCTCCTTCGACTCCGAACGCGTGGCGGACGGCGAGGCGTCCCGCTCCGTCACACCGGATGACGAATCCCTCTGAAGCGCTCGCAGGAGGCTGCGATGAACGAAGTCCACAGCACCGATCCCCGCTACGCGCCGGGCCGCATCGTGCGGTCGCCGCATGGCGCGACGCTGCACTGCCGCAACTGGTTGATCGAGGCCGCGTGGCGGATGATCCAGAACAACCTCGACCCCGAAGTCGCCGAGCACCCCGAACATCTCGTCGTCTATGGCGGCATGGGGCGCGCGGCGCGCGACTGGGCGTGCTTCGACAGGATCCTCGCGACGCTGCGCGAACTGGGCGAGGACGAGACGCTGCTGGTGCAGTCCGGCAAGCCGGTCGGCGTGTTCCGCACCCACGTCGATGCGCCACGTGTGCTGATCGCAAATTCCAACCTGGTGCCGAAGTGGGCGACCTGGGAGCACTTCAACGAGCTCGACCGCAAAGGCCTGATGATGTTCGGCCAGATGACGGCGGGTTCGTGGATCTACATCGGCTCGCAGGGCATCGTGCAGGGTACGTACGAAACGTTCACCGCCTGCGCCGACCGTCATTTCGGCGGGCACGCCACGCGGCGGTGGATCCTCACCGGGGGGCTCGGCGGCATGGGCGGCGCGCAGCCGCTCGCGGCAACGATGGCGGGCTTCTCGATGCTGGCAGTCGAGTGCGACGAGACGCGCATCGACCTGCGCCTGAAGACGCACTACCTCGACCGCAAGGCCGCTTCGCTCGACGAGGCGCTCGCATTGCTCAATGCGGCGCGGGCCGAGGGCCGCGTGCTGTCGGTGGGCCTCGTCGGCAACGCGGCCGACGTGTTCGAGGAGATCGCGCGCCGCCGCGTCATCCCCGACGTCGTCACCGACCAGACCAGCGCGCACGATCCGATCCACGGCTATCTGCCGCAAGGCTGGACGCTGCAGCAATGGCGCGAGCGCCAGCGCAGCGACCCGCAGAGCATCATCGAGCCGGCGAAGCACTCGATGGCCAACCAGGTGCGCGCGATGCTGGCGCTGCAGCGAGCCGGTGCGGCGGTATTCGACTACGGCAACAACATCCGCCAGATGGCCCACGACGCCGGCGTCATCGACGCATTCTCGTTTCCCGGCTTCGTCCCGGCGTACATCCGCCCGCTGTTCTGCCGCGGCTACGGCCCGTTCCGCTGGGTCGCGCTGTCGGGCGAGCCGAAGGACATCCATCGCAGCGACGCGAAAGTGAAGGAGCTGATCCCCGACGACCGGCACCTGCACAACTGGCTCGATCTCGCTCGCCATCGCATCACGTTCCAGGGCCTGCCAGCGCGCATCTGCTGGCTCGGCCCGAAGGACCGTTACCGCGTCGGCCTTGCGTTCAACGAGATGGTGCGCCACGGCGAACTGCATGCGCCGATCGTCATCGGCCGCGACCATCTCGATACCGGTTCGGTCGCGAGCCCGAACCGTGAAACCGAGGCGATGCGCGACGGCTCCGATGCCGTGTCCGACTGGCCGCTGCTCAACGCGTTGCTCAACACCGCGAGCGGCGCGACGTGGGTGTCGTTTCATCACGGCGGCGGCGTCGGCATGGGGTATTCGCAGCACGCGGGCCAGGTGATCGTCTGCGACGGCACTGACGGCGCGGCGCGCCGGATCGCACGCGTGCTGTTCAACGACCCGGCAAGCGGCGTGATGCGCCACGCCGACGCGGGCTACGAGGAAGCGCTCGCGACGGCGCGGGAAATCGGCCTGCGCCTGCCGATGCACGACGCCTGATCACATGGCCGCCTGGGACCTGCTGTTCCGCCGCGTGCATCTCGCGACATTCGCCGGCGACGAACCGTACGGCACGCTGCGTGACGGCGCGCTCGCGGTGCGGGCCGGGCGCATCGTCTGGCTCGGCACCAAACGCGACCTGCCGCGCGAGGCCCGCGCCGCACAGGAGATCGATGGCGCCGGCGGCTGGCTGCTGCCGGGGCTGATCGACTGCCACACGCATCTCGTCCATGCCGGCAACCGCGCCCGCGAGTTCGAGCTGCGCATGCAGGGCGCGAGCTACGAGGAGATCGCGCGCGCCGGCGGCGGCATCCGCGCGACGGTCATCGCGACGCGGGCCGCCGACGAGGAAGCGCTCGTCGCCGCAAGCCGACCGCGTCTCGCCCGACTGATCGCCGAGGGTGTCACGACAGTGGAGATCAAGTCGGGCTACGGGCTGGAACTTGCAGCCGAGCGACGCATGCTGCGCGCGGCGCGCGCGCTGGGAGCCACCGCGCCGGTACGCGTGACGACAACGTTCCTCGGCGCGCACGCACTGCCGCCCGAATACGACGGACGCGCCGACGACTACATCGCCGAAGTCTGCGACGTGATGCTGCCGGCGCTCCACCGCGAAGGCCTCGTCGATGCCGTCGACGCGTTCTGCGAGCGCATCGCGTTCAGCCCGGCGCAGACCGAAGCGGTGTTCCGCGCGGCCCGGGCGCTCGGGCTTCCCGTCAGGCTGCATGCCGAGCAGCTCTCGGATTCGGGCGGCGCGGCGCTGGCGGCCCGGTACGGCGCGCTGTGCGCCGATCATCTGGAACACCTCTCCGAAGCCGGTGCAGCGGCGCTCGCTGCGGCCGGCAGCGTCGCCGTGCTGCTGCCGGGGGCATTCTATTTCCTGCGCGAGACGCACCTTCCACCGGTCGCGCGGCTGCGCGCGCTCGGCGTGCCGGTCGCCATCGCCACCGACTGCAACCCCGGCACTTCGCCGCTCAGTTCGCTGCTGCTCGCGCTCAACATGGCCTGCGTGCTGTTCCGTCTCGCCCCCGCCGAGGCGCTCGCCGGCGTCACGCGCAACGCGGCCCGGGCGCTCGGTCGCGGCGACGACCTCGGCACGCTGGAGGCCGGAAAACTCGCGGATCTCGGCCTGTGGAACGTCGATACCCCGGCCGAGCTGTGCTACCACCTCGGCTACAACCCGCTCGCACTGCGCGTGTTCGGTGGACGAATCAGCGGAGCAGGTGATGTCGCACAAGGATGAGGAGGATCGGGGGCCGTGGCAGGGCCGCATCGACGTGCATGAAGGCCCGCGGGCATTGCGCTGGCACCAGTGCGTCACGATGCTGCCGCCGCAGGCGTCCCCCGGCATCGCGCTGCTCGGTTTCCCCTGCGACCTCGGCGTGCGGCGCAACCATGGCCGCGCCGGAGCCGCCGCAGGCCCGGCGGCGCTGCGCCGGACACTCGCGAACCTGGCCTGGCACGGAGCGCGGCCGGTGTACGACGCGGGCGATGTGGGCGATGTGGGCGATGTGGGCGATGTGGGCGCCAGCACGCCCGACGCCGGCGAGAAGACGCTCGAGACGATGCAGGCCGGCTACGCTCGACGCATCACGGCGCTGCTCGACGCCGGGCATGTGCCGATCGGCCTCGGCGGCGGCCACGAGATCGCGTGGGCGGCCTGGCAGGGGCTCGCCGCACATGCTGCACGCGAACCACACCCGCCGCGCATCGGCATTCTCAACGTTGACGCTCATTTCGACCTGCGCACGGCACCCGCGGGCAATTCGGGCACGCCGTTCCGCCAGATCGCCGAGGACTGCGGAGTCCGCGACTGGAATTTCCGCTACTGCGTGCTGGGGATCGCCGAAGCGGCGAACACTGCCGCGTTATTCGACCGCGCCCGCGCGCTCGGCGTCGCGTTTCGCCTCGACGAGGAAATGGGCGCGCGCGATCTCGACGCGATCGACAGCACGGTGCGCGATTTCCTCGCCGGCATCGACTGGCTCTACCTGACGCTGTGCCTCGACGCGCTGCCAGGTGCGTGCGCCCCCGGCGTCAGCGCGCCGGCGACGATCGGCGTCGAGCCGGCCGTCGTCGAGGCGGTGATCCGCATCGCCGTCGCGAGCGGCAAGCTTCGCCTCGCCGACGTCGCCGAACTCAACCCTTCCCTCGACCCCAACGGCCGGACCGCGCGTCTGGCAGCACGCCTCGTCTGGCGGCTCGCGCGCGAAATCGCCCGTCGCCCATGTGATGTGCGGTCTGGGCTGCATCTCCCCGCGCGCGATTGAGCCAAGCGGCACAGGCGGGATTTCGGTACGATGCGCTTCATTCGTGAAGCGCCCCGTTTCTCTCGACGGCTCGGCGCCTTTTCCCTTTCCGCTGCCCGCACCAGACCTCCATGACTTCCCCCATCGAAAGCTTCGCCCAACTCGATCTCCGTGCACCGCTGCTCGATGCGCTGTCCGAAATCGGCTATGAAACGCCGTCGCCGATCCAGGCGGTCTGCATCCCGCATCTGCTCGCCGGGCACGACCTGCTCGGCGAGGCGCAGACCGGCACCGGCAAGACCGCCGCGTTCGCGCTGCCGCTGCTCGACCGGCTCGACCTCAGCATCAAGAATCCGCAGGTGCTCGTGCTCGCGCCGACCCGCGAACTCGCGATCCAGGTTGCCGAGGCTTTCCAGCGTTATGCGAAGAACCTGCCCGGTTTCCACGTACTGCCGGTGTACGGCGGCCAGAGCATGGTCGTCCAACTGCGCCAGCTCGCCCGCGGCGCACACGTCATCGTCGGCACACCGGGCCGCGTCATGGACCATATCGAGCGCAAGAGCCTCAATCTCGACAGCCTGACGACGCTGGTGCTCGACGAAGCCGACGAGATGCTGCGCATGGGGTTCATCGACGACGTCGAATGGATCCTGCAGCACACGCCGGCCGAGCGTCAGACCGCGCTGTTCTCGGCGACGATGCCCGATGCGATCCGCCGCGTCGCGCACCGCTACCTGCGCGACCCGCGCGAGGTCAAGATCAAGACCAGCACGACCACGGTCGCGGCAATCCGCCAGCGCTACTGCCAGATCAGCGTCGCGCACAAGCTCGACGCGCTGACGCGCATCCTCGAAGTCGAGGAGGATTTCGACGCCGCGATCATCTTCGTCCGCACCAAGACCGCGACCGTCGAGCTTGCCGACAAGCTCGAGGCGCGCGGCTACTCGGCCGCCGCGCTGAACGGCGACATGACGCAGCAGCTGCGCGAACGCGTCATCGAACAGCTCAAGGGCGGGCAACTCGACATCGTCGTCGCCACCGACGTCGCCGCACGCGGCCTCGACGTCTCGCGCATCAGTCACGTCATCAACTACGACATCCCGTACGACACCGAAGCGTATGTGCATCGCATCGGGCGCACCGGGCGCGCGGGCCGCACCGGCAGCGCGATCCTGTTCGTCGCGCCGCGCGAGATACGGATGCTGAAAGTCATCGAGCGCGCGACCCGCCAGCCGATCGAGGCGCTGCAACTACCGTCGCGCGAAGCCGTCGCCGACAAGCGAGTCGCCGCGTTCCGCCAGCAAGTCGCCACAGTGCTCGAATCCGAAGACCTCGCGTTCTTCCGCGACGTCGTCGCCGGCATGGAATCCACCCACGAAGCCGAACTCCACGACATCGCCGCCGCCCTCGCCTTCCTCGCGCAGCGCGAGCGCCCGCTGCAACTGCCGGAGTCGAAAGGCCCTGACATCGCGCGCCTGGCCGAACCGCAGCGTGAACCGGGCGCCGAGCGAGCCCCGCGCGAAAACCGCGAGAAAATACTCGAACGCCGACGCGAGTTCTCCGAGGGCAATCTGCAACGCTACCGCATCGAAGTCGGCCGCAACCAGCAGGCGACGCCGAAGGACATCGTCGGCGCGATCGCCAACGAGGCCGGCATCGAAAGCCGCTATATCGGGCAGATCAATCTCTACGAGGACTACAGCACCGTCGAACTGCCGAGCGGCCTGCCACACGACGTCCTCGACATCCTGCGCCGGGTGCGCGTGCGCCAGCACCAGCTGAACATCCGCCCGCTCGACGCCGAGGAAGCGAAGCGCGACGCGGCCCGCGTGCGGCCGGGAGCCCCTCGTCCCGGAGCAGCGCCGCGTCACGCCGCCCACCCCGGCGGCAAACCCGCCCGTCCCGGAAGCCCCGGCCCGAGATCCTTCAGCGGCGAAAAGCGCACGCCCTCCACCGGCTTCAAGCCCGGCAAGAAAAAACCGCATGATCGCTGAGCCGGCTTCGCGGCCAGGCACAGCCGGAGCCGTTGTGCAGGGGTGTCGGTCGCAGGGTAGAATGCGCCACCCATCGGCGCCGGGGTGGTGAAATCGGTATACACAGCGGACTTAAAATCCGCCGCCTTCGGGCTTACGGGTTCAAGTCCCGTCCCCGGCACCAGCGAGCGCGCTGCGCGTGATTTTCTCCAGGACTTCCTGCGGTGATCGTTCTGAACCTTTGCTGCGACCACGAGCACCTGTTCGAAGGCTGGTTCGGCTCGGCTGCCGCGTTCGAAACCCAGCGTGAGCGCGGACAGGTCGTCTGTCCCGTTTGCGGCTCAGCCTCGATCAGCCGGCGTCCGACCGCTCCGTACGTCAACACCGGCTCGATGCCCCCGGCAGCTCCACCACCTCGACCCTCGCCGCCCTCCGCAACCACCCGGCAGACGGACGCGGTCGCTACAGTCGTGGCGATGCTGCGCCGCTTCGGCAAGGAGTCGGAGGACGTCGGCGAGCGGTTCGTCGAGGAAGCCCGCCGCATCCACTACGGGGACAGCGAAGCGCGCAATATCAAGGGGAAAGCGTCGAGCGACGACATCGGGGAACTCATCGACGAAGGCATCATGGTGCTCCCCGTACCACCGGACGACGAAGAGTTGCACTGACCCGGGCGCCCCACCCCCGTACCCCTCAGCAGCGGGCGTGAATCAGCGGCACCCACATTTCCTGCGGCGACAGTCCGCCATGCACGCCGATCATCCGGTGCGCGTGTTCGCCGGGCACGCGGTCCGTGATCGTCCAGCCGGGTTCCATCAGCAGCGCATGGCTGCCGATGCGTTCGCGCAACTGCCGGTGTCGCGGCCCCGGGCCGAAAAACCCGCTGCGCAGCAGCTCCGGCGAACGGACCAGCACCGCCTTGCCCGCCAGCTCCGCCTCGACGAACGAACGGAAATCATCCTCCGCCCCCCGGCGAAGCTCACATAGCGCAGCCCGACGTTCGCCGAACAACGGTCCGGCGAGCATTGCCGCGGCCTCCGGAAACCGTTCGAAGCGGATCACGCGCTCCGCAGGCGAATCGATGAAGCCGTGATCTGCGCTCGCAACGACGTCGACGCCGGTTCCGGCCAGTTCATCGAGCAAGGCGGCGAACGCGGCGTCGATGTGGCGAAACTGCGCGACGGCCTCGTCGGACTCGCAGCCGTGCGCATGACTGAGCGCATCGAACACAGGATAGTAGGCGTGGATATAGCCGCCCGCTGCACTCTTCAGCGCCCTTGCTGCAGTCGCTATCGCATCGACCATCCCCTGGATGCCGCGATACGCGACCCTGTCGGCGCCACGGCCATGCCTCACAGAATATGGCGAATACGCGAGGCTGCGCGGATTGACGTAAATCGACTTGCGCCTGCGGTTCTGGAACAGGCTCGGGTACGGGAAGAGCCGCTCTCGCGCCATCGGGCCACGAATGAGTCCGCCCGAACGCTTCCTCATCGGCAATGGCGCGACCACGCCGCCGAAGCGCCGGTCATGGATGAACCAGCCGGTCAATCCATGCCGGGCCGGCGCGAGACCGGTGAGCGTGGTCGTTACCGCGCTCGCCGTCGTGCTCGGGAAAACCGAAGTCATCCGCCGCCGCCGGTGCGCGAGCAGCGCGCTTCCCGCGCCGAAACGCTGCAGAAACGCGTCGCCGAGGCCGTCGATGAGCAGGAACACCAGCACCGGCACGGGTTCATCCTGCGTGCGAGCGGGGCGTTCTTCGCCGGGCACCGCCCAGCGCTGGCCATCGAGATAGTTACGGATCGCGCCGACGAGGCCATAGAGGCCGTTCGCCCCGTAATCGGGTACGACGGCAGCACGCGGCAACGAAAATGGAATGTTTCGGCAGGCGGACATGGCCAGAGCCGGTAAACGACAAAAGGAAGGTGCGCTTGCACCTTCCTTTTGTCAATTTCTGGAGCGGGAAACGAGTCTCGAACTCGCGACCTCAACCTTGGCAAGGTTGCGCTCTACCAACTGAGCTATTCCCGCATGTACTTCTGGAGGCGCGAACCGGAATCGAACCGATGTACACGGCTTTGCAGGCCGTACAACCTTCAGTATTGGCGCGGGTTTGCGGGCCGCTGCCACTCGATTCTGCCACCCTTCGACAACCGCCTGCGTTGTCGAGGCGCGCATAATGCCGCATGTCTGCGCTTTGTGCAAGTGTAGCGTGTGGAGATTGCTGCCAACCGCGGAGCAAATGAGCTGTCCTGCCTTGTAACAAGGGGGCTATCCCCGGTTTCATTCGAGCACTTGCTGCGCCCTTCCCCCGCCGGGTCGAATCGCACCTGATGGACATGGCGGCAGCCAGCGCCGGCCGCGGCCTCGAAGGCGACCGCAGCGAATCCTGCGCCCATGCGTCGAGCGCCTGATCCGGCACGCATATCGGACTACTCAGACCATACTGGGATCGATACGGGCCGCCAGCTTCAGCAGCCTGTCATCGGCGGAAAGGAGGCGCGCCCCGAAGCGCATCGCAAGCACGACATACAGCAAGTCATAAACAGGGTGGTCGTGCAGGATGGCCTGCGACAGCGCTTCGGTAGCCAGTTGGTCGCCAAACTCAAAGGGCGGCTACGCGCAGAGCGCCGCGGCATTGTGCCCCAGCCCCTCGGTCACCGTCGCCGCGAACCCCGCCGCCTCGGTCGCGACGTGGGTCATGTAGAACTGCGCGAGCGCGATCTGCTCGCGGTTGAACTCCGGATCGCCTTCGCCGCGGTCGAGCAGCCCTTTCGCCGCGAGCGCCGCCTTGCCCCACATCCACGCGCCGCACGCCGTGCCCATCAGCATCAGGAACGGCACCGCGACCCACAGCGCCTTGCCCACATCACGCTCGCCCGCATCACGCTCGCCCACATCACGCTCGCCCACATCACGCTCGCCCGCGTCGCGCTTGCCGGCTTCGAGCAGGTGCCACGCGGCCGCCTCGAACTGCTCGATGCACGTCTCGAGGCGCGGTACGAACGCAGCGATCGTCTCGTCATCGACGGTCTTCAGGCTCGCGACCACCGCGCGCATCTGCCCACCGAGCAGCGTCAGCCCCTCGCTGCCGCCGCGCAGCAGCTTGCGCATCACCAAGTCGTTCGCCTGGATGCCGGTCGTGCCCTCGTAGATCGTCAGGATGCGTGCATCGCGCATGTGCTGCGCGGCGCCGGTCTCCTCGATAAAGCCCATGCCGCCGTGCACCTGCACGCCGAGGTAGGCCGAGTCGTTGCCGATCTCGGTGCTCCAGCCCTTCACGATCGGGATCAGGAAATCGACCATCAGCCGCGCGGTCTCGCACACCGGCGCGTCGGGGTGCGCGTGCGCGAGGTCGAACTGGCCTGCGACCCAGTAGGCGAGCATCCGCGCGGCCTGTGTGCGCGACTTCATCCGCAGCAGCATGCGCCGCACGTCGGGGTGCGCGACGATCGCGACGTTGTGGACCCCGGTGATCGCGTCGCGCCCCTGCACGCGCTCGTTCGCGTACGCAAGCGCCTGCTGGTACGCGCGTTCGGCGATCGCCACGCCCTGCAGGCCGACGCCGAAGCGCGCCTCGTTCATCATGATGAACATGTACTCGAGGCCGCGGTTCGGCTCGCCGACGAGGTAGCCCGTCGCACCGCCCGCGTCGCCGAACGCCATCACGCAAGTCGGGCTGCCGTGGATGCCGAGCTTGTGCTCGAGCGACACGCAGCGCACGTCGTTGCGCGCGCCGAGCGAGCCGTCGTCCTCGACGAGGACCTTCGGCACGACGAAGAGCGAGATCCCCTTCACGCCCGGGGGCGCGTCGGGCAGCCGCGCGAGGACGAGGTGGATGATGTTCTCGGTGAGCTCGTGCTCCCCGTAGGTGATGAAGATCTTCTGGCCGACGATGCGGTAGCTGCCGTCGGCGACGGGCTCGGCGCGCGTGCGGATCGCGGCGAGGTCGGAGCCGGCCTGCGGTTCGGTGAGGTTCATCGTGCCGCCCCACTCGCCCGCGACCATCTTCGGCAGGTACTTCTGCTTGATCGCGTGGGAGCCGGCCGTGAGCAGCGCGGCTGCCGCGCCGTCGGTGAGCATCGGCATCAGCGAGAAGCCGAGGTTTGCCGACTGCAGCATCTCGGTCACCGCGGTCGCGACGAGCTTCGGCATGTTCTGCCCGCCGAACGAGGACGGGGCGCCGATCGTGCTCCAGCCGCCGTCGCGGTACGCGTCGTAGGCCTCGCGCCAGCCGTCCGGCGTCGTCACGACGCCGTCTTCGACGCGGCAGCCCTGCAGGTCGCCGACGCGGTTGAGCGGCGCGAGCACCTCGCCGGTGAACTTGCCCGCCTCGTCGAGGATCGCGGCGGCGATGTCGGGCGTCGCGTCCTCGAAGCCGGGCAGCGTGGCGATCTCGTCGAGGCCGACGAGGTTTTCGATGATGAACCGCATCGCCTGGATCGGCGCGTCGTACTGGCTCATTAGGAGTCTCCTTGGGGGTCTTTTCGGGGTTGTCTTATCGGGGATCGGGCGGTCGCGCCGCCGGATCGTCATTCGGTTTCAGAGCGCTTCGAAGATGCCGGCGGCACCCATGCCGGTGCCGATGCACATCGTCACCATGCCGTAGCGCTGGCCGGTGCGGCGCAGGCCGTGCATGAGCGTCGCGGTGCGGATCGCGCCGGTCGCGCCGAGCGGGTGGCCCAGCGCGATCGCGCCGCCTTGGCGGTTGATCTTCGCCGGATCGATATCGAGCGTGCGCATCACCGCGAGCGCCTGAGCCGCGAACGCCTCGTTGAGCTCGAACCAGTCGATGTCGGCAAGGCGCAGCCCGGCCGCCTTCAGCGCGCGCGGGATCGCCTCGACCGGGCCGATGCCCATGATCTCGGGCGGCACGCCGGCGACCGCGAAGCTCACGAAGCGCGCGATCGGCTCGACGTCGTAGCGCCTGAGGGCCGCCTCGCTCATCAGCACCACGGAGCCCGCGCCGTCCGACATCTGCGACGCGTTGCCCGCGGTCACCGAGCCACCGCGCGCGAACACGGGCTTGAGCTTGCCGAGGCTCTCGGCGGTCGTGCCCGCGCGCGGGCCCTCGTCGCTGCGGACGAGCCGCTCGACCCGCCGCACCGCGCCGTCGGCACCCGGGAATTGCTCGGTGACCGCGTAGGGCGTGATCTCGGCGTCGAAGTGGCCGGCGGCGATCGCCGCGAGCGCCTTCTCGTGGCTCACGGCGGCGAACGCGTCCTGGTCGTCGCGCGACACCTGCCAGCGCTCGGCGACCCGCTCGGCGGTGAGGCCCATGCCGTACGCGAGCGCGACGTGGTCGTCGTTCATCCATTTCGGGTTGGCGTGGATGCCCTTGCCGAAGATGTTCGGCATCGCGCTCATCGATTCGGTGCCGGCGCCGATCGCGACGTCGGCTTCGCCGAGGCGGATGCGGTCGGCGGCCATCGCCACCGCGTTGAGGCCCGACGAGCAGAAACGGTTGATCGTGATCGCGGGCACGCTGTCGGGCAGCCCCGCCATCAGCACGCCGAGGCGCGCGACGTTCATGCCCTGCTCGCCTTCGGGGATCGCGCAGCCGACATAGACGTCGCCGATGTCGCGCGGGTCGAGCCGCGGCACCGCGGCGACGCTCGCCTGCAGCACGTGGGCGAGCATGTCGTCCGGGCGCACGTGGCGGAACATGCCGTTGCGACGCGCTACCGGCGTGCGCGTCGCGGCGACGAGGTAGGCGTCCTGGAATTGCTTGGTCATTGGGGTCGGTCTCCGGTCAGTTGCGCAGGGGCTTGCCGGTGTCCAGCAGGTGCCGGATGCGGGCCCGGGTTTCGGGGGTGCGAGCGAGCGCGACGAACTCGCGGCGCTCGACATCGAGGAGCCACTGCTCGTCGACGAGCGAGCCGCCTTCGACTTCGCCGCCGCGCGCGCGACGCGATAGTCGTGCGCCGAGATGAAGCCGCCGTCGCGCAGGTTCACGAGCTGGTGCTCGAGCGTCGCGATGCCGCCACGTCCCGCGACCTTCACCGCGCGCGGCGCGAGCGGCGGGTAGTGGCCTGTTTCGGCGCGCGCACGCGCCTGGCGGATCGCGACATACAGCAGCTCGTGCGGATTGAAGAGGATCGTGTCGGACGGCTGCAGCAGCCCCATCTCGCGCGCCTCGAACGCGCTCTTCGAGACCTTCGCCGACGACACATGCTGGAACGCCGCATAGATCGCCGCGTTCGGCTCGCCGTACTGCTGCTGCGCGGCGATGCGCGCGGCGCGCAGCGCGAACTCCTTGCAGCCGCCGCCGGCCGGGATCAGCCCGACGCCGGCTTCGACGAGGCCGAGCTGGGATTCGGCCGCGACGACGCGGTGCGTGCAGTGCATCGCGAGCTCGCAGCCGCCGCCGAGCGCCATCCCCTGCACCGCCGCGACCGTCGGCACCGCGCTGTCGCGCAGCGACCGCATCGCCGCCTGGAACGCGCGCACGTGCCGGTCGAGCGCGTCAGCATCGTCCGACTCGACGAGCGCGAGCACTTCGTCGAGGTTCGCGCCGGCGGCGAACGGCGCCTCGTTCCAGACGACGAGGCCGGCGTAGTCGCGCGCGGCGCAGGCGAGCGCTTCGGCGATGCCGTCGAGCACCGGTTTCGCGAGCACGTTGAGCTTCGTCTTGAAGCTCGCGACGAGGATCCCGGCATCGACCGCCGGCAGCGTGAAGAGCCGCACGCCGTCGTTCTCCCAGACGGTTTCGCCGCGGTCCTGCGCCTCGCCGAGCACGCGCTCGGGGAAGAGCTGGCGGCGATAGACCGGCAGCGCCGCGCGCGGCTTCAGCCGCGACTCGGCCGCCGACCACGAACCCTCGGCGCCATGCACGCCGTCGCGCGCGACGACCCATGCGGGCAGCGGCACGCCGGCCATCGCCTCGCCGGCCGCGACGTCGTCGCGGATCATCGCCGCGACCTCACGCCAGCCCGCTTCCTGCCACAGCTCGAACGGCCCGCGCCGCCAGCCGTAGCCCCAGCGCATCGCCAGATCGACGTCGCGCGCGTTGTCGGCGATCGCGTCGAGCGTCACCGCGCAGTAATGGAAGAGGTCGCGCAGGCACGACCAGACGAGGCGCGCCTGCGGATGCGGGCAATCGCACAGCATGCGCAGCCGGCGGCCGGCGTCGCGCACTTTGAGGATCTCGCCGACCTCGGGCGCGACGGCGCCGGCGGCGGCGCGGTACTCGCCCGACGCCGGATCGAGCACGGTGAGGTCGCGGCCCTGCCGGCGATAGACGCCGCCGCCCGTCTTCTGACCGAGCGCGCCGCGGTCGATCAGCGCCGCGATCCAGCCCGGCACCACGTAGTGGCGCGCCCACGGGTCGTCCGGCAGCTCGACGCGCATCCCGTCGATGACGTGCGCGAGCGTGTCGAGGCCGACGACGTCGAAGAGGCGGTACGTTGCGCTCTTCGGCAGGCCGATCGCAGGGCCGGTCAGCGCGTCAACGTCGTCGAGCGCGAGGCCGAGCCGCCCGGTGTGGTGCGCGACCGTCAGCAACCACATCGCGCCGATGCGGTTGGCGACGAAGTTCGGAGTGTCCTTCGCGCGCACGACGCCCTTGCCGAGCCGCGACACGAGCCACGGCTCGAGCCGGTCGAGCACGCCGGGGCGCGTCTCCGGCGCCGGGATCAGCTCGACGAGCGGCATGTAGCGCGGCGGGTTGAAGAAATGCACGCCGCAGAAGTCCGCCCGCAGCGACTCGGGCAGCACCGACGAGAGCTTCGCCAGCGAGAGGCCCGAGGTGTTGGTCGCGAGGATCGCGCCCGGCGCCAGATGGGGCGCGATCCTCGCGTACAGGCTCTCCTTCCATTCGAGCTTCTCGGCGATTGCCTCGATCACGAGGTCGCAGTCGCGCAACTGCGCCAGATGCTGGTCGTAGTTCGCGGCGTCGACGTAGTGGATGCGGTCGCGCGTGACGAACGGCGCCGGTTCGAGCTTCTGCAGCCCCTTCAGCGCCTTCGCGACGACGCCGTTCGCATCGCCCGACGGTGCCGCGAGGTCGAACAGCACGACCGGCACCTCGGCGTTCGCGAGGTGGGCCGCGATCTGCGCGCCCATCACGCCGGCGCCGAGCACGGCGACCTTGCGGAAAGTTGAATCATTCAAGGCATGTCTCCCGTACGAAGTTTCTGGTTGCGGGCCCGCGAGGGCCGCGCGGAATAAAAAGGGGGGATGTCCCGATCCTTGAGGAGGAGAGGTCAGGTGGCTGGAGGACACCCCCGCGAAAAGGGTCAGCGCTCAGTGAGCCGCTTGCCGGAACGGGCGGAAAACGAAGTTTCGGCGTAGCCAAAAGCGAAGCGCCTTCCGCCACACGGCGGCCCGACAGGTGTAGCGGTCAAATTGGCGGATAACGCCTTCGGCTCATCCGCCCTACGGCCGGGCGATCGGCCTCGCGTCAATCGAGCTTCATCGGCCTCAAGTCCTCCGAAACCGCGAAGCGCGCCTGCGTCCGCGCCCGGATGTCGGCGAGCGACACGCCCGGCGCGTGCTCGATGAGCACGAACTCGCCGTGTGTGATCCTGAACACGGCCATCTCGGTGACGACCATCGCGACCCGTCCCTTCGCGGTCAGCGGTAGCGTGCAGCGGTCGAGGATGCGCGGCTCACCGTCCTTCGTGCAGTGCTCCATCGCGACGATGACCTTGCGCGCGCCGGTCACGAGGTCCATCGCGCCGCCCATGCCGGGAACCATCTTCCCCGGCACCATCCAGTTCGCGAGGCTGCCTTCCTCGTCGACCTGCAGGCCGCCGAGCACGGTGACGTCGACGTGGCCGCCGCGGATCAGCGCAAACGACATCGCGCTGTCGAACATCGCGGCGCCCGGCATCAGCCCGCAGGGAATACCGCCCGCATTGACGACGCCTGGCAGCGGCTCGCCTTCGAGCGGCGCGAGGCCGAGGAAGCCGTTCTCCGACTGCAGCGTGATGTGCATCCCCGTCGGCAGGTAGCGCGGCACCTGCGTCGGCAGACCGATACCGAGATTGACGACGTAGCCGTCGCGGAACTCGCGGGCGACGCGCCGCGCGATGATTTCCTTCGCTTCCATGTTCAGGGCCTCCGCGCCAGCACGATCTTGTCGACGAGCGCCGCCGGCGTCATCACGAGATCGGGGTCGATTTCGCCGATCTCGACGATCTCGTCGACCTCGGCAATCACGAGGTCCGCGGCGAGCGCGATGATCGGGTTGAAGTTGCGTGCGGCGCGCTCATAGACGAGGTTGCCCGCGCGGTCGGCACGTTTCGCCTTCAGGATCGCGACGTCGGCGCGCAGTGGCAGCTCGATGAGGAAGGCGCGGCCGTCGACGACCATCTTCGTCTTGCCTTCCTCGACGACGGTGCCGACGCCGGTCGGCGTCAGCACGCCGCCAAGCCCCGCGCCGCCGCAGCGGATGCGCTCGACGAGCGTGCCCTGCGGGACGAGCTCGACGTCGAGCTCACCGGCGATCATCTTTTTGCCGGTCACCGGGTTCGTGCCAATGTGCGACACGACGACGCGGCTCACCTGGCCGGACGAGATCAGTGGACCGACGCCGGTGTCCGGCGCCGCGGTGTCGTTGCCGATCAGCGTCAGGTCCTTCGTTCCCTGCTCGCACAGCAGCGACACAATGCCCTCGGGCGTGCCGACACCGATGAAGCCGCCGAACATGATCCGCAGGCCGTCGCGGAAGAGCGGCCCGATTTCGGACCAGTCCACCTCTTTGTTCAATGCCATCTCTTTGTCTCTCCTCGGTGTGCGGACGGCCGTTCCCGCCCTGCCCGCTTCACGGGGCCGGGGCGTCGTCGCCGTCTGTCGTTTATCGGTTGGTGTTGTCGGGCCGCGCCGTGCTCAGCGCATCCACAGCAGGCCGCCCATGATCAGCGCGGCGAGGAACACGGTATTGACCGCGAGCATCGCCACCGGCCGCCAGCCGAGCGCGGCGAGCTGCTGGAACGAGGTCTTCACGCCGAGCGCCGCGATCGCCACGACCAGGCACCAGCGCGACAGGCCGGAGGCGACGTCGGTGACCGGCTGCGGGATCAGCCCGAGGCTGTTGACCGCGACCAGCACCGCGAAGCCGACGAGAAAGCCCGGCAGCACCGGCGGCTTCTTGCCGGCCGGCGCGCCGTTGCGAAACAGCAGCGACACCACCGCGACCACCGGCAGCAGCATCGCGACGCGGAAGAGCTTGACGAAGGTCGCCCCGTCGCCGACCTCGGGCGAGATGAGATAGCCCGCCGCGACGACCTGCGCGACGTCGTGGATCGTGCCGCCGAGAAAGACCGCCGCAGCGTTCGCGTCGAGCCCGAAGAGCTTCACGAGCGAGGGATAGACGACCATCGCGACGGTGGAGAGCGCCGTGACGCCGACCACCGTGAACAAGGTGAAGCGCTGGTTCGCGTCGCTCTTCGGCAGCACCGCCGAGATCGCCAGCGCGGCCGACGCGCCGCAGATCGCCACCGCGCCGCCGGTGAGAATCCCTTCGGTGCCGGGGCGGCCGAGCAGGCGCCCGACCAGCGCCCCGAACAGGATCGTCGCGACGACGCCGCCGGCGACCATCGCGATCGACCCGGCGCCCAGACCCGCAAGCTGCTCCGCGGTGATGCGCGCCCCGAGCAGTGCGACGCCGAAACGCAGCACATGGCGCGACGCGAACTCGATGCCGTCGCGGATCTTCTCGCCGTTCGCGGCGAAGTTGAACGCCATGCCGAAGAACAGCGCGTACAGCAGCTGCGGGCCGCCCTGGTGCTCGGCGACGAAGCTCGCCGCCAGCGCGATCGTGATCGCGGTCAGCACGCCGGGCCACAGCCGCTGCCACGCCGGGAGGTCGATCCATGCAAGCGCGCGCGCCGAAACGGTCGGATTACTCAT
Source organism: Aromatoleum bremense (assembly GCF_017894365.1). Lineage (NCBI taxonomy): Bacteria > Pseudomonadati > Pseudomonadota > Betaproteobacteria > Rhodocyclales > Rhodocyclaceae > Aromatoleum > Aromatoleum bremense. The sequence goes on from NZ_CP059467.1 coordinate 191,469, forward strand.
CGCCTTGCCCATCGCCTTGTCCATCGAGTTGCCGATCGAATTGCCGATCGTATTGGTCATGGCTGCCCCCTTACCGCGCGGCGAGGCCGAGTGCCGGCGCGGCGGCGAAACGCCTTGCGCTGGCCGCATCCTTCAGCAGGAAGTGCGACAGCGCCGGAATCAGGATCAGCGCGCCGGCCATGTTCCACACGAACATGAAGGTCAGCAGGATCCCCATGTCGGCCTGGAACTTGATCGGCGACCAGATCCAGGTGACGACCCCGGCGGCGAGCGTCACGCCGACGAGCGCGACGACCTTGCCGGTGAATTGCAGTGCGCTGCGGTGCGCTTGCGCAAGCGAAGCGCCCGTGCGCTGCTGCGCGAGCTGGATGGAGAGCAGATAGAGCGCGTAATCGACGCCGATCCCGACCCCCAGCGCGATGACCGGCAAGGTCCCGACCTTCACGCCGATCCCCAGCACCACCATCAGCGCCTCGCACAGGATCGAGGTCACCGCGAGCGGCACCACCGCGACGACGACCGCGCGCCAGCTGCGGAAGGTGACGAAGCACAGCACAACCACCGCCGCATACACGTAGAGGAGCATCGTGCGGTTGGCTTCCCGCACGACGATGTTGGTCGCCGCCTCGATGCCGGCCGAGCCCGCTGCGAGCAGGAACTGGCGCTCGGGGGTGCTGTGCGCCTCGGCGAATTGCGCGGCGGTGGCGACGATGGCGTCGAGCGTCTCGGCGCGGTGGTCGGTGAGGTAGGCGATCACCGGCATCACCGAGCAGTCGTTGTTGAAGAGGTCGGGGTTGTTGACGGACGCCTGCTGCGCGCCGTAGTTGAGCACGTCCTGGTTGCGCGCGAGGGTGAGCCACTTCGGGTTGCCTTCGTACGAACCGGCGGTGATCTGGCGCACCGCATCGCCGAGGAACACCGTCGTCTGCACCCCGGGCAGCTGCTGCAGCTGCCACGCGAGGCGGTCGGCTTCGACGAGGGTCTCGTACTTGAGGCAGCCTTCGGCCGCGGTCCTGACGATCACGGCGAACTGGTCGGACGAGAGCGAGTAGTTCGCCGTGATGTAGGCGTTGTCGCGGTTGTAGCGCGAGTCGGCGCGCAGCTCCGGCGCGCCCGGCTCGAGGTCGCCGATCTTGAGCTCGAGGCTGACGACGAAGCCCGCGACGGTGAGCACCGCGGAGACCGCGATCGCGCCGATCGCCCAGCGCCGCTCGGTGAAGCGCTCGAGCCAGCGCCACAGGCCCGCGCCCGTGCCGTCGGCGGCCCCCGACTCGGCCACGAGACTGCGCTCGGCCGCCCGGGCGCTCACGCCGGTGTAGGACAAGAGCACCGGCAGCAGGATCAGGTTGGTGAAGATCAGCACCGCCACGCCGATGCTCGCCGCGAGCGCGAGCGCCTGGATCACCGGGATGTCGATGACCATCAGCACCGCGAAGCCGACCGCGTCGGCGACCAGCGCCGTCATGCCAGCGAGAAAGAGCCGGCGGAAGGTGAAGCGCGCCGCGACCAGGCGATGCGTGCCGCGGCCGATGTCCTGCACGATGCCGTTCATCTTCTGCGCGCCGTGGCTGACGCCGATCGCGAAGATCAGGAACGGCACGAGGATCGAGAACGGGTCGAGCTCGAAGCCGAGCGCGGCGATGAGGCCCATCTGCCACACCACCGCGATCACCGAGCAGGCGACCACCAGCGCGGTGCTCCTCAGGCAGCGGGTGTAGAAGAAGATCACGAGAATCGCGATCAGCGCGGCGATCGCGAAGTAAGCCATCACCTGGCTCACGCCGTCGATGAGGTCGCCGACGAGCTTGGCGAAGCCGATGATGTGGATGCGGATTTCGGGGCCGCCCGAGCCCGCCGCGCGCTCGAACCTCAAACGGATGTTCTCCTCGAGGTTCCGCGACAGCGCGCGGTAGTCGATCGCCGCGCCCGTCGCGGGATCCTTGTCGAGCAGCGGCACGAAGATCATGCTCGATTTGAAGTCGTTGCCGACGAAGCGCCCGACGATGCCCGAACGGGCGATGTTGAGCTTGAGCTCGCCGGTCGCCTGCGGCGAGCCGTCGTAGGAATCCGGCATCACCGGCCCGCCCTGGAAGCCTTCCTCGGTGACTTCGGTCCAGCGCACCGACGGCGTCCACAAGGATTTCACCCACGCGCGATCGACGCCGGGCGTGAGGATGAGCTCGTCGCTGATCTTCTTCAGCGTCTCCTGGTAGGCCGGGTCGAAGATGTCGCCGCTCGGGCTCGCGACGACGACGCGCAGCACGTTGCCAAGGCCGCGCAGCTCCTTGCGGCTCTCGAGGTAGTTCTGGATGTAGGGCTGGCTCTGCGGCAGCATGCTCTCGAAGCTCGCGTTCAACTGCAGCTTCATCGCGCCCACCACGGCCAGCACCACGGTCACCACGGCGCAGATCACGACCACCGCGAGGCGGTGGTTGAAGATCAGGCGCTCGAGGGCATTGCCGGAGTTGCGGTCGAACTCCGAGAGGGCACGCACGACGGGCGTGCGGTCATGCGAATCGAATGCGACGGCCATCGCGTCGGTCTCCTGTTAGCGAAGCGTCTGGACGCGCACGCCGCGGGCACCCGCGACGACCACCGCATCCGTGCCGAGGGGTTGCACCGCCGACGCCGGGACGGCGCGGTCGAGCTTGAGCGGCGAGAAATGCTCGCCGCCATCCGTGCTCACCAGCAGCCGCCCCGCCTGGCTCGCGAGGATCACGCCCTGGTCGCCTACGGTCGCAGCAGCCGTCAGGCCTTCTTGCACGCCGGTGTCGATCTTGTGCCAGGTCCGCCCGCTGTCGGTGCTGCGGAACGCGTTGCCGCGCAGCCCGAAGACGATCACCGCGTCCTTGGCGGGCGCGACGCCGAAATAGGTGCCCTGGTAGGGGGTCTGCAGTGCGCGAAAGACGCCCGCCGCGGCATCGAGGCGCAGCACGAGGCCCTGCTCGCCGGTCGCGAACACTTCGCCCTCGGCGCCGCGGATCGCATAGAGGTGCAGCGCCTGCGGGTTCTCGGTGCGGTCGAGCCACGGCTCCCAGTGCTTGCCGCCGTCCGTGGTGCGCAGGATCAGGTTGAACGCGCCGACGACAAAGCCGTTGTGCTCGTCGGCGAACCACACGTCGAGGAAGGGGTTCTCGGCGCCCTGCGCGGCGAAGCGCTCGGCCTCACTGACCCACTTCGCGGCCTCGTCACCGGACTGGGCCTTGTAGTACTCGACCATCATGGTGCCTACGGCACGCCCGTCGAGCTGCTTCGTCCAGCTCGCACCGGCATCATTGCTCGCGAGCACGACGCCGTCGTGCCCCACCGCCCAGCCGGCTCGCGGCGTCGGGAAGCTCACCGCGACCAGATCCGAGCTGACCGGCACTTTCGCCTGCCGCCAGCTCTTGCCCGCGTCGTCGGAATACACGACGTGGCCGCGCTGGCCGACGCCGACGACACGCTGGCCGGCGAGCGCCAGGCCGTTGATGAGCCCCCTGGCCGCGAGCTCGCTCGTCATCGCCGGGGTGTCGAGCACGTCCTGGAAGCCGGCCGCGGGGGCTGTCGCCGGCAGCGTCAGCGCGAGCGCAAGCAGGGCGCCGCCAAGTCGGTGCGCGTTCATCGTTGCTCCTCCGTGGGGTCGGAAAGGCCGGGCGGGCGGCACAGCGCCCTGCCCGGCTCGAATCATTGTTGTTGTGGTTTCAGCGGATGCCCGCGCCGGCGAGCGAATCCGGCGACCACTCACGATCGCTGAGCGGCTTGGTCTGGCGCATGCCGCCGGTCTCGGCACTGAAGCCGGTCAGCGAGTAGATGCCCGCAACCAGGTCGTAGTGGCCGAACATGTCGGTGTAGGGCGCCGGCAGGTCGTAGCTCGGGGCCATGTAGGCGAAGCCGGCGCGGTAGAGCTGGCCGCGGGCGTCGTACTGGTCGGAGGCGAGCGCCGCCCACGAGTCCTCGTCGAGGTAGAAGGTGCGCTTGCTATACACGTGGCGCTTGCCTTCGCGCAGCGTCGCCTCCACCACCCACACGCGGTGCAGCTCCCAGCGCACCAGATCCGGGTTGAGGTGGTTGGGTTTCACGAGCGCGTCCTGCTTGGCCTGGTACACCGCGGCGTAGGCGTTGTACGGCACGATCATCTCCTTCTTGCCGACGAGCTTGAAGTCGAAGCGCTCCATCGAGCCGATGAAGATGAAGATGTCGTCGAAGGTGTTGCCCCCCGCCGTGCCCGGGTTCGGCGTGTCGTGCGAGAGGTCCGGGGCGACCTTGACGCGCCGCTGCCCCGGCAGGTAGGTCCAGGCGCGCCGGTCCTTGGTGCCGATGTCGAGCGGATCGACGATCAGGAGCGCCTCGCCCGCGCGCCGCGCCGGACCCGTGTAGGTGTTCTTGATGCGCCAGTAGGTCTCGGCCGAAGTCTTGCCCGCGTCCCAGAACGGGAACTCCTGGACGTTCATGCCTTCGGTGGCGAGCGTCGTGCGCCCGCTCGCGTCGACGTTGAGGTTGCGGTACTTCACCTCGTAGGCCTGGCCGTTGTAGCGCACCAGGTGGTTCCACATCGCCTCGAAACCGGTCTTGGGGATCGGGAAGGGGAAGCCGGCGTGCGCGCCTTCGATCGAGCGCCCGTCGTTGTGGGTCTTGGCCTGCGTCGCGATCTTCGCGGTGTTGTCGGCGATGAACTTGGGGAAGGCGACGCTGCGGTGCGTCGGATAGACGTCCACGCGGAAGCTCGGATACTTCTGCAACAGCGCCTTGGTCCCTTCGGTGAGCTTGTCGGCGTGCTGCGCCATGTTCTTGGCGTCGATCACGAGCCGCGGCTTCTCGGCGCCGAAGGGGTTCGGGCGGATGCCGTCGCCCGGCTTGAAGCCCGCCGGGGGCGTGGTGAGCCCGCCGGTGTATTCGGGGATGGTGCCGTCCTGGTTGCCGGCGCGCTCGGCGCCGACCGCAGTGAGCGTGGTGCCGAGCTTCTTCGCCTCTTCGGGCGTGATCGCGGCCAGGGCCGCCCCGCTCAGGGCCAGCGCGAGCGCCGCCGGCAGCAGTGCTTTCGTGAATTTCATGGGGTCCTCCTCCTTAGAAGGTCGTCTTCAGCGTCAGGCTCACGAAGCCGCGATCCTTCAGCAGCGTGGTGAAGCCGTTTTGTGTCGTCACGGCGGTGCCGTTGTCGCGGTACTTGCCGAAGTAGTCGATGTACTTCAGGTCGATGCGGTACTTCTGGAACACGTCGGCAGCCAGGCCGAGGCTGTAGTTGCCGTTGCCTTCGTTGCCGCCGAACACCGTCGCGGCGTTGCCGGACAGACCCAGCGACATCGTCATCGGCGCCGACAGATCGACGCCCGGCATCACCTGGTACCAGGTCGGCGTGAAGGCGACGCCGAGGCCCCAGAAGTCCTTCGTCGTGCAGCCGTCCCACTTGTCGAGGTCGCGCGGGCGCGTCGTGCCGTTAGCCTCGCACGGTGCGAAGCCCACCGCATTGAAGAGGTTCTCGCCGCTACGAACCTTGTCCCAGCGGCTCCACGTGAGCTCGGCGGCCCAGCTCGCCTGGTCGAAGAGCGGCGTGTCGGGGATCAGGCCGAGCACGTTCACGAGGCCGTGGAAGGTGTCGCCGCGCGGGCCGCTGGTGTCGCCGCGGTCCGGGAGCCCCGTCGCCGAGATGCCGAGCACCTGCGCGTTGAGCGGCGTGTTGCGCCGGTACGAGAGCTCGGCGCCGACGCTCACGCCGCCGATGTTCTTCGCCAGGCTGACGCCGAACAGGTCGATGTCGTCGGCGTAGATCAGGTTGTAGCGGCTCACCCCCGGGCCGACCCGCGTGAGCAAGGTCTGCGGCAGCTTGTCGGCGTAGCGCCGGTAGTAGACGCCGAGCGTGCCGTCGAGCGCCGCGGGGGCCCAGCGCAGCGACACGCCGTATTCGCCGCGGTTCTTCGGCTCGAGCGCATCGCCGTTGGTCGCGAAGCCGAGCGCCGGGCTGAGGAACTGGCGGTCCGGGCCGTTGAAGGCGAAGTCGACCGGGCCGAGGTAGGTGCCGCCTTCGGGGTAGCGGTAGGCTTCCCACTGCAGGAAGTACTGCGCGGCGACCGACAGCGTGTCGGTGACCTGCGCCTGGGCCGAGAGCTGGTTGAGCGGGCGGAAGAGCTCCTTGGCTTCGACGCCGGGGGTGGCGAAGCCCTTCTGCAGGTCGAGCGGCATCTGCGCATACGACACGCTGTGCAGCGCGCCGCCGAGGAACAGCGACTCGCCCCAGAACACCGAGTGCCGGCCCGCCTTCAACCGCACCGGCACCTCGCCCGCGTCGAAGTTGGCGAACGCGAACGCGTCAAGGAGTTCCCCCGACGGGCCCTGGTAGAGCCGCTTGGTGTAGCGGCTGTACTGGTGACCCGCGTAGCTCGGGATGTTCACGAGCGGCGCATTCGGGTTCGAGCGGCTGTCGTCGTCATAGGCCGCGTCGTACCAGCCGGTGGCGCTGACGCGAAAGCCGGTCTTGCCCTGGTACACCACGTCGAGTTCGGACAGCAGGTCGAAGCGGTTGGCGACGAAGTCGCCGTTGTCGAAGCTGTACGTGCCTTCGTCGGTGACCGCCGAGCGGCCGAACTTGTCGTCGCGGCCCTCGACGCGCGTCGCCAGGTTGTAGCGCACCGTGTTGTCCCAGCGCACCTGCAGCTCAGCGTTGCCGGTGTCGAACTCGAACGCCACCGCGTTGCCGCCCATCGCGACCGTCGCCGCCGCAACCGCAAGCACGCACGGCCTGTGCGCCGACGCGAAGCCTCGTCTCGTCCTCTTCATCTCTTCCGCCTCTCCGTGGTCGTTTTGCTGTTCGTTCTGCCCGGCATCGTCTGGCCGGTTGAGGCGTATTGTCCGGACGCCGGGATCGACCCTCCCCCCAGCGACGGGGGGTAGGAGGGGGAGATGCGCCCCCCGCCTCGCCCCCCGTCTCGCCCCCCTTTCCGCTCGCGTCGCGGGTTTCGCCGTGCGCAGGATGAGAGGCGGGACGCGATTCTCGTGGGTCGTCGCAGGTGGGAAGGATCGAACCTGCAATCCGAATGTCTTTAACTACAGACCCCGGCACCCCCTACACTTGGAACGAGAGTCGCCAACAGCGAGGCCGCAGCCATGAAGCGAGAGGGAGAACCCGCAAAACCGAGCCGCCCGCATTCGGCTGAAGTCGAGCGTGCGATCCGGGCGCATCGCACGCTGAGCGCCGGCAACCGCACGCTGCTGCGCGCTTCCGACGAGCGGGAGCTGCTCGAGGAGATGTGTCGGGTGATCGTCGAGGTCGGCGGCTACCGCGTCGCGTCCGTCGGCTACGCCGAACACGGCGAAGAGAAAGGCATCCACGTAATGGCCTGCGTGGGGATGGATCTCGCAGTGCTTCAGGCGCTGCCGCTGACGTGGGCCGAGGCCGACACCGAAATGGGCCAGTGGGCGATCTCGGCCGCGATCCGTACCGCCAGGCCGTCGATCGGGCGGCACCTTCTGACCGAACCGACCTACGCCTCGATCCGGGAATACGCGAAGCGGGCCGGCTACGCCGCAACGAGCGCGTTTCCGCTGCGCGTCGGCGACGAAGTCATCGGCGCGCTGTGCATCCTCGCGAGCGAGCCGGACGCGTTCGACGAAGCCGAAGCCGATCTCCTCGGCGAGCTCGCCGACGACCTCGCCTACGGCATCGCGAACCTGCGCATGCGGGCGAAGCACGCGGAGGCCGAGAAGACGATCGCGCGGATGGCCTTCTACGACGGGCTCACGAGCCTCCCCAATCGCGTGGCGTTGTGCGAGCGGCTCGGCGACACGCTGCACGACGCCAAGCCGCAGCACCGCCCGCTCGCGCTGCTGGTCGTCAAGATGGGCCAGTTCCATGAGATCAACGAGACGCTCGGCTACAAGGAAACCGACCGGTTCCTGCAGATGGTTTCCGCGCGTGTGCTCCCGCTGGTTCGCGAGCCGCAGATGGTGGCCCGGGTCGGCGAGGACGAATTCGCCGTCCTGCTGCCCGACGCCAACGCCGAGCACGCGACGCGCTTCGCGCACCAACTGCTCGAGGTGCTGCGCGAGCCCATCGACTTGCTCGAATTCGCGGTCGATCCGTGGGCCAGCATCGGCATCGCGCTCTTTCCCGGCCACGGTGCCGAGCCGGCGGCCCTGCTGCGCCGCGCGAGCGCCGCGGCCGGCCAGGCGAAGCATTCGGCGGCGGGCTACACGCTCTATTCGGGCAACCCGGACAAGGAGTTCTCGCGCCGCCTCGCGCTGATGGGCGAGCTGCGCGGCGCGATCGCGAAGAACGAGCTGCGTCTGTACTGCCAGCCGAAGGTCGATTTCGAATCGCGCCACATCTGCGGCGCCGAGGCGCTGGTGCGCTGGCAGCATCCGCGCCTCGGCATGCTGTCGACCGGCGAGTTCATCAAGCTCGCCGAGCACGGCGGCCTGATCACCCCCCTCACCCATTGGGTGCTCGAAGCCGCCTTCCGGCAAAGCTACGCGTGGGACGAAGCCGGCATCCGGCTGCCGCTCTCCGTGAACCTGTCCGCGCACGACCTGCGCGACCCGCGGCTCATCGACCGCATCAGGGGCCTGTTCGCGACCTGGGGCATCCGGCCCGAGCTGATCCAGTTCGAGCTCACCGAAAGCGTGCTGATGCAGGATCCCGAAGGCGCGGTCGACATGTTGACGCGCTTGAAGGCGCTGGGCGTGCAGCTCTTTGTCGACGACTTCGGCACCGGCTATTCGAGCCTCGCGTACCTGCAGAAGCTGCCGGTCGATTCCCTCAAGATCGACCAGTCATTCGTCTCGGACATGCTCGCGAACGAGGACTCCGCGATCATCGTGCAATCGACCATCGACCTCGGCCACAACCTCGGCCTCGAGGTTGTCGCCGAGGGCGTCGAGACCGAAGCGGTCTGGCAGCGCCTCGCTTCCCTCGGCTGCGACACTGCGCAGGGCTACTTCATCAGCAAGCCGATCCCGGCGGACGCGTTCGGCGAATGGGAACAGCAATCGGCGTGGCATCCGCAGGGTTGAGCGTGCGTCGCGCGGCTCGCCGGGCGCCGAAAGTTTCTGCTCGCGGGGCGCAAAAAGCCCCCCGCATACGAGATCGGATCGTGCGTGACACGGCGATCCCACCCGCGGGTTGCCGCAAGACCTTTTAAGGACTACATTCGGTCGTGTTTTCCGCTTCGAAGGATGTCCCCATGCGCTACTCGTCGCAAGTCAAGCCGATCAGCTATCTGAAGGCCAACGCCGCCGAGGTCCTCGCATTGCTCGCCGAGCAACGCGAGCCCTTGATCATCACGCAGAACGGCGAAGCCAAGGCGGTCCTGCAGGACGTCGCCTCATTCGAGGAAACCCAGGAAACCCTCGCACTGCTGAAGATTCTGGCGCTCGGCAATCAGGAGGTAATGGCCGGCAAAGTAAAACCGGTCGCCGACGTGGTGGCTCGCCTGCGGGCCCAGAGAACCGCCGGGTAATGTGCCCTGCCGGCGCCGCCTACGAGGTCCTGCTCACCGAAGGGGCCGAGAGCGACCTCGAATCCATCTACGACTACATCGCCGACTTCGATTGCCTCGAGAACGCGAACTACGTCCTGGACCGCCTGATGGAGGTTGTCGAGAGTCTTTCGAGCTTCCCCGAGCGCGGCAGCTACCCGAAAGAATTGAATGCGCTGGGCATCAGGGAATATCGACAGGTCTTCTTCAAGCCCTATCGGGTGATTTATCGCGTGATCGAAACGCGCGTCGTCATTTACCTGGTCGCCGACGGCCGCCGCGACATGCAATCGCTGCTCGCGCGAAGGCTGCTCGGCGCGTAGATACCTTTGCGCCCTGCTCGCCGATTCAGGCCGAGCGCTCGCGCAGCACCTTCTTGTTGATCTTGCCGACGCTGGTCTTCGGGATCTCGTCGACGAACACGACGTGGCTCGCCTCCGGCACCGCATACTTGCTGATGCGATTCGACTCGACGTGCTGCATCAGCCGGCTGCGGATCGCCTCGACCTCGACGCTCGCGCCCGGTTTGCAGACGACGAACGCCTTCGGCCGCTCGCCCCACTTCTCGTCGCGCACGCCGACGACGGCGGATTCCTGCACGCCCGGCACCTCCGCGATCAGGCTCTCGACCTCGATCGACGACACCCACTCGCCGCCGGTCTTGATGACGTCCTTGATGCGATCGACGATCTGCACGAAGCCGTCAGGCCGCACGATCGCGACATCCTGCGTGTGCAGGTAGCCGCCCGCCCACAGCTCCTCGGACGCCTCCGGCTTCTTGAAGTAGCCCTGCGTCAGGAACGGTGCGCGCAGCACGATCTCGCCCTGGCTCTTGCCGTCGCGCGGCACGTCGTTCATGTCGGCATCGACGACGCGGAAATCGACCATCGGCACCGGCCGGCCGGTCATGCAGCGCAGCCGCACCTGCTCGTCGAGATCCGCCGACGCGTCAGCCGCGGAAAGCTGCGCGAGCGCGACGACCGGCCCGGTCTCCGACATCCCGTAGCCGGCGAACACGTCGATGCCCCGCTCCACTGCCGCCCGGCACAGCACCGGCGACAGCGCCGAGCCACCGATGATCACCTTCCAGCCGGACAGATCCTGTGCCGCCCCCGACGGCGCCTGCAGCAGCATCTGCAGGATCGTCGGCACGCAGTGCGAGAACGTCACCTTCTCCTCGCGCTTCAGCTTCAGCAGCATGTCCGGCACGTAGCGCCCGGGGAGCACCGTCTTCAGCCCGAGCAGCACCGCGATGTACGGGATGCCCCACGCGAGCACGTGGAACATCGGCGTGATCGGCATATAGACGTCGTCACGGTGCAGCCGCTGCCCCTCCGGCTGCGCCGACAGCGTCATCGCCGTGGAGAGCGCGTGCAGCACGATCTGGCGATGGCTATAGAACACCCCCTTCGGGTCGCCGGTCGTGCCCGTCGTGTAGAACGTCGCCGCCTTCGTGTTCTCGTCGAAGTCGCGGAACTCGAAATCCGCCGACGCGTCGCCGACCAGTGCCTCGTACTCGCCGTCGAACGACAGCGTCGACGCCGGCACCGCCTGCCCGTCCGCCATCACGACGATACGGCGCACCGACTTCAGCTCGGGCTTCAACTGCTCCAGCAGCGGCACGAAGTCCGCATGCACCAGCACCACCTCGGCCTCGGCGTCGTTCAGCGTGTAGGCGATCTGCTGCGGTGACAGGCGAACGTTCACCGTGAACATCGTCGCCCCCATCATCGGGACCGCGAAGTAGCTCTCGAGATAGCGATGGCTGTCCCAGTCCATCACCGCGACGGTCGTGCCGTGCCGCACGCCGAGCGACGCGAGCGCGGAAGCGAGCTTGCCGATGCGGTCGCGGAAGTCGCGGTAGGTGAAGCGCAGCTCGCCGCGGTAGGTGATCTGCTGGTCGCCGTGCAGGCTGACGGAATTGAGGAGCAGCTGCTTGACGAGCAGGGGGTAGGCGTAGGCCGAGGGGGTGGGGATGATGGTGTTGTCTGGCATGGCGAGTCTCCGTCTTGGTTGTTCGGGCAACGGGTGCGGGGAGCGAATCCGGGTCGTCGAATGCGACAACCGGTCACGGGGACGCACCGACGGAGGGAGACTACCCAGCGGTAGCGCGGAAATTCCCCCCTGTTTCGAGGGGGGAGTGGAGCATGTGGTTCGTACGGCGATGGGTGATGGTTGGCGGCATATCGGCCATTGCGGCCGGTGGCTTCTGCCCGCACCATCGGTTGGTATGCAGCCAGAAGCAGTCGTTGATTCCGTGCCGCTAACCCGCTGTCTCGCTTTAATAAATGACCAGCGATCGCTTCGCTGCCTTGAATTCTGGTTGCGGCAGCGGCGCCTTAAACGCCATTTTTGCAACGTAGCGACGGTCAAAAGCCTCCCGCGTCATACTCCGGAACGAGGTGTTCTCCATCGACGGCCCTCGCACCAAGTTTGCGGAACCACTGTACACCTCGCACCAACTGTCCGACAGGCCAGCATAGAACTTTGCATGGAAATCCTGTTTCGACTGGCCCGCCGAGACTACCTTGTTCTCCAGGCCGAACTGCTCCAGCACGTCAACTGGCAACCCTGCTACTTGCATGGAGCGGCGGTACGCCTTCCAGGTGGTCGCTCGCGTCACGAATATAGCTATCCGCGAATCGAGCATGCTGAGCAGCCATTCCCAGATGCCCATCTGGTCCTCCGGCGAGAGGTACTGGTGGCCGATGAAGGGCGAGGCCACCAAGACCTGGTCCGCTATAAGGTTCCACCGCATGACGAGCTTGGCGAGCAGGTCCATTGCGTCGTCCTTGGAGCGGATGCCGTCCAGGGTGTCTGACAGTTGAGCGCCAGACACATCGGCAAGGATGTAGTCGTCGATCTTTAACGGCGGTTGGTCATCGTCGACGACGAACCGCGTGTAGTACGTCGCCACATGCTTCGCTCCGCATTCGCAGGCAAAGTGCACTTTCGCTACCACGTACTCGGCGTAGAACCTGCCCTTAAGCGCGTAGTGGACTCGGTACCGGTACTGCTTATTGACCTCCTCGAACTCTTCTACCAACTGCTGTCGAGCCAGTTGATCCAGCGGTTTAGCGCAAGAGCATTCATACAGCGAGCATGCTGCATAATCATATTGCAGCCGGAGCACGTTCAGCTCAAGGTTGTAGACAGCAACCTCGTGAGCCACTGGTGCTTGAGCCAGTTCAATGCTTCCTTCCTCTCGCGACAGGATGGTGACGTCTGTGAAGGAGTCGTAGACGTCATGCAGATTCGCGACGCAGAAGGGCTCCGCGCAGCCCGAGCACTTCACCACCCAGTAACCAGGATCATTCGCCATGGGGTTCGTCACATCGACGTACTGATGTGGCGTTCCACAGCGAGGGCACTTCGCGACATGATTGCGCTTACGCGGACCAAACGGGTTTTTCATATCGTCCTTCTTCGTCATCATCCCGCAAGGTGGAGTGAGCTGTACCCGCTTTTGCCGCAGGATGGTCACGTGAGAGCCGCTGCCTGAGTGTCTACAACTTGTCGAGAAGGCAGATCGGAGGAGCCGACGTTTGGTTAGAGCTCCCCGTGTATGTCCGGCAACCAGCTCTTTACAGCCGCAAGACTTCCGACGGTTCGATGTCTCCTCCAGCTTTCCCTTCACCTGTCATGGCCAAGGCAAAAGATGGTGCTCCACCTTCATGCTATGGCCGGGTCTGCATGTGTGCGTGGAACTAAAGCGAGTGGGCATCCCCGGTAGCGATGGGCGGTCCTGCTCGGCGGTCAGTCCAAGGGTCGCTGTGCGTGCCTTCATGACTTTGCGCAGACCACTACGCGCCCTGCCGTTGTCCCCGTTCATGACGTAACCGATCATCGCCGCCATCGGAAGGTCTTTGGAATACTGGCCAGTCACGAAGCGCATCAGGCCGTCTTTGACATACGGGACACAAAGGGTACGCACGCGAGCTGCGTATGGCACGTTCAGCCGCTTGCATTCATAGGCCAGATAGACGTCTTCATCGTCACCTACCGTGAGCACAAAGTCGATGCTGCTCGACAGGGACACGTTGCCGCTGACGTCTTCGACCAGAAGTACATACTGGTATGTGATCCGACCCGGCACCTTCTTCGTTCGTCTCAGGGCCGTCACGAGATGCTCGGTAATGTGGTCCTCATGCGTCATCGCGCCCTTCTTGGCCTGCAAAGGTCCAATGCAGATCGGCCAGGCAGCTTCAATCGCTTCGGACATTTGCTCCCCAAGATCTCGGAAATGAGCAAGCCAAGCATCAGGGCTACCCGCCAGCATGGACCGCCCCCCCTTGCCCATGGCGAGCCGCGGCCGCTACGAACTCCGCGGCGATCTGCTCCGCGTCGGCCAATGCTGTGGATCGAAGCCAGTGCCGCAACGCCGTTGGCTTCACGAGGTACATGTCACGGTCAACGACGAGACGCAGATCAGGTATCAATTGCACGTTGCCAGGCAAAGCGATGGGAAGCTTTGCGGCGATCGACCCGAGGAAGTCGTTGAACTCGCCAGACGAGTCCTCGGTGTACGGCGCAATCTCATCGCCGATCGTTAGTTTCAACACCGCCACATCTGTGGAGTGCGCTGCCAACGAGGCTTTGACGGGCACGCGAAAGTGCGGCGAGAGCGCATTGCACAGCATGTCGGCGTAGGCCGCCCGCTGATGCGAGCTGGCCTGCGCCCAAATGGACTGTAGGCCGGCGTTGCGTCGGGGCTGCATAGCCGGAATGACAGAGTGAATCGTGTCTTCGACGATGGCCACGTCGCTGTCGTCGAGCCCGTAATACTCGAACACCAGACGGTCGATGACACTTAGCACATCTTGTTGCGAGGTAAGCAATTTCTTCGCGTTCGCCAGCTCCCCATCGATCAGCTCCACCAACCCTCTTTCCGCATTCAGCGCCTTCGCAGGATCCGGCATGTTCTCAGGGTCGTCGAACGGCAGCTTCAGCAGTTCGCCTTGATGGACCTTGGCTCGATCGGTTCCCAGATTCGCCGTGTCATGGAAATAGAACCAGGCCGCCAAGCTGCTGTTCAGCACTGCCGTCAGCACCTTGGCTTTGCGTTCCTGACTAAGCGGCACGGCTATCGACTGAAGCGAATGCTGAAACACGACATCCTGTTCGCTGAATGCTGCCCGCACCCGGCCTACGGCGCGCTCCACCCCTTGCGGGATCAAGATGTGAGGACCGAAGAATCCGGCGTCGAACCCTGCCCGGTGCACGACGGACGTGTGCCAGGGATTGGTCTCTATACGTGGCAGGGCGACTGCCTGGAACTCACTGGCATCCAGATAAGGCAGCTGGGTCACGATCTCAGCGGTGGTCGTCTGGTATTCAGCATCGTCCAGGCGGCTCTCCTGCGCGGGCTTGAAGCCCTGCCCGATCACCCAGTGCTTGTCCCGGTTGAACTCAACCTTGGAGCGCTTGACGGCCTTGAACTCCTGTATGAACGAGCCCATGGGCGGGATCGTACGAAGGTATTGCAGCAGTCGCTCTTCGGGCGCCCGCGTCCACAGGCGACGCTTGAACGCGGTGGGATCCTCAGCGACCAGATCGGAGCGAAACGTCAAACGATCGGCGCGCGACAGCGTCACCACCCGCTTGAGTCGCAGGTTGAGGTCAGCCTTGGGGACCCAATACTCGAAGCGGTAGGGAGCTTGTTCCTGCTTCTGAGGGCCATACAACACGAAGGCGGTTGGGCGCTGCGCTCCATCGAATAGCTGGAAGCATAGATCGGACATGTTGATAATTCGGCGGATTCTGGACCTATGCAGCAACATCCGGCGCGCGGCTTGGCTCTCGGTGTTGTGCAATATCCCCATGGCAGGCAGCAAAAATGCCACCAGACCGGTTGGCTTGACCTCTTCAAGGGCTTTCCACACGAATGCCCATGCAATGTCTTTGGCGGGCGCGAGGTAGCCCTTGGAAGTGGTCCAGCGTTGCGCCGTCGTCAGCTGTCCGGTACGGCCATTCCAAGGCGGATTGCCGATGATCACGTCAAACTGGTGCGCATCGTTGACGCTGAAGAAGTCCGACCGGGGACGCAGCGTCTTCCCATACAGAGGCGGCAGCAACTTGCCGGCCTCGATGAGCTTGGGCAAGTCCGAAGGGCTCGATTGCTCAAGGAGTGCGATGTACAGCGAAAACGCCGCGACCCGCACTGCGGAAGAGTTGATGTCTCCCCCATGGAGGCGGTTCGCAATGGCCTTCAAGTCGGTCCACGTCGCATGCCGCATCTTCTTGATGTGGCAATGATGTGCGACTAGGCGCTGAAACAACCGCACCAGGAAGATGCCAGATCCGCAGGCCGGATCGCAGTAGACGCCATTGGCCTTCTGTTCGTTGGTTAGCTCGTCCCACAGTTGGTTGACGACGATATCGGCCAAGAACATCGGGGTGTAGAAGGCCCCGTCAGCGCTCTTCTTTTCCGCCTCTTCCTTCAGGAATCTGTCGTACACCGCGCTGATGAGTCCGATCGACATGTATCGGAAGTCGTAGCCCCAGAACCGAAGCTGGCGGTCGGCCATATTCTCGTGACCATGGCGGAACCGTGCAAGCACGCATAGGTGCTCAGGCTTGAGCTTCGGTGGAGCATCTTCTTCGGTCTCGAATGCGCAAGGGGCCTTGAAAAGATTTCCGTTGAAAGCGCCGTGCAACCATGTGAACAGCACTTCAAAGGGCT
Organism: Aromatoleum bremense; assembly: GCF_017894365.1. Taxonomy (NCBI): domain Bacteria; kingdom Pseudomonadati; phylum Pseudomonadota; class Betaproteobacteria; order Rhodocyclales; family Rhodocyclaceae; genus Aromatoleum; species Aromatoleum bremense. Next base: position 207,597 of record NZ_CP059467.1, read on the forward strand.
CAGGATTTCCGGCCCTGAGCAACTCAAGCAAGGTGGCATAGCGGTCCTGCGAAGCAGCACGAAATACCGCTTCACCGATGATCTGGCGGTCCTCCAAGTAGGCGACGAACATGGTTTGCATCAGCAGCGCCTGGGCGGCGTCTGTGCCCAAATCGTCCTTGAGGCTGCGAAACGCCGTCAACAGGTTGGCCAGAAGAACGCTATCAACCCGATTGTCCGGATTAAAATAGTCATCGTTCTCATACCAGAATCGGCCAGACTCCGCCGAGTCGAGCAATTCGCGCAGTGCCAAGGCATCGTCGAGAAGGGAGAGCGTCTTGACTATGCGCAGGTCTTTGTCCCGGCTCTTGTCGCGGTGCAACGGGCGCTGTACCAGCGAGTACGCCGTCAGTTCGTCACTGCGAATGACGAGCAGCATGCTCATCAAGCCCTGGTTCCACAGAATCCGATGAAGCTCGTCGATGCGCTCTATGGAAACGAGGGGATCGTTCAGAAAGCCGATCGTGGGAACGCCATTGATGCAGCTGACAGCCGAAAGGCCCAACTCATCGAGTGCAAAGCGGATCGCCTCGGCATGCGCGCCAGCGGTGACCTTGCTGCCGGCCGCATAGAACTCGGGGGGGCGGCGTCGATCGAGCGCCAGAGCCTTCGACCAGCGGGAATCGATGACCGCGCTCATGAGCGGAACCGCCGTGGTTGCATCGGAGCCGTGACGCTGACCGACACCCCAGCGCCCTGGTGCTCAGTCATTGGTGAACCCCAGCGTGGTCTGCTTGTCTCCTGCGAACCGTCCGGCGATTGCGCCGCCGCGCGGCCGCTTCTTGACGGGCTGTACTCGCACCATGACAGGTTTGTAATCGATATGGCGAGCGGACATTTCAGCAAGAAGACTGGCGATCAATGCGAGATGGATGGGGACTTCGCCCCGCTTCTTATAGTTGGAAACCGAGTTGGGCTGCATGCCAACAAGATCAGCAAAGCGCTTGACACTGAGACCCGCACTGTTTAGCTCACCAAGAAAATCGTCGTAGGTCACGGCACGATCGAGTCATTATTTAATGAGACTTTAATACATAAAAACATGAGGCTCAACCAGAAAATGCCGGCCGCGTACTGCCGGCCACGAGCGGGCACTCAGCAGTCCCGCTCGTGCGACCGCTTCAGGCTGGTGGGGATCATCGGCACCTGCGGACGCGGGAGACCTCGGCAACCGCCGGTGAGCGGCCTCAAAAGCTCCAATCGTGCTTCTCGGAGCGGCGTCGATCCACCTTGTAGGATGTGCGCTGCACCTGGACCCAGTCAACGTGATGGACCTCGACGGACGTAGGATCAACCCGCAGCATCGCCTCCCTGAAGTCGTCACTCCAACGAGGAGGGGATTCATGATGCGACAGAAATCCGAACACGTCGTCGTCCTGTTTCGGGGGTGGTGAAGCTGGCGGCGGCACCAGCTCGCTTACCGAGTAGTCGGTCTCCCATCCGTCTTCGGTCCCATACCCTCTGTGCGCCTTGAACTCGGTCCCTTTCGGGAACTCCATCGCTTCAATCCGCGCCGCCTTATGGAAGAGGACAACGTTGCGGCCCTCTTTCGATTGCGCCGATTGGAAGATGATCCCGTCGAGGCGCGGCTCGTTTTCCGTTGCCAGGAAGTCAGCGATGGCCTGCGTCGCCAGATAGTCGAACGCTTCATCATCGGGCATGACTGGCCGTGTGATCCGCAGACCAAGGGATTGCAGGAAAGCAGCGCGCTCGAGTCGGTTCTTCAGGGATGGATCGAAGATGCTTCCCCGGTCATGCACCTTCTCCAGCGCGGTAAGGTCCAGCAAGCGCAGCGGACGGATGATGACGAACCGGGCGACGGCGGCCTTGCTGCCCACGGGAGGACGCACCTCGGCTATTGCCACGCCCGCATCCGTCGCGCCGTAGAATACAGAGATGCCGCGCGCGTTCATCCGGCCTGCACTGGCGAGCCGTGCCGGAGGCGAGCCGAGATGGAGGTCCGGGCGACACAGTGCTTCTTCGAGCTTCTCGTCCGCTTGGAACACGCGCGCGCGGTAGAGATGATTGAGCGCGAACTGCGGTCCTGCATCGACGACGAGCGGGCGACCGTCCCTCGTCCTCAGCTTGTCGATGTCACCGAATACCGAGGCAAGATGCGCTGCGGCGGTACGGCTGAAGAAGCGGGCTTCTTTCTTCAATGACTCCTCGAAGCAGCGCCACTCCTCGTGCCAGACCTGAGAGTTCGGCCCCGTCTCCTCGTAGTATGAGTCGGGGGAGAACTCGGTCTCCTCTCCCATGGCGGCTGAATCGAAGTCACCGTGCTTGTCGTCGAGGATCGCCAGCACGTCCTTCGCCGCCTGGCGCGAAATGTCGGCTGCACCTTCTATCGCATCAAGGACTGGATAGCCGTCACGCTCCCACTCGTAGTCAGACTCCCGGTCAGAGAGCAGACTCTGTTGCCATGCTGTCGGCTGGTCGGAGGTGCGGACGAAGTGGTGCTCGAACGCAGTCTCGATCCGGTCGGCGAGGTTCTCGACCGTCCAGCACTGAGCCGTCTCCTCGCAATAGGAACACTCGGCTTCGTCGCCAGTCCGGTGGATCTCTTGGGAGAGGTAAGATTCGCCGACGCACCCGTAGCAGATACGTTTGGCTTTAAGTTCGTCGCTGTCGTCAGATTGAAGCATGAGTGTTGTACCTCCTTCTCCTCCGCATGTAAGCATACCGGTTAGGGCACATTGAGCGAGAGAGGCGTTTGGCAGTTCAGCAGACTAGCCGACCAATCCGCAAATTTTTTAGCGAAATGAGCGCATCCGCAATCCGCGATTGATTTTCCATTTTCAGTGGTTCAACGCCACGAGTTTAGTGAACCGAGGACCTGCCGTTCGACGGCGCTGAGCGCCGTGCGGCCGCTATTGGCTGGATTGCTGACCGACTGTCGGCATGCGCTGTCCGGCTGCTCTGGCCGAGCAGCCGCCGATTGCGCCACCCGCCTTCTGAACGCGTGCAAGGGTAAATTGGCATCATCGGGAAGTCCGAACATCCCAGGCACCGCGGCGCAAAGTCAAAGTGCGCGAAACCAAGACCCACCGCCCGCCGCAATGAAACTGCAACACCCAAGTGCCCCCTGTCCCCAACGCCAGCGACGCTGGCCGCTGACGGATAGGCGCCAGGCCCTAACAGGAATCAGGAAATGGCAGATTCCGCCGGCGGCACAACCAGGGCCGCCTGCTGCATCACTTCCAGCAGAGCACCCGGCGGACGGGCGCCGGACACGGGGAAGCGACCGTTGAAGATAAAGAATGGAACACCCGGCACCTCGCGGGGATCTGCCGCCTCGTGCTCCCGGTCTCGCTCACAGCCATCCGGCACGGACATGGCGGTCGCCAGCGCCGTCGTATCCACTCCGCAGTCGGCACCGATCCGCAGCAGAACCCCCGGGTCACCGATGTTCTCGCCATCCATGAAGTAGGCGCTGAACAGGCGGTCGATCAGGATCGCTGTCTGTTCTTCATTGCCGTGGCGGGACGCGAGGGCGATCAGCCTATGGGCCGAACGGGTGTTCGGCATTACCTGGATGCGGTCGAAAGCGAAGGCGATCTCCGCCGGGCGGGCGGCTTCCTGCACCTGGGCCCGACGCGCAGCTACCGAAGCCGGGCTGCCCAGGCGGCGCAGGTAGAAAGCCTGATAGGGCAGACCCTCGGGCGGCGTGTCAGGCAGCAGTTGATGGGACCGCCAGATGATTTCGGTCTGGATATCCGGCCGCAGGCGGTGCAAGGCCGCCAGGGCGGTGTCCAGGTGGCGCTTGCCGATCAGGCACCAGGGACAGATCAGGTCGAAATGGATTTCGACGGTGAGGACAGGGCTCATGATGTTTCCGAACAGGGCATGGATTCAGGAATCGACCGGCGTTTTGCCCGTCGCTCCAGCAGCACGGCGAGGCCGCCTGCCAGCGTCAGGACCCCGATCCCGAGCGCCAGGGAAAACAGGGAATCCCACAACAGGGGGGCGAGCAGGCCGGCCGCCACGGCGGTCATGGCGTACTGCAGGAAGGTCTGGCACGAGGCGGCCACGCCGGCGCTCTGGCGCAGGGGTTCCAGGGCGCCGCTGACCAGGATGGGCAGGGCGACGGCCAGACCGAAGGAGTAGGTGAAGAGGGGCGCCAAATGGATGATGCCGGCAGGCCACACCCAGGCCGCTGCCAGGTTTAGGACCGTGGAGGTGCCCACGATGAGATAGGCCGCCGCCAGCGTACCGCCCGCCTGCCAGCGGCGGAGCAGGCGGGGGAACAGCCAGAAGCCGGACGTCAGGCCGAGGGTGATCGGACCGTAGACCAGGTAGATGTCGGTCCCGTTTCGTCCCAGCAGCCCGACGACGATGGCCGGTGCTGAAACGACATACAGGACCATGCTGGTCCAGTTGGCGACGTGGGCCAGGGACAGGCGGACAAAGCGCGGAGTCCGCAGCACCGCCAGGTAGGCCCGCCCCAGCGTCGCCGGCTTCAGGCTCAGGCGCCTGTCCCGCGGCAGGGTTTCCGGCAGCCAGCGCCAGTAGACGGCGGCAAGGATCAGGACGATAGCGGCCAAGGCCGCGAACACCATGCGCCATCCGTAATGGGCGGTCAGCCAGGCGCCCAGGGAAGGCGTCACCAGGAGGCTCGCGGTCTGGATCAGGGTGATCCGGCTGAGAAGGCGCTGGACGTCGGGGCCCTGGTGCAGATCATGGAGGATGGAACGGCTGAGGACCAGGCCTGCCCCGGCGGCCAGTCCCTGGAGGATGCGCAGGCCCCAGAGTTGTTCGATGCCGGTGGCAAAGACGCAGGCGGCTGCCGCCAGGCCGAGCAGGAATAGCGAGGCGAAAAGGGTCAGCCGCCGCCCCCAGGCGTCGGCGATGGCGCCGTACCAGAGGGACGCGAAGGCGCAGGCCACAAAGAACAGCGATATGGTCTGCTGAGTCTGCCAGCTGCTGATGCCGAGATCGGCGCCCATGGCCGGCAGGGCCGGAATGAGCATGTCCGTGCAAAAGGAATTCAGCAGCGTCATGAAGGCCAGCAGCAGGATGAGTGCTGCCGGCGATGGCAAGTTCATGTTTTTCCGTTCCGCGCTCACCACAGCAATTCCTCAACCCGGGGTCACGGCAGCGATTCGCCATCGCGTCCGGCAGATGGAGCTTGTCCCACAGCCATCCTCTTGACTCCCCCTCGCCTCAGGGGGGAGCCCCCCCTTCCACCCCTGCGACGCCTTACGAGTGCCAGGCGGAATGCAGCATGCGGGAGACGGCGGATGCTGCATTCCGCGTAGGATGGGTTGAGCGAAGCGATACCCATCGCTTGGCGATGCATCGCGACTGGCGATAACCATCGCCGATGGCCGCTCAACCAGCGATGATGGGTATCGGCCTGCGGCCTCAACCCATCCTACGCCTCACCACCCTCCAGCAACCCGAGCAGCTGCGCCCGCCTCACCACATGCTTCCTGTTCGCCGCGTCCAGCTTCGCGAACAGGTTCTTCAGGTGCCATTTGACGGTCTCCTCGCCGACGCCCATCGCCTGGGCGACTTCCTTGTTCGAGAAGTTGCGGGCGAGCAGTTCCAGCACCTCGCGCTCCTTCGGCGTGAGCACGGTGCTCGGCACGGCGCGCGGGGCGGTGGCATCGCGCGCGGGCTGAGGAGCGGCCGGGCGCAGGACGCGCGAGACGGCGATGCTGCGACCGGGTTCGGGGTGGCCGGCGGCGTCGACGGAGAGGCTGCGCGCCCAGTCGGCGATCGCGGGGTGGGCGTCGACGAAGACGCGGGCGAGGCCGTAGGTGTGTGCTAGGTCCATCGCCTCGCGCAGCAGATCGCGGCCGTGCTCGCTGTTGCGGTCGAGGACGTAGGCCCGCAGCGCGAGGATCTCGATGCCGACGCGGCCGAGCTTCATCGCGCCGGCGAACGGGGCGGCGCGTTCGAGCGCCGTCTTTGCGCCGCGCCAGTCCTGCGCGGCGATCGCGGCGTTCGCGTGCGCCATCGCGCGCTGCAGCTCGACCATGCGGCACCATAGCGGGCCGCGCCCCACCTCCTCGCGCGCGACGATCTCGTCGATGCGCTGCGCGAGCGCACGACAGGTCTCGGGACGGAATCGGCCGGCGTGCATGCGGGTCTGCTCGGCGAGGCTGACGATGCACAGGCGCGGCATGCCGCGGGCGGCGCCGATCGCGAAGAGCGTTTCGAGCAGATCGAGCGCGCGGTGCTCGACGCCCTGCGCGACGGCGACGCGGGCCGCGGTGCGGTAGCTGAGCAGCGCGGTTTCAGGCGTGCCGCCGCGCTCGAGCACGTCGAGCCGGTTCGCGAGCAGGGCCGCGGCCTCATCGACCTGATCGCGTTCGTACGCCGCCGCGGCGCGCAACGCCGCGAGCATGCACGTGAGCGGATGGCGTCGGCCGAGCGACTCCTCGGCGCTCGCCAGCGCCGGCCGGAGCATGTCCTCGGCGAGCCGCATCTGCCCTTCCCAGAGATAGCTGAGCCCGGTGATGAACTCGCTCCATCGCACCGAATACGCGTGGCCGCGCGCCGCCTCGCCGCGCCCGAGCTGCTGCAGGTGGCGGCGCGCGAGCGCCGGGTCGCCGCGCAGGATCGCCAGCGCCGCGAGCCGGTTCGCATGCATCCGGGCGAGCCGCGGTTCCTGCGCCCGCGGCGCGTCGGCCCACGGTTCGAACAGCGCGACGCAGCGATCCGGCTCGTCGGCGTAGTAGGCGGCGCCGCTGCCGATCAGCGCGCATTCGTAGCGCAGCCCGTCGTCGATCGCCGGATCTTCGAGGATGCGGGCGACGAGGCGCTCGGCCTCCTGGTGGCGTTCGCTGAGCGCGAGCACCCACGCCGCCGTCAGTCGCAGCCGGGGCCGGCGGTCGAGCTCGGCCTCGGGGACGAGCTCGACCCATTCGAGCACCGCGCCGGTATTGCCCTGCATGGCGGCGTCGTAGAGGCACTGCTCGGCGAGCCCGTAGGCGACTTCGCGCTGCCCGGCCGCGAGCGCGTGGCGCGCCGCCTCTTCGAGCATGCCGCGCTGCTCGAGCCAGCGCATCGCGGCGAGGTGCAGGTCAGCCTGCTCGGCGGCCGGCAAAGCGGCGAGGCGCGCGCGCAGCGCGTCGCGCACGAGCATATGCAGCCGGCACCACTCGCGGTCGTCGCCGACGACGAAGATCGGGGTGTCGCGGATCAGGCGGGCGAGGCGCTCGGCGGCGTCGTCGAGGCCGGTAAGCGCCGCGCAGAGCTCCGGATGCAGCAAGTCGACCGTCGCGATGCGCGTCAGGAACTCGGCGTCGTCGGGCGTGAGGTCGGCGAGCAGCCGGCCGACGAGCTGTTCCTGCGGGTTGCCGGCGCTCGCCGACATTGCGTCGACGACCGCGCGCGGCTCGCCGCCGCGCTCGAGCGCGGCGAGCGCGACCTGCACGCCGAGCGGCCAGCCTTCGACCATCTCGTGCAGCCGCGCGGCGGTGTCGGCGTCGACCTTCGTGCCGAAGCGGCTGCGCACGACGTCGAGCGTCTCGTCGAGGCGGAAACGCAGCAGCTCGGCGTTCGCGACGGCGCCGTGCCCGTAGGTGCAGAGGTCGGCGACCTCGTCTTCGAGGCCGCTGCGCGTCGCGACGACGAGGCGCAGGTTCGGCGGCGCGTTGTGCAGCACGTAGCACAGCAGACCGAGCGCGCCACCGGAAAGTCGCTCGGCCTCGTCGACCATCAGCACGAGGTCGAGCGAGGTCTGCGCGACCTCGGCGAGCCACGCGGTGACGCCCTCGAGCTCGCCGATCGACGCGCCCGCCCCCTCGATCGTGCGGCCGAATGCGGGCCGGCCGCAGCCGGCACGCACCGCATGGACGAGGCACCGCACGAAGCGCTGCGGGTCGGTGCGCTCGTCGGCCGAGATCCACGCAACCGCGGCGCCCCCGGCGAGCAGCTCGCGCCGCCACTGCGCGAGCAGCGACGTCTTGCCGAAGCCCGGCGGCGCCTGCACGACGATCACCTGGCGGTCGCGGAAGCGTTCCTCGTCGAGACCGAGCCGCGGACGCAGCAGCAGATGCCGCGGCGCACGCGGCGGGGTCGTCATCAGCACGAGTTCCGGCAGCGCCGCGGCGCCTGTTGCAGTGTTCATGGACATCCCGATCGGTTGGATTCGACGTCGGCGCACGAGCGGAGTGCCGGCCCACAGCATCCGGTGCTCCCGCGCGCGCCCGGCCTCCGTCGCGGCCTACCGGCCATTATAGGCACGGCCCGCGCCGCCCCACCCTCCCCCCCCTGTTTCGAGGGGGAAGAGTGCCGGGCCCCCTCTCTAACATCGCCTCCGTGTCACCCCCTAAGCGAGGAGAAACGGATGCAGTTCGTCGATGTTTGCGCGCTGGAAAGTATCGCCCCCGGCAGCTCGCGGGCGGTCCGCGCCGGCGATCGTGACGTCGCGCTGTTCAACGTCGACGGCACCGTCCATGCGCTCGAGAACGCCTGCCGCCACGCCGGCGCGGCGCTTTCCGGCGGAAAGCTGTGCGGCCGCGTCGTCGCCTGCCCCGCCCACGGGTGGAAATACGACGTGACGACCGGCGCCCTCGTCGTCGCGCCGACGCTGTCGGTCGCCCGCTATCCGGTCCGGGTCGTCGACGGCAGGGTCCTCGTCGAAACCGGGGGTGAGGCGGGGGTTTCGCGAAGCACCGCTTCGCGCCCGCCGAACGGGCTGGCTGTGCAAAGCCAGCCCTCCGAGGCGCAGGTTTCGCGAAGCACCGCTTCGCGCCCGCCGAACGGGTTGGCTGTGCAAAGCCAGCCCACCTCCGCAGCTGCAAGAGGGTCGTCCGATGAGCACTGAATCGCTTCGCCACCAGGAGCCGCCAGCCATGTATCGCCATCTGCTCGTTCCCGTCGACGGCACGGATCTCTCGACCGAGACCGTCAGCAACGCGGTCGAATTCGCCCGCTCGCTCGGCGCCCGCATCACGTTCTTCCACGCACAGCCGAACCATGCCGCGCCGCTCTCCGGCGAGGCCGAGGTGGTGCGCCTGACGTCGCCTGCGGAGTTCCTGTACGCCTACGAAGGGCGGGCGCGCGAGCTGCTCGCGAAGGCCGAGTCGGCCGCGCGCGCCCTCGGCGTGCCGTGCGCGTCGATGACGACGGTCAACGATTCGCCCTACCGCGCGATCATCGCCGCGGCGCGCGAGGCCGGCTGCGACCTGATCTACATGGCGTCGCACGGGCGGCGCAGCAGCCTCGGCATGATGCTCGGCTCGCAGACGCTGAAGGTGCTCGTGAACGCCGGGATGCCGGTGCTGGTCGCGGCGACGTCGAACCCGCCCGCGACCTCGCAGGCGATCGGCATCATCCGCGACGAGCACCGCTCGCTCGCCGCGGTGCTGCACGCCTGGCTGCATCTGCTCGGCAGCGACGAAGACCCGCGCGACGTGCCACGCAACGGGCTGATGCGCGCGATGGTCCACTACATCAAGGCGTTCCCGGTCGCGCTGCACCACCCGAAGGAAGAGGAGTACCTCTTCCGCAAGCTGCGCGAGCGTACCTCGCAGTGCAACGCCGAGCTCGACGAGCTCGAGCGCCAGCACGCGCGCGACCACCAGCTCGTCGACGAGCTTGCCGAGACCGTCGAGCGCCATCTCGCCGGCCGGGCCGACGTCGCCGCGGTCAAGGAGGCGGTGAGCCGCTACGCGCTCTTCATCTGGGAGCACATGGGCCGCGAGGAAGGCGTGATCCTGCCCGCCGCGCAGCGCTTCCTGACGCCGGCCGACTGGGACGAGATCAACGCCGCCTTCTCCGAGAACTGCGACCCGCGCTTCGGCGGCGACACCGACGCCGAGTTCCGCCGTCTGTTCTCGCGCATCGTCAATGTCGTGCCGGCGCGCGCACTGGATGAATAAGAGCTTTACTTCAAACAAACCACGGCCCGAGCTTCGCGCCGCACCAAGGAGAACACCATGACCAATGCCATTCGTATCCATGAGACCGGCGGCCCGGAAGTCATGCGCTGGGAAACCGTCGAGGTCGGCGCGCCCGGCCCCGGCCAGGTCCGCCTGCGTCATGAGGCGGTGGGACTGAACTTCGCCGACACCTACTTCCGCTCCGGCCTGTATCCGGTGCCGCTGCCCAACGGCCTCGGCGTCGAAGCCGCGGGAGTCGTCGAAGCCGTCGGCGAAGGCGTCACGAACGTGGCCGAAGGCGACCGCGTGACGTACACGGGCTTCGTGAACACGCTGGGCGCATACAGCACCGCGCGCATCATCCCGGCGACACCGCTGATCAAGCTTCCCGACGCGATCTCGTGTGAAACCGCCGCGGCGATGACGATGCGCGGACTCACCTCGGCCTACCTCGTGCGCCGCATCTGGCCGCTGCAGGCGGGCGACACCGTGCTGCTGCATGCCGCGGCCGGCGGCGTCGGGCTGATCGTCTGCCAATGGGCGAAGCTGCTGGGCCTGACGGTGATCGGCACGGTGTCGAGCGAGGAGAAGGCGGCGGTCGCGCGCGCCCATGGCTGCGACCACGTGATCTTCTACCGCCGCGAGGACGTCGCCGCGCGAGTGCGCGAGATCACGAACGGCGTCGGCGTGTCCGTCGTCTTCGACAGCGTCGGCAAGACCACCTTCGCCGGCTCGATCGACTCGCTGAAGCGCCGCGGCCTGATGGTGTGCTTCGGCACCACGTCCGGGCCCGTCGAGCCCTTCAACCCGCAGCAGCTCGCGATGAAGGGTTCGCTGTATCTCACGCGCCCGGCGCTCGCCGACTACATCGCCGACCCCGCCGAGCGCGACGTGCTCGCCGGCGAACTCTTCGATCACGTCGCCGCCGGCCGCATCAGGATCGAAATCAACCAGCGCTACGCGCTGCAGGACGCGGTGCAGGCGCATCGCGACCTCGAAGCCGGCAAGACGACCGGCTCGTCGGTGTTCATCGTCTGATCGAAAAGAAAAGAAGACGTCCCGCAGAGAGATAACGAAAACCCACGGACCCACTGGAGACAGCTTCATGAACCAGACGACAGATGAAAGACCTGCAGCGCCGGCCATCGTGCGGCCGGGCGTGTTGCACGATTCGGTGAAGGCCGAGCCGCTCACCGCGAGCATCGGCGCCGAGCTCATCAACGTGAACCTCGGCGACGCCTCGCGCGACGCCGCGCTCTTTGCCGAGATCAAGGCCTTGCTGCTGCAGTACAAGGTGCTGTTCCTGCGCGACCAGGACATCACCCGCGGCGAGCATGTCGCCTTCGCCGAGCGCTTCGGCAAGCTCGAAGACCACCCGGTCGCCGGCAGCCATCCGGACTACCCCGGCCTGGTGCAGATCTACAAGTCGCCCGACCAGCCGATGGACCGCTACGAAAACGCGTGGCACACCGACGCCACCTGGCGCGAAGCCCCGCCGATGGGCTGCGTGCTGCGCTGCGTGGAGTGCCCGCCGGTGGGCGGCGACACGATGTGGGCAAACATGGTGCTCGCGTACGAGCGGCTGCCCGAGGACGTCAAGGCGAAGATCGCCCAGCTGCGCGCCCGCCACAGCATCGAGGCGAGCTTCGGCGCGGCGATGCCGATCGACAAGCGCCTCGCGCTGAAAGCCCAGTACCCCGACCCCGAGCATCCGGTGGTGCGCGTGCACCCCGAGACCGGCGAGAAGGTGCTGTTCGTGAATGCCTTCACGACCCACTTCACCAACTTCCACACGCCGGCCAACGTGCGCTTCGGCCAGGACTACGCGCCGGGCGCGGCCGAGCTGATGCAGTATCTGATCCGCCAGGCCTTCGTCCCCGAGTACCAGGTGCGCTGGCGCTGGAAGCCCAACAGCATGGCGATCTGGGACAACCGCAGCACCCAGCACTACGCCGTCATGGACTACGCGCCCTGCCACCGCAAGATGGAACGCGCCGGCATCATCGGCGACGTGCCCTACGGTCTCGAAGGCGCGGGCGCCTGAAGCACCCGACTCGAATTCCCCGATCGCAACCCATCCCTGCAAGGAGCACCTCAAATGAATTTCCTCGACGGCTCGCTGTTCCCCGAAAACCAGCAGAAACTGGTCATCACCGCCGCCCCCTACGGCCCCGAATGGATGCCGTCCGACTTCCCGGAAGACATCCCGGTGACGATGGAGGAGCAGATCCAGAAGGCGGTCGACTGCTACAACGCCGGCGCCACCGTGCTGCACCTGCATGTGCGCGAACTCGACGGCAAGGGCTCGAAGCGCCTGTCGAAGTTCAACGAACTGCTGGCCGGCATCCGCGCCCGCGTACCCGACATGATCCTGCAGGTCGGCGGTTCGATCTCGTTCGCCCCCGAGGATGATGGCGACACGGCAAAGTGGCTATCCGACGATACCCGCCACATGCTCGCCGAATTGCAGCCGACGCCGGACCAGGTGACGATCGCGATCAACTCGAACCAGATGAACGTCGTCGAGCAGATGTGCGAGGCCGACGTCGCCGGCACCTCGCTCGCCGATCCGGCGATGTACCAGGCCTACCGCGAGATGACGATTCCGGCCGGCCCGGGCTGGGTCGAGGAGCACATCCGCCGCCTGTCCGAAAAGGGCATCCAGACCCACTTCCAGCTCGCGACGATCTCGCAGCTCGAGACGGTGGAACGCATGATGCGGCGTAACGTCTGCAACGTGCCGCTGATCCTGACCTGGGTCGCGATCGGCGGCGGCTTCGACGCGCCGAACATCTACAACCTGGCGAACTTCGTGCGCGCGTGCCCCGACGGCTCGGTGCTGACGCTGGAAACCTCGATGCTCAACGTGCTGCCGCTCAACATGATGGCGATTGCGATGGGCCTGCATGTGCGCTGCGGCATCGAGGACAACATCTGGACCCAGCGCCGCGACCGCAAGATGGGTTCGGTCGAGCAGATCGAACAACTGGTGCGCATCTCGCGCGAGTTCGGCCGCGAGGTCGCGAACGGCAAGGAAGCGCGCGAGATCTACAAGATCGGCACCTTCTACGAAGGCGCCGACGAGACCCTGGCGAAGAACGGCTTTGCGCCGAACCGCAAACCCGGCCAGGTCGGCTTCCTGCAGCACGCCGCGTAATCCGCCGCGCGGGGGACTACCCTGCAAGCAGGGCGAGGCGTCGAACGGCGCCTCGCCCCGATGAACTCGAAAAAGAACGATTGCCGGCCGGCGTCGCAGCTCGCGGCGCCCGACCGGCCACACACGAGAGGAGACAACATTGGCCGTCTATATCGCAGAGTCCCTGCCCGAGGCCCCGACCGCCGCACCGACGGCGCCGCGCACCTATGCGTGGATCGTCTTCGCGCTGACCTTCGGACTGCTGCTGTCCGACTACATGTCGCGCCAGGTCCTCAACGCCGTATTCCCGGTGCTGAAGGCCGAATGGGCGCTGACCGACACCCAGCTGGGGTCGCTGTCGAGCATCGTCGCGCTGCTCGTCGGCCTGCTGACCTTCCCGCTGTCGGTCGTCGCCGACCGCTGGGGACGAGTCAGGAGCGTCACGCTGATGGCCGCGCTGTGGAGCCTCGCGACGCTCGGCTGCGCGATCGCCGCGAACTACAACCAGATGTTCGCCGCGCGCTTCTTTGTCGGCGTCGGCGAAGCCGCCTACGGCAGCGTCGGCATCGCGTTGATCCTGAGCATCTTCCCGGCGCACCTGCGCGCGACGCTGAGCAGCGCGTTCATGGCCGGGGGACCGGTGGGCTCGGTCATCGGCATGGCCTTCGGCGGCGTCATTGCCGCGCAGTTCGGCTGGCGCTGGGCGTTCGGCGCGATGGCCGCATTCGGGCTCGCGCTCGTCGTCCTCTATGCGCTGATCGTGCGCGAACGCCGGCTGCGCGCGCCCGACGGCACGATGCCGGTCGCACAGGCCGCCCGGCCCGGCCTGCGGACGATCTTCTCGGGCCTCTTCTCGTCGGTGTCGGTGATCGCGGCCTACGTCGGCAGCGGGCTGCAGCTCTTCATCATGGCCGCGATGCTCGCCTGGCTGCCGAGCTTCTTGAACCGCTACTACGCCCTGCCGACCGACAAGGCGGGCGTCGGCGCCGCCATCTTCATCCTCGTCGGCGCCGTCGGCATGGTCGTCTGCGGCATCGTCACCGACCGCCTGAGCCGCCCGGCGCCGGAGCGCAAATGGACGATCGCGATCACCTACTCGCTGACCTCGGCCGCGCTGCTGCTCGTCGCCTTCCGGATGCCGCCGGGCACCGCGCAGCTCGTACTGATCGGCGCCGGCATGGCGATGGTCGCGGGCACGACGGGTCCCGCCGGCGCGATGGTCGCGAACCTCACGCACCCGTCGATCCATGCGACCGCGTTCGCGACGCTGACGCTCGCGAACAACCTGCTCGGCCTCGCCCCCGGCCCGTTCGTCACCGGCCTCCTTGCCGACCGCATCGAGCTGATGGGAGCGATGCAGCTGGTGCCGCTCGCCGCCCTCGGCGCGGTCGCCGCGTTCGCCGTCGGCAAGCGCCACTACGCCGACGACCTGAAGCGCATCCGGACGCTGCAACGCTGAGTTTTCCCGACCTCGTCCAACCCCAACCACTTCGAAACTCGACGATGACGACCCCGACCATCCTGATCGTTCCCGGCCTGCGCGACCATGTCGCGGAGCACTGGCAGACGCTGCTCGAACAGAAACTCCCGAACGCCCGCTCGGTGCCGCCGCTCGAGCACGACAAGCTGAGCCGCGACGCACGCGTCGCCGCGCTCGATCGCGCGCTCGCCGACATCGACGGTCCGGTGATCCTCGTCGCCCACAGCGCCGGCGTGATGATCACCGTGCATTGGGCGCAGCAGCACGACCGCCCGATCCTGGGCGCGCTGCTCGCCGCACCGGCCGATCTCGAATCCCCGTTCCCGCCCGGCTATCCGACGACCGACGCGCTGCGCGACAACGGCTGGCTGCCGATTCCGCGCAAGCCGCTGCCCTTCCCGAGCATCGTCGCCGCAAGCACCAACGATCCCCTGGGCAAGCTCGAGCGCGTCACAGAATTCGCCGGCGACTGGGGAAGCCGCCTCGAAAACGTCGGCGCGGTCGGCCATCTGAATCCGGCTGCGGGTTTCGGCGAATGGCCCCGGGCGGAAGAGCTGATCGCCGAACTCCTCGCCGGGGCCGTTCATCACCATCACCGGGCCGGGTCGGTGCTCTGAAGGATCCGGCCCTACGAGCCGCATTTCCCGCACGCCGTGACGACCCACGGCAAACCGTCGAAGCGCCAGCCGTTGACTTCGCCGCGCCGAAGGCTCGGCCCGACGTCCCCCTCGAAGCCGTACATGACGGTGGCGACGTTCGAAAAGCCCGCGTCTTCCAACGCTCCGCCCGCCTCCACCGAGCGATCTCCGGCCCGGCAGATCAGCACCACCGGGCGGTCGTGCCTGCCATCCGCGATCTTCTCGACCTCGGGAACGAAGCGGGGGTTTATTTCCCAACCCGGCCCGTCATTCCAGGAAATTTGCTGCGCACCGACAGGGTGACCGGCGAAGCGGTATTCCATTTCGCTTCGACAGTCGATGAACAGCGCGTCGGAATGATCGCGCAGGAATTGCGCGGCTTCCTTCGGAAAAAGATGCTCCATTCCTACTCTCCCATCGCCAATCGGGCAATCCGCACGGCCGGGCCTGGATCTTTGATCCGGGCAATTCGCCGTCGAGAAGTGCATCACGTCCGACCATGCCGCGAAATCACAGACAAATGATGCGGATGCGTTCGGGCACTTCCGTTGCCAAATGGGGACAGCCACTTACCATTTCGCGACAGCCCGCAGCGCTGCGACAGGCCGGAGTTCGCAGGACAGGCGATAGCCGGAGCGGCCCAATGCTCTCGACGAATCATCCGCGGCAGGGTTTGGGTCTGGCCGTCGGAGGCGGCGGGCGCTATCCGGCCAGCCCTTGGCAATAAGCGCGCGTGACCGGGTGCGACGGCGTCGTGAAGATGTGTTCGGTTCCCCCGCTCTCGACGACGCAACCGCAGCCGTCCTCGACCCAGCAGACCGACACCGAATCGGCCAGGCGCCTTGCCTGGGCGAGGTTGTGGGTGACCATCAGCATCGTGAACCGGCCCTTGAGCTCGCGGATCAGCGCTTCGACCGACGCGGTCGCGATCGGATCCAGCGCGCTGCACGGCTCGTCGAGGAGCAGCACGTCGGGGGCAAGGATGAGCGCGCGAGCGATGCACAGCCGCTGCTGCTGACCGCCCGAGAGCGTCAGCGCGGAACGGTCGAGACGCCCGGCGACCTCTGTCCACAGGCCGACGTCGCGCAGCGCGCGTTCGACCATCTGCTCGCGCCGCTCCCGCCGTGCGATGCCGTGCTCGCGCAGCGGAAAATGCAGGTTGTCCGCGATCGACAGCGGGAATGGGTTGGGCTGCTGGAACACCATGCCGACCCGGCGGCGCAGCTGCGGCAGGGAAACCTGTGCGTCCAGCACCGAGTCGCCGCCGACGCGGATGTCGCCGGTGATCGTGCACTCCGACAGCAAGTCGGTCATGCGGTTGATCGCCGCGAGCAGACTGCTCTTGCCGCAGCCGCTCGGCCCGACCAAGGCCATCAGCTCCCCGGAGGCAACGCGCAGGCTCGCATGGCGCACCGCCCAATGGCGACCATAGCGGATGGAGACGTCATCCAGTTCCAGCGTCGGCGGCAAGACGCGATCTTCGGTCATCGTGACACTCCTGCGGAAAGCCGGCCGAGCGCAGCGGCGAGGCCCTGAATCACGAGCCCCAGCGCGAGCAGCACCAGCGCGGACGCCGCCGCGTTGGCACCGCCGCCCGATACGTTCATCGCCAAGTCATAGATATGCACGGCCAGCGTGCGACCCGAGTCGAGCCAGCTTTCGGGCCAGCGCGTGACGTAGCCCGCGGTAAACAGCAGGACGGCCGTTTCCGCGAGCGCCCGGCCCGACGCGAGCACGATGCCGAGCGCGATGCCGGGAGCGGCCACCGGCAGCAGGATGCGGCGCACGAAGCCCCAGCGCGACACGGCGAGCGCGGCGGCCGCGCGGCGATAGCCGATCGGGCATTGGCGCAGGGCCTGCTCGGCGGCGCGGATGAAGAGCGGCAGCACCATGCAGGCGAGTGTCAGCCCCCCGGACAGGATCGAGAAGCCCAGCCCCAGTTCGACCGCGAAGAACCGGTTGCCGAAGAGCCCGAAGACGATCGACGGCACGCCACCCAGCACGTCCAGAACGAGGTCGAGACTCTGCCCGATGCGGCTGCCGGGGCGCACCTGCTCGACGAGGAACAGCGCGCAGCCGAGCCCGAGCGGCAGCGCGACACCGAGGCACACCGCCAGCACCCACAGCGTCGACACGAAGACCGAGCCGATGCCCCCTGCCCGACCGGCGTCCGTCGGCGCATCGAGCAGGAAGTCGAGCGACAACCCCGGCAGCCCGTCGACGAGCAGCTCCCCCAGCAAGAGTCCCGGCACGAGCATGGTTGCGACGGCCACCGCTCCCATCCAGCGCGCATGGAAGCGGTCGGCCCGCCGTACGTGGTCACCGGACTCAGGTCGCATCACGCCCCTCCGGCGAAACGTGGTGCGCGAGATGACGCGCGGCGAGCATCAGCGCGGTGACGAGCACCAGCAGCAGCCAGCCGCTCGCGAACAGGGCGGTCTGGTGCGCCCCGGTCGCGTAGGCCATCTCCAGTGCGATATTCGCGGTGAGGGTGCGGATCGGCGTCGTGAGCGAATCGGGCAATTGCACGACATTGCCGGCGACCATCAGCACCGCCATCGTCTCGCCGAGCGCCCGCCCGAGCTGCAGCAGCACCGCCGGCAGCAGCTGCGGCGCGGCCGCCGGCAACAGAATCCGGCGCACGGTGCCGCTCACCGATGCGCCGAGCGCCATCGCCGCGGCGAGGTGCCGGCGGCGCGCCTCCTCGAGCGCGAGGTCGGCCTGCAGCACGAGGATCGGCAGGATCATCAGCGCGAGAATCAGTGCCCCGGCCAGGAGGCTCGCGCCGGGCGGCGCCCAGCGGTTGAGCCATGGCACCAGCGCGACCAGCCCCCAGAAACCGTACACCACCGAGGGCACGCTCGCGAGCAGGCCCATCATCCCACGGTAGAACGCGCCGACAGCACGCGGCGCAAAGAAGCGCCCCCACACCGCGAGCACGATCCCCGGCGGCACCGCGATCAGGAGCGCCAGCGCACTCACCGCCACCGAACCGACGAGCATCGCCAGCAGGCCGTAGGCACCTGCCGACGGAAGCCACCGGAGCTGCCACAGACCGGCATCGGCAAACAGCAGCGATGCACTGGCCGCCGTCAGATAGACGAGGATCAGCGCGAGGATGGTCGCAACGACGCCGGCGCTCAGCGCGAGCGCGCGATACAGCGTCCGGTCAGCGGCCAGCGACGGGAACGAAATACTGGCCGGTGACAAGATCGTGCACCTCGGCGGAGCGCGCGAACGCGACGAATTCTCGCGCGATGCCACTGAGTTCGCCGCGATGGACGAGGTTCAGCGGACGAGACAGCGGGAAGCGTCCGGCCGCGACGTTGGCGGTCGAAGCCTCCACGCCGTCGAGCGGCAGCACGCGGATCGGCGTACCGCGGCTCGCCTCGTATTCGGCCGTGCCGATCGACACGTAGCCGATCGCCTGCGGGTTGCCCGCCACGGTCTTGATGCCCTGCTGGTTGTCGCCGATCACGACGTCCGCGCGGATCGCACCGGCGTCGAGCTTGAAATGGTCGAGGAACAATTCGAGCGTCGACCGCCCCTCGGCCTTGTTCACCACCGTGATCGGCGCGTCGGCGCCGCCTACCGCGTGCCAGCTGCGCACCCGCCCCGTGTAGATCGCGACGATCTGCTCGCGCGTGAGCGCCGCGACCGGATTGTCGCGATGCACGATCATCGCGATGCCGTCATGCGCGATCGTGTCGGCGGCGAGATCGCCTTCGTCCGCCTTCGGCG
Organism: Aromatoleum bremense; assembly: GCF_017894365.1. Lineage (NCBI taxonomy): Bacteria > Pseudomonadati > Pseudomonadota > Betaproteobacteria > Rhodocyclales > Rhodocyclaceae > Aromatoleum > Aromatoleum bremense. The sequence goes on from NZ_CP059467.1 coordinate 226,467, forward strand.
CGCGCGACACCATGCCGATGTCCGCGAGGCCCTGGCGCACGTCGGCGATGCCCCGCGAGGAGCCGCCGGCCTGCACGTCGATCTTGACGCCCGGATGGCTGGCCTCGAAGCGCTGGGCGAGCACCGACGTGAGCGGCGCGATGGTGCTCGATCCGGTCACGACCAGATGCTCGCCCGCCCCGCGCGAGCACCCCGTGGCGAACAGCACGCCAAGCAGCGACAGCGCGGCAATGACGAATTGCCACGTACGCATCATGGCCCGGCGCCTCAGCAGCACGCGCCGGCCGCGCCCGGCTGCGTGTCGCGGTCGAAGGGCATCGCACTGCCGCAGCCCTCGAACAGGCCATAGTGCTGATCGAAGCTGCCGATGAATTCGAAATGCTCTCGAAAGCGCGTCTCCTGCAGCATGCGCCAGGTGTTGCCGCACACCGGAAAGACGCGATCCGCCTCGATGTCGTGGTGCTTGTCGAGCCGGAAACGCTGCGCCATCGCCGGCACGCTGCCGCGGTAGATCACCGCCTGGCCGTAGTCCTCACATTGCGGCTCGAGGCCGTCGAGCTTGAAGAGCCGGTAGGTCGCCGAGTGGAAGCCGATGCCCGCTGCGCGTTCGGCCAGCGCCGGGTCCGTGATCGCAATTGGGCGGTCCTCGACGAGGCGCGGATCGGCGAAACCATGACGCTTCGCCAGCGCCAGGAAGTCCGCCCAGTACAATGCGCCGCCGAGGCATTCGCCGTAGAGCAGCGGATCGTTGCGCACCTGCGCCGGCACACGCCGGTCCGCGTAGATGTCGGAGAAGTAGAACTCGCCGCCGGGCTTCAGCAAGCGGAAGACCTCGTGCAGCACCGCGTCCTTGTCCGGTGAAAGATTGACGACGCAGTTCGACACGACGACGTCGAAGCTCGCGTCCGCGAGACCCAGCTCGTCCAGGTGCTCGATGTAGCCGAGGCGGAACTCGACGTTGTCGCGTGCGAAGCCGAAAACCTCGCGATGCCAGGCCTGGTGGCGGCGGGCGACCTCGAGCTGCTCCTCGGTCATGTCGACGCCGACGACCTGTCCCCGCTCGCCGACGAGTTGCGACAGCACATACGCGTCGCGCCCCGAGCCGCTGCCGAGGTCGAGCACGCGGCAGCCTTCGAGCAGCGGCGGGCACACGAGGCCGCAGCCGTAATAGCGCGACAGCACCTCGGCATGCACTTTCGCCAGCAGCGGCTTGAGCCACGCGGGCATCTGGCTTGCGTCGCAGCAGGCCGTGGTGCGCAGGTCGTCGCTCGTCTGCAGCTGATTGCCGTAGTAGTCCTTCACCACTTCATGCATGTAATGCTCTCCCCGTATTGATCGGTTGAGTTTGCTTGGCTTGATTCGTCGCGGCCGACCGTCACGCGGCGCAGCCGGGCGCTTCGGCGCGCGCCTCGGCCAGCGCTCCACCGCAGCTCGACCCCTGCCCCGCCGTGCAGCCGTAACAGTGGTCGGCGACGCGGATCGCGCGGCCCGCGAGCGTCTCGGCGGACGCGTCGCGAATGTGCAGGCGCGGATGGGCGCCGTCGCCGATCGGCATGTCGAGCTGCTGGTTGAAGTCGCAGTCGTAGAGGTAGCCCTGCCAGTCGACGCTCACGAGGCTGCGGCACATCACCGCCGCGAGATTGTCCGGACGATGCGCAGCGCGAAGCGTCTTCATGTAGTCGTCGAACTGGCCCGTCGACACGAGGGTGCTGCCGAAGCGCTTGATCGGCATGTTCGCGAGCGTGAAGAGCCGGTTGAAGCGAATGCCGAACTCCGCGCCGAGATGTTGCCGGTAGGCCTGTTCGAGCGCTTCCTGGGGCGGCGGCAGCATCGGCCCCTGCGGGTTGTAGACCAGGTTCAGGGTGAGCCCGCTGCCCTCCTCACCGTATCCGAGCGCGTTGAGTCGCTGCAGGCCGCGGATGCTCGCCCCGAACACGCCCTTGCCGCGCTGCTTGTCGACGTTGTCCTCGAGATAGCACGGCAACGAGGCGACGACATCCACCCCCTGTTCGGCGAGGAAGCGTGCCAGGTCCTCGTATCCGGGTTCCTCGAGGATCGTCAGGTTGCAGCGGTCCAGCACGTGCAGGCCGCGCGCGCGCGCCGCGCCCACCAGGCGGCGGAAGTTCGCGTTCATCTCCGGGGCGCCGCCCGTGAGGTCCAGCGTCGAGATCGTCGGGCTTGCGTCGATGAAGTCGATCACCGCATTCGCGGTATCGGCGGCCATTTCCTCGCGGCGCGCCGGCCCCGCATTGACGTGGCAATGCACGCAGCTCTGGTTGCAGCGGTAGCCGAGATTCACCTGCAGCGTCTCGACCGTTCCGCGGCGAATCCGGGGAAAGTCGGTGACGGCGAGCAGTGGAAAGGTGGGATGCATCGAGAGGTTCCTTGAGTGCAGTTTTCTTCGTCGTTATCCAATAGTCGGACGAGCCGCGAGATCCTTACACAAATTCGGGGCTCTTCGCGGGCCTGGCCGAGCCAACAACGGTTTCATCGACCTGTACCGGCGCGGCAGCGAGGATGCGGAACGCGGTATTCGCGCCTATTATTACAAGTGTTATAACGGCTCGCGAGGTTCGCCATGCATGTGCTCAAACTGACCCAGATCGGCAATTCGGTGGGGCTCGTGCTACCGAAGGAAATGCTCGCGCGGCTCAAGCTCGAAAAGGGCGACACCGTTTTCGTCACCGAAAGCCCCGACGGCTACACGATCACGCCCTACGATCCGACCCTTGCCGAGCAACTGGACGCAGGCCGCGAGTTCATGCGCGAATTCCGCGACACCTTCCACGAACTGGCCAAGTGAGCGCGTGTGCGCGATGGCTCGCTGGCGCTGGATCGACAAACGCGCGCTGATCCTGCTGCACGATGAAAGTCTCGCCGAGCACGGCGGGGCTTCCGGGATGCGTGACGAGGGCTTGCTCGATTCCGCGCTGGCCCGCCCGCTCAACCTCACCGCCTACGGCGAACCCAACTTCGCGGCATTGGCCGCGTCGTACGGCGTGGGCGTGGCGAAGAATCATCCGTTTGTCGATGGCAACAAGCGCGCGGCCTTCCTCTGTGTCGGCCTGTTCCTGTATCTGAACGGTTATCGCCTGCGCGCGACGCAGGCCGAGGCGACCGTCGCCATGCTCGCGGTCGCCTCCGGCGAACTCGATGAAGCGGCCTTCGCCGAGTGGCTGCGGCGCCATACCGGCTCGCGCTGACTCCTCGACGATATCAGCCCGGCCCCGAGGAAGACTTGCCCCGGCTTGTCGGAATTTCGCGGCGCTCCGCTTCGATCTCGGCACCGCGGGTTGCGCCCGTCCGCCTTCCTCCATGCACGCGCACTCACGGGGCGCGCGGTCGCCACCGCGTCACCCGGTCATTGCCGAAGCCGGCCGCGAAGACGCTGCCGTCGTCGGCGACCGCGATAGCGATCGGGTGTTCGAACTCGCCGTCGCCGTTTCCCTTCTCGCCGAAGGCCGTGAGAAAGTCGCCGTCGGCAGCGAATTTCTGGATGCGGTGATTGTAGAAGTCCGCGACGAACACCTGCCCGGCCCGGCTGACGGCGACTCCGGTGACGGTCGCGAATGCCGGCGGTGCAATTCGTTGTAAGGATTCAGCGTCGTGCTCCGACTAAGCAGCGAGGGCAATATGACGTGAGCCCCGTGGCAAGGCCCTCACTTCAATTCACTCGACATAAAGGAGCTCCGATGAAAACACTATCCCGCAAGACCGTATCCCTCGGGCTGGTTGCCCTTGTCTCCGCCGCACTGGCACTGCCGGTGGCTGCCGCCGGCGGCGCGGCGAACCCTTGTGCGGCCAACCCGTGCGCGGCGAAGACGATGAACCCGTGCGCGGCCAAGAACCCCTGCGCCGCGAAGAATCCCTGCGCCGCGAAGAAGAAGGCCGCCAATCCGTGCGAGGCCAAGAACCCTTGCGCGGCGAAGAATCCGTGCGCGGCGAAGGCCGCCAACCCCTGCGCGGCCAAGTAATAATCGGCCATGGTGATCGGCCACGGGGTCATCGGGTGGGTGGTTCTGGGACTGACGCTCACACTCGCCGCCTGCGGCCCCGATCCGCGCTCGCCACCCTCGCCTGCGGCGGCTCCACCGGTCGATAATCAGTCGTTTCTCGAACGGCACTGGCAGCGTCCGCTCGCGCCCCAGGGTGCGGCGCCCGCGGCTTTCAGTCCGCTGGAGGCCTCCCTCGACCCCGCCGCGTGCGGACAATGCCACACACCCCAGTTCGAGGACTGGCAGACGACACTGCACAGCAAGGCGATGGGCCCGGGGCTGGTGGGCCAGTTGCAGGAGATGGACGCCGACGCCGTCGACGACCATCAGGCGTGCCTGCGTTGTCATGCGCCGCTCGCCGAGCAGGAAGCCGACCTGCAGCAAACGTTGGCGGCATCCGGGGCCGCACCCGCGCGCCCCGACGGCGCCGCCTTCACTCACGGCCTCACCTGCGCCGGCTGCCACGTGCGCGAGCACGGCCGCTTCGGGCCAGCGCGCCGCGACGGCAGCGGGCCGGCGACCGGGGACAAAATGCCCCACGACGGCTGGCAGGTCGCCGCGGCCTTCGCAGACTCGCGCTTCTGCGCCGCCTGCCACCAGTTCGAGCCCGACGGCTACAGCCTCAACGGCAAGCTGCTCGAGAACACGTATGAGGAGTGGCGGACGAGCCGCTACGGCCGCGACAACCAAACCTGCCAGTCCTGCCACATGCCCGACCGGCGCCATCTGTGGCGCGGCATCCATGATCCGGAAATGGTGAGGGCGGGGCTCGCGATCGAATTCCCGGCGCCTTCGACCGCCGCGGGCCGGGTAACGGCCGAACTCACTATTACCAGCCGCGGCGTCGGCCATGCCTTCCCGACCTACGTCACGCCGCAGGTCATCGTCGAGATCGGCCAGGCCGGCCGCGACGGCGCCCTGCTCCCCGAGACGGTCGAGCGCCACCTTATCGCCCGCGACGTGAGCCTGGACCTTTCCGAGGAGCGCTCCGACACCCGCATCCTGCCCGACGAGGCGCGTCGCTACGGCTACGACCGCCCGCGTGCGGCCAGAGCGGCCGCCCTCGTCGCGCGCATCCGGGTCGAGCCCGACGCCTTCTACGCCGAGTTCTACCGCGCGACGCTGCGGGACACGGGCTTCACCAAGGGGCGCGCGGCCATCGGCGAGGCCCTGCGGCAGGCCGAACGCTCGGGCTATGTGCTGTACGAGTCGCAGCAGGATCTGAGCGCCGCCGCGTCCTCGCGACGCTAGGGGTGTCGCCGACGCGCCGATCCTCCGCCGACGGTCGCGCCGAGCACGCGATCTCGCAAGTCCGGTCTGCCCTCACCACCACGCGGCGACGAGTCTTCCGATCATGTCCTGTACGAAGTCGTGCAGGTGTACAAGGTCACGGACGTCGAGCCCGCCGGCGACCACGAGCAGCGGCACCGGCGCGGTCGCGACCACCACCGTCAGCACGAACCAGTGCCACGCGAACTGCCGGCTCGCACCGCACAGCAGAGCGATGCCCCCGCCGCCGCCGAGCACCGAATTGCCCGGCAGGTTGAAGGCGACCGCAAGGGTCAGGTAGCGATAGGCGAGGAGCCGCGCGACCACCCTCACCCATCGCCCCGCGCCCGCGCTCCCGCCGGCCACCAAGCGACGCACCGCCGCGTCGAGCGGCTCGTCGGGGACGGCGACTCCGACGCGTTGCAGGAGGCGCACGAAGATGCGCGCCGGGATCAGGCGGCCCGCGGCGAACGCGAGGCCCAGCCCCGCGATCGTGGCCGCGTAGACCGCCATCGCCCCGGGAGCGCCGAACAACATGATGATCATCAGGCCGATCTCGACGCCGGGCACGAAGGGCAGCGCCAGCGCCAACATGTAGGCGAGCATCGCGAGGACGATCGCGACCGGCCCCATCGCCTCGCGCAGCGTGGCCAGCATCGTCTCAAGCACGCCGTACTCGAGGCGCGAGAGACAATCGCTCAGCACGACGAGGGCGACCCACAACCCCAGCGCAGTGGTCGCGCGCAGGCCGGGCTTGCGGCCCAGCGGCAGGCTGCGGATGGCAGCGTACGCGAGGGCGGTAAACACCACGGTCTCCACCGCGAAGCGGGTCGCCACCGTTGCGGGCAGCCCGACGGGCCCGAAATCGACCGTATTGATCAGGCGCAAGACGACGGCGAAGACCACCGCCCAGGCCGCGATCATCGCTCCGACCCACAGCCGGAAGAGGCGCGGATGCTGGCGCGCGAGCGGGAGCCGGTGCGGCAGAGGCTGTGGCGGCAAGGTGCTCAAGGCTGCTCCCTCGTTCGATGATCGGCCCGAAGCCGCATTCGTCGCGAAATCGTACGCCGCCCGGCGGATCGACGCATCGGGCGGTCCGCGCGTTTCATCGTGACCAGTGGACGAAGCTGTAGGAGGCCCAGGTCGTCCGGTCCATGTCAGGATCGCGATGACGGGTGTCGGCGACGAAGGCGCCGGCGGGAATCTCCGCCACCGCCGGCAGCCACGGTTCGCCCGCTGTGGCGATCATCGCGCCGCCGACGGCGACGAGGACGGCCATTGCGGTCAAGCACCTAGCCCGCATGCGTCGACGCCGGATCGGGCGGGCTTTTCGACTCGGCCTCGCCGGACCGCGTCCCGGTTCGGCAAAAGCCCTGAGGCGCGACGGCGAGCGCCGCGTTGAACTTGCTCGACATGTTCTGGAAGGCGACGAGCGCCGTCAGCTCGATGATTTCGTCATCGCTGAAATGGGATCTCAGCCGCGCCATGAGCGCGTCGTCGACGCCGGCGTCGCTGCGCGTCATCGCCTCGGCATAGGCAAGCGCCGCCTTCTGGCGGGTATCGAAAAGGGGCGATTGCTCGAAGTTCGCGAGCGCGGCAAGCTGCTCTTCGCTCACGCCGCGCTTGAGGCCGGTCGCCGAATTGATATCCACACAGAAGGCGCACCAGTTGATCTGCGACACCCGCACCGTGAGGAGCGAGCGCAGCGCGGGCTCGATCGGCGAGCGCCGGCGGTCGAGCGCCCCGTAGAGCAGCGACAGCGCGGCAAAGACCTTCGGCGTGCGCGCCCACAGGCGCGCCGGCTCGAGCTCGCGCCCGTAGCGGCGGCGCTGGTTGGCGAACACCAGGCGCGCGTACCAGGGAAAGCGGTGCCGGGGGTCGGTCGGGATGCGGGAGCTGGGTTTCATTGTCGGGTCACAGTGGGTTCGAAAAGCATATTGGTCGGGTCGGACGGCCATCGGGGCGTCGGCGCGGACGATATCCACGCCGTCATCTCCTTTGCCACGTTGCGCGGAGTCACGCGATACCTATCCGGCACAGCACGAGAGCTCCGCGACGTCCTTCGTGAATGCCTGCGCCGCGAGCTTCAGGCCCTCGACCATCGTCAGGTAAGGAAACAGCTGGTCGGCAAGATCCTCGACCGTCATCCGGTGGCGGATCGCCAGCGCCGCGCTCTGGATCAGCTCGCCCGCCTCGGGCGCGACGGCCTGGACGCCGATCAGGCAGCCCGATTCGGCGTCGGCGACGAGCTTGATGAAGCCCCGGGTATCGAAGTTGACCAGCGCGCGCGGCACCTGATCAAGGGCGAGCACGCGGCTCTCGGACTCGATGCCGCATTCGCGCGCGGCGGCCTCGGTGAGCCCCACCGTCGCGACCTGAGGGTCCGTGAACACTACCGCCGGCATGGTGCTCAAGTCGAGCGCCGCCTTGCCGCCCGTCATGTTGATCGCCGCGCGCGTGCCGGCGGCAGCCGCAACATAGACGAATTGCGGTTGGTCGGTGCAGTCGCCGGCCGCGAAGACGTAAGGCGAGGTCGTGCGCATCGACCGGTCGACGACGATCGCGCCGCGCGCGTCGACGGCGACCTCGGCGGCCTCGAGATTCAAGGCCGCGGTGTTCGGCGCGCGCCCGGTCGCGACGAGCAGCTTGTCCGCCTGCAGCGTGCCCTGCCCCGTCGTCAGGACAAACCCGCCCGCGCCATGGGCGACATGGCTCGCCTCGGTATGCTCGAGCACCTCGATGCCTTCGGCGCGGAAGGCCCTGGTGATGGCCTCGCCGATCGCGGGATCCTCGCGGTGAAACAGGGTGTGGCGTGCGAGGATCGTCACCTTGCAGCCCAGTCGCGCGAAGGCCTGCGCCAGTTCGACCGCGACGACGGACGAGCCGATCACGGCCAGCCGTCCGGGAAGTTCACGGCCCGCGAGCGCCTCGTCCGAGGTCCAGAACGGGGTGTCCTTGAGGCCCGCGATCGGCGGCAACTCCGGCCGCGCACCGGTCGCGACGAGGCAGCGGTCGAACGCGACGGTGCGCTCGGCCCCGTCCGCGAGGCGCACGGCGAGGCGGCGAGGCCCATCGAAGGCGGCCTCGCCGCGCAGCAGCGTGATGGCCGGATGATTGCCGAGAAGGTCTTCGTACTTCGCGCGACGCAGCGCATCGACACGCGCCTGCTGTTGCGCGAGAAGACGCTCGCGTCGGATCGCCGGCGCGGCCGCCGCGATGCCCGCGTCGAACGGACTCTCCCGCCGCAGGTGGGCAATGTGGGCCGCACGGATCAGGATCTTCGAAGGAATGCAGCCGACATTGACGCAGGTGCCGCCGATCACTCCGCATTCGATGAGCGTCACGGCCGCGCCGCGCTCGGCAGCCTTCAGTGCCGCCGCCGTCGCGGCACCGCCGCTGCCGATTATCGCGATGCGCTGCGGGCCGTCGGTCGTTTGCTGGGCACACGCTGCGGGCCAGTCACTCATTTGAAGCTCCCTTTTTCCAGTCCGGCCCGGGTTCGGTTTCAGGCTCGCAAAAGGCGCGCTCCCTCCGCTGCCGCCGCAGTGCATAGATCGTGAGACCGACGAACGCAATGAGCGCCGGTATCAGCACGTAATCGAGCCAGCCGACCCATGCAGAGAGTCCGACGGCCCCAAGGAGGATCACGAGAACCGGCGTCGCGCAGCACACCGCGGCGACTACCGAGCCGGTGATGCCGGTTCGCAGCAAGTTGCGGGTTTTCACGGCCTCAAACTCCTTCCGTTCCTGACGATCTTCGTGCATGACCAAGCTTACTTCCGTAGTCGACTACGGTGTCAAGCGGTTCGGAAAGGGCTGCGGCGCGCTCCTCATTTGCCCTCGTAGAGCGCGGTCTGCGGATGAAAAGCGAGCCAGGCGAACCAGAACGCGATCACGCTGGGCAGCTCGCGCCCGTCGGCGTCGAGCACCCGCCCGGTACGTGCCTCGGGATCGAACTCGACGCGGATCGCCTGGCCGCCGACGCGGTCCTCGACGGCACGCCGCCCGACCCGCGCCAGGGCCGAGAACGGGTAGGCCTTGTGCTCGCCGCCGAGCGCGAGGCCGATCACCTGTTCCTTCGGATGCAGGCGCTTGTCCTGCGTCGCGACGGGAAATATCAGGTCGGGGCTGTCGCGGTAGCCGGCGTAGGGGTCGCGCGCATAGTCGCGGCCGTAGCCGGTTTCCTCGGACAGGACTTCGGTCGCCGGATGGCGCGCGCGCCACTCGGCCCAGGTCGTGTGCGCGGTCGGCAGGAAGGTCAGGCGCTGCCCGCGCATCGGCCCGGTGACCGCCTGCGCCATGATCTGCGACCACAGCGACTCGGTCTGCCGGTCGTAGAGCAGCACATCGCTGTTGTAGAGCAGGCCCGAGACGCCGAACGAGAGATCACGCCCGGCGACGCGTGCCGCGAAGGCCATGCCGGTGCCGCACAGCGGGCAGAAGGTGACGACGATCGCCTCGTCGCCGAAGCGGTCGTTGACGACCTCGTGCCAGTTCAGGATCGCGATCGGATAGGCGCGCGCAGTCTTCCCGCGCACGACGCCGAGCACGCGGTCTTCGGGCTTGACGTGGCCGGCACGCGCCGCAGGCACGAAGCGCGGGCGGTCGATCGCCGGGATGCCGTTGCGCGGCGGGCCGCCCGGAAGAATCTCGTCGACCGGGACGGCAGCACCGTCGAGGCGGAAACCGTTGCGTTCGATCGCCCATCCCGACGCCGACACCGCGAGGGTGATCAGCGCGACGGCAAGATGCCGGAAATGCGCGTGCTTCATCGCTGCCTCCGTCCATTCATCCGATCCCCATCCTCCTGATTAGTCGTTGTGGCGCAGCTGTCCTTACATCGGATCGGCGTCCGGCGCGCGGGAAAGCGCAAAAAATGTGTCCCGGCCGTAAGGATCCGCCGCGGGACACGACGAATGCTCATGACCATCCGCGTCGGCGGACGGTTTGTCGTGCCAAAAAACTACTAGTGATGGAGGGATGTTTCCATGAACCACGCCGATACGTGTCGTACCGGTCGCACCGTCGCCGCGATGATCTCCGCCGGTCTCGTCAGCGCCGCGCTGGGCCTGCCGCTCGCGGCGTTCGCAGCCGGCAATCCTTGTGCAGCGGGAAGCCAGGCGACGCGCGCCGCGAATCCCTGCGCGGCAAATCCGTGCGCCGCAAAGAACCCGTGCGCCGCAAAGAACCCGTGCGCTGCGAAGAACCCGTGCGCCGCGAAGGCCATCCAGCGTCCGGCGGGGTACAAGCCTTACAAGGGCGATCGCGCCGAACTGGTCGCTGCCGGCAAGAAACTCTTCTCCGACAAGAGCCTGTCGACAAACAACTCGTCCTGTGCGACCTGCCACACCGACTACGCCGGCTACCAGGCGAGCTTCACCCAGCCCTACCCGCACAAGGTCGAAATGGCTCAGGGCACCTACGGCATGAAGCAGATCCATCTAGACGAGATGGTGCAGCTGTGCATCACGACACCGATGGCCGGCAAGGCGCTCGACTGGAAATCGAAGGATCTCGCGGCTCTGGTCGCCTACATGGAAGAGGAGCAGAAGGGCTACAAGGAACACGCGAAAAAGAATCCCTGCGCGGCAAAGAACCCGTGCGCCGCGAAGAATCCCTGTGCCGCGAAGAATCCATGCGCCGCGAAATGATGACCACCGCCACCGGCTCCGCGCCGGTGGCCGCCCCCTCCGCGGCCGAAGCGTCCGCCGACCCGCTCGCTCCGCCCGAGCTGTCCGGCTTCCTGCCGGCCCTCCGGGAACTCGACCTGCCGACCCGGCGCCGACTGCGCGACGCGGGCAGGGAGGTGCTCGAGTGCCGTCGCGTGCTCGCGAAGGTGGGCCTCAACGTCGTCGGCGAGGTGCTGCGCGATCAGGGCGAGTTCGTCGAGATGGCGCACTACCCGCGCGATGACGTGTTCGACGCCGACACGCACGCGCAGTACTACTACCACGCGCACCGGGGCGACGCCGAACACGGCCACTTCCATACCTTCCTGCGTGCCGGCGGCATGCCCGAGGGGGCGGCGCCGCTCGCGTTCCCGCAGGCGACCGAGCCCTGGCCCGCGGGCGACGACGCGATCAGCCACCTCGTTGCGATCTCGATGGATGCGTGGGGCGAGCCGATCGGCCTGTTCGCGTGCAACCGCTGGGTCACCGGCGAGAGCTGGTATCCGGCCGAGGACGTGATCCGCATGCTCGGGCGTTTCGACATCGACCACGCGTGGCCGTCGTGGCCGGCGAACCGGTGGCTGGGTGCGATGCTGCGCCTCTACCGGCCATGGATCGAAGGCCTGTTGCGGCATCGCGACGCCGTGATCGCGGCGCGCTGGGCTACACGCCCGGCCGAGGACGTGTTCGAGGACCGCGAGCTGGAGATCACCGGCTACGTGCCGGTGTCGGTCGAGCGGCTGGTCGCCGCGCTCGAGGACGCCGCTTAGCGCATCGCGTTCCGTAAGGCCGGCCGCCCCTGGCGCGACCAATGGGAGAGGAGACCGACATGAACCTGCGCAGCGCGATCGGAAAATTGCTGGGACCGGCGTCGTGCGGCGAACGCGACCACGAGCTGCTCGCCAGCCTGCTCGTGATGGCGTGGATGGTCGAGGCGCGCGACCCTTACACCGGCGGGCACCTGTGGCGCGTCTCGCGCTACGCCGAATTGCTCGCGTCGCACGCGCAGCTCGCCAGCGCGGAGGTCGCGCGCGTGGCCGTCGGCGGTTTTCTGCACGACCTCGGCAAGATCTGCCTTCCCGACGCGATCCTGAGAAAGCCCGGCGCGCTCGACGCCGGCGAGTTTGCGACGGTCCGCACCCATCCGGAAGTCGGGGTGAGGCTGCTCGCCGCCCATCCGTTCGCGCCGCTGGTGCGCCCGGCCGTGGCGCTGCATCACGAACGGCCCGACGGTCGCGGCTATCCGCTCGGGCTCGCCGACGCCGCGCTGCCGCTCGACGCCCGCATCGTCGCGATCTGCGACGCGTTCGACGCGATGACGAGCACCCGGCCGTACCGCACCGCGATGCCGATCGATGCGGCGCTCGACGTCGTCGCCGCCGGTCTGGGCGGGCAGTTCGACGCCGAGTTCGGTGCGCGCTTTCTGTCGCTCGCCGACACCGGGGCGCTCGAGCACATCGCCGGCCACAGCGATGCGGGCATCCCCTTGCAGACGTGCATGATGTGCGGCCCGACGCTCGTGCTCGCGCGCGCGAGCGCGCCAGGCGAGCTCGTGTACTGCCGTGCGTGCGGCGGCGAGTACCGCGTTACCGCCGACGCTTCCGGGCGCCTCGGCGTCGAGCCGACGGGCGGCCGCGGCGACGCCCACGCGTTGCAGCCGGAAGCGGACGTCGCGCTGATCGCGCGCGTCGTGCAATCGGCCGCCGCCCGCCTGCCGCTGCAGCAGATGCTCGAGAGCCTGCCCCAGGACGCCCCGATATGACGCGGGCGCCGGCGCTGCTTCGCGCCGCCTGCAGTCCCGGCATCGCCCGCGCGGCGCTGAAGGTCTCGCTCGTCGTCGGCGCCATGCTGAACCTCGTCAATCAGGGGCCTGCGATCTTTGCGGGCGAACGCGTCGACTGGCTGCGCAGCCTGCTGAATTTCCTCGTGCCCTACCTCGTGTCGAGCTACAGTGCCGCACTCGGCACCGTCAGAGCATGCAGGAGGAATGAACGATGAGCGACAGCGCGCACGAAGCCGGCGCAATTCTGTGGGACGACCCGTCGATCCTGGCGATCCGCCGCGACATGCTGCGCTTTGCGCAGCTGCAGCTGCGCGACGCGGGTGCGGCCGAAGACATGGTGCAGGAGGCGCTGATCGCGGCGATCAGCGGCGCCGCGAACTTTGCCGGGCGGGCCGCCTTCAAGACCTGGATGTTCGCGATCCTGCGCAACAAGATCGTCGATCACATCCGCCGCGCGTCGCGCGAGGTCTGTGGCTCGGACCTCGTCGCCGCCGTCGACGGCGATCTCGAGGATTTCGACGCGCTGTTCGACGCGCGCGGCTTCTGGAACCTGGAGGACCGCCCGGCGACCTGGGCCGATCCGGAAGCGTCGCTGTCGCAACAGGAGTTCTGGGCAGTGTTCGAGGCCTGCCTGAACGACCTGCCCGAGCAGATCGCCCGCGTCTACATGATGCGGGAGTTCCTGGAGCTGGAGACGGCCGAGATCTGCCGGCAGCTCGGCATCACGAGCAACAACTGCTGGGTGATCCTGCACCGCGCGCGCCTGGGCCTGCGCGAATGCCTCGAAAACCGCTGGTTCATGAAGGGGGCCATGTCATGATGAACTGCACGCAGGCGACGCGCCTGATGTCCGAGGCGCACGAGCGGGAGCTCACGTTGCGCGAGCGGCTCGCGCTGAAGTACCACCGCATGATGTGCATCGGCTGCACGAACTACGGCAAGCATTTGGGTTTCCTGCGCAAGGCGGCAAGGCGGCTGAGCGAGGGGCGCGCCGGCGACGGCTCCTGAGTCGCACGCCTGCCGTTTCGAGGGGCGGGCGATGGGATTCCTGTTCGACCGCGTCGGTCGCTGGCTCGGACGCGCTTTGAGCCACGCCGGTCATGTCCACAACGTCGCCCAGCCGACGCCGGCCGACGACCTCCCTGCCACTCTGCGCCCCCGGCGACGTGCTGCTGATCGAGGGGTCTTCGCGGATCAGCACGGCGATCAAGTACCTGACGCAATCGACGTGGTCGCACGCCGCGCTCTATGTCGGCGACGCGTTGACCGGCCGTGCGCCATCCGGCCACTGCTTCGTCGAAGCCGACGTTGTCGCCGGCGTGCGCAATGTCGGCATCGAGGCGTTCGCCGGGCTGCACAGCCGGATCTGCCGGCCGAGCGGGCTGACCGACGAGGACTGCCGCAGGGTCGTCGCCTATGCGGTCGAGCGGATCGGCCACCAATCGAACCACCTCTTCCACACCGAGCTCGACGAGAAATTCGCGCCACGCCGCTGGGTCGATCCGCGCTGAACGAGTATCCCGGCGCCCGGCGTCCCGCCGACCGTGGATTGACAGGCGGCGGAACGGGCGCGCCCGCAGACATCTGCTTCCTTTCTTCGAATGCGTGGGACGCCTATTCGGCGAAGGCTTTCGGCCTTCGTGTGCTGTGGTGCAATCGCTTCGGCCAAGCGGCGGAGCGCATCCCGGCCACGCCGGATGGCGAAATCGGCGATCTCTGCGTGCTACCCCCATGTCTCGGCCTCGACGGGGCCACCGTCTCGGGCCGATCGCCCTTGTAAGGGTTGGCGGCCCCGGCCGACTAATGATTACGAGAGCGCTCGCCCCCGCCATCCCCGCAGGAGGATTCGACCATGAAAACATACCCTAGCAGCTTGATCGCAGCCGCCATCAGTGCCGCGCTACTGGCGCCGACGACTGCAGGCGCCGCCGACTCGGCCACGTGGCTGCAGCGGCAGTTCAGTGCGGACCATCGGGATCCCGCCGCCCGGCCCGCCGTAGCGGCGGCGCGAGGCGCACGCGATCCGGACGGCGTCGGCCACGCCTATGCCGAAGCCTGGCTGCGGCGCCAATTCGCCGGTGATACGCTCGTCGTCGCGCGCGGCGACGGCGTCGCCGGCCGGACCGGACCGATCGACATCGATGGGTCGACCGCTCCGCTGTCGGACGCGTGGCTGCGCCACCAATTCACGACCGATCACCCCGGCCCGGAGCGCCTGGAGTGAGCGACGGATTGTCCACGTTACTCGATCCGTCCCCCTGAACAAACGGAACCGGACGCGCCGCGCCCGGTTCCGTCTTTCCATCTTCGGGAGACGTCATGCAGAGATTCCCAAACGCCAGGTTCCGCGCCGTCGTGATCGTGCTTGCCGCTCTGGCATCGCTGCTGGCACCGTTGGCCGGCGCTGCACCGACCAACGGGCTGCGCACGATCGCCACGTCGCATTCGTTCCCGGCGCTGCAGGAACGGCTCGAACGCGCGGTCGAAAAGCACGGCCTCGCGGTCGTCGCGGCCGCGAGCGCGAGCCGCGGCGCCGCCGCGCGCGGCGTCAAGATTCCGGGCAACTCGGTCGTGATGGTGTTCCGCAACGACTACGCGGTGCGGATGCTCGAAGCGAGCGTGCCGGCCGGCATCGAGGCGCCGCTGCGTTACTACGTGACGGAAAATGCCGATGGCACGGCGACGCTGTCGTGGCGCACGCCGACGAGCGTGTTCGGCCCCTACGGCAGCGAGCGGCTCGACGCGCTCGCGCGCGAGCTCGATCCGATCTTCGAAGCGATCGGCCATGACGCCAGCCAATGACGTCAGCCAATAACGCCGCGTCGGCCCCGGCCGCAGCGCGCCTCGGCGGAGCGCTCGCCTGGATCGCGCTCGCGGCGGCGGTCGGCGCCGCGGCGTATGCCGCAAGCGGGCCGCGCCACCTCGCGCTGTATGCGGTTGGAGTGGCGATCGGCGCGGTGCTGCTGCGCAGCGAGTTCGGCTTCACCGGCAGTCTGCGGCGCTTCGTCATCGACCGTGATCGGCGCGCGCTGCGCGCGCCGCTGGCGCTGCTCGGCCTGACGACGCTCGCCCTCGCGCCCGCACTTGCGCAGGGCGAACTGTTCGGCCAGCCGCTCGGCCCGGCCGCCGCGCCGGTCGCGCTGCAGGTCGCCGCCGGCGCGCTGCTCTTCGGCGTCGGCATGCAGCTGGCCGGCGGTTGCGGCTCCGGGACGCTCTTCAGCCTCGGCGGCGGCAACGGCCGCATGCTCGTCGTGATCGTCTTCTTCTGCGCCGGATCGTTCGTGGCGAGCCTGCATATGGGCTGGTGGGCGGCGCTGCCCGCGGCCGAGCCGATCGTGCTCGGCGAGCGCTTCGGCTGGCTGCCGAGCGCCGTGTTCCAACTGGGCGTCATCGGGGCGCTCTGGGTGTGGGCGGGCCGGCGGCAGCAACCTGCGGCGGATCACGAGAAGCATGGCATTTCACGCATGGGGCCGGCACTGGTCGCCCTGGCCTTGCTCAACCTTGCGACCCTGCTGCTCGCCGGCCATCCGTGGACGATCACGTGGGCCTACGCATTGTGGGGCGCCAAGGCGGCGACCTGGGTCGGTTGGGATCCGGCCGGCGCGGCGTTCTGGCAGGCCCCCTTCCAGTCCGCCGCGCTCGCGCGCGGGGTGCTCGACGACGTCACCTCCCTCATGGACATCGGGCTCGTGCTCGGGGCGGGCGGCGCCGCGCTCGCCGCGGGCCGCTGGACACTGCGCTTCGACCGGCGCCCAGGCACAATGCTCGCCGCGGTGCTCGGCGGGGTGCTGATGGGCTACGGCGCGCGCATCGGCTTCGGCTGCACCGTCGGCGCGCTGCTCTCGGGCGTGGCCTCGACCAGCGTTCACGGCTGGCTGTGGCTCGCCGCGGTGCTGCCCGGCACCTGGCTCGGCGGCAGGCTCCGACCCCGGTTCGGGCTTTGACGCGCACCCGTGCAGTGGTGCGCGTGTCGCAATGCGCGGCGCGCTGCCGCGAACGCCAAGGAGATGACGATGAATTCCCGATCTGCCCTGTTCCTCGCGCTGCTGGCCACGCCTCCCGGCGCAGCCTGCGCAGCCCCACAAGTCATCGAGTTGACCCAGGTCGCATGCCAGTTCCTCGAAAGCGAAAATGGCACGAACCGCGGTTTCCGGAGCCGCAAATCGGCCGATTGCGAGGCCATCAATGCGCGCACCGGCGCGCAGCGTCTGGCCGAGGCGAAGGTGCTCCGACTCAAGCCCGGCGCGTATATCTTCCGTGTCAGCAATCGCAACGTGCCCTACGAACTCGGCTTCTGGCTACGCGGTGACGGCCTGGTCGCCCGGGCGCGGCTACCCAGCGTGTCGGGGGGCGGCCTGACCGAGGGCAAGACGCAGGACTACGCGATCGCGCTCGAGCCCGGCGAGTACGTATATTCCTGCCCGCTCAATCCGACGCCGGACTACAAGCTCGTCGTCGCCGAGTAACGCCCGCGTTTCAAGCCGTCTGCGATCGCAGCCGCCGACACGCCGCCGGCGGCGGCTGCACGCCTGGTTCAAGCGGGCCCGACCGAACCGGCTGCCGGCCGGCAGAACGCAGACCTTTCGCCCCGACTGTAAGTTCATGGCCGCCACCGACGACCAAGCACTGCGCACGTTTGCGCCGCCCTTCATCCGACCGGGTTCAAACAATGAAAACCAGCCGACTCGCCCTCCTCGCCGCCATCGTCCTCGCGATCGCGCTGTTCTTCCTGTTCGATCTCGACCACTATTTCAACCTCGACGTCTTCAAGAGCCAGCAGGCCGCGATCGAGGCCTGGCGGGAAGCGCGGCCGGTAGCTGCGGCGCTCGGCTTCTTCGCGCTGTACGTCGCCGTCACCGGCCTGTCGCTGCCCGGCGCCGCGGTCATGACGCTCGTCGCCGGCGCGATCTTCGGCCTGGGCTGGGGCACGCTGATCGTCTCCTTCGCCTCGACGATCGGCGCGACGCTGGCTTTCCTCGTCTCGCGCTTCGTGCTGCGCGACATGGTGCAATCGCGCTTCGGCGACCGCCTTGCGGCAATCAACGCCGGCGTCGCGAAGGACGGCGGCTTCTATCTCTTCACGCTGCGTCTCGTGCCGGCCTTCCCCTTCTTCGTCATCAATCTCCTGATGGGCCTGACGCCGATCCGCACGTGGACCTTCTACTGGGTCAGCCAGGTCGGCATGCTCGCCGGCACCCTCGTGTATGTGAACGCCGGCACGCGGCTCGCGCAGATCGACTCGCTGGCCGGCATCCTGTCGCCGGGGCTGCTCGCCTCGTTCGCGCTGCTGGGCGTGTTCCCGCTCGTCGCGCGCAAGCTCGTCGAGGCGGCCCGCGCGCGCAAGGTCTACGCCGGCTGGAAGCGCCCGTCCCACTTCGACCGCAACCTCGTCGTGATCGGCGCCGGCGCGGCCGGGCTCGTCAGCAGCTACATCGCCGCCGCGGTGAAGGCGAAGGTGACGCTGGTCGAAAAGCACAAGATGGGCGGCGACTGCCTCAATACCGGCTGCGTGCCGTCGAAGGCGCTGATCCGCTCGGCGAAGCTGCTGTCGCACATCCGCCGCGCGAAGGAATTCGGCATTCGCGACGCGCGGGCGGATTTCGACTTCGCCGACGTGATGGAGCGCGTGCATGCGATTATCCGCACCGTCGAGCCGCACGACTCAGTCGAGCGCTACACCGGCCTCGGCGTCGAGGTGATCGAGGGTCGGGCGAAGATCGTCTCGCCGTGGGAGGTCGACATCGCGCGCAACGACGGCGGGCAGCAGCGGCTCACGACACGCAGCATCATCATCGCGGCCGGCGCGCGCCCCGCCGTGCCGCCGATTCCGGGCATCGAGGACGTCGGCTACTACACTTCGGACACGATCTGGAACCTGCGCGAATTGCCGCGGCGGCTCCTCGTGCTCGGCGGCGGGCCGATCGGTTCGGAGCTCGCGCAGACCTTCGCGCGCTTCGGTGCCGCGGTGACGATGGTCCTGCGCGGCGAGCGCATCATGCCGCGCGAGGACGCGGAAGTTTCCGAGCTCGTCATGCAGCGCTTTCACGCCGAGGGCATCGACCTGCGGACCGGGCACAAGATGCGGCACTTCGTCGTCGAGGACGGCGAGAAGATCCTCGTCGCTGAGCACGACGGCCACGAAGTCCGCATCCCCTTCGACGTGCTGCTGGTCGCGGTCGGCCGCGCCGCGAAGCTCAAGGGCTACGGCCTGGAGGAGCTCGGCATCCCGACCGGGCAGACGGTCGAGGTCAACGAGTTCCTGCAGACGATCTATCCGAACATCTACGCCGCGGGCGACGTCGCCGGCCCGTATCAATTCACGCACACCGCGGCCCATCAGGCCTGGTATGCGTCGGTGAACGCCCTGTTCGCGCCGTTCAAGAAATTCCGCGCCGACTACTCGGCCGTGCCATGGTCGACCTTCGTCGATCCCGAGGTCGCCCGCGTCGGCCTCAACGAGCAGGAGGCCCGCGAACGCAACATCCCGCTTGAAGTCACGCGCTTCGACATCGCGGATCTGGACCGCGCGATCGCCGACGGCGAGGCGCACGGCTTCGTGAAAGTCCTCACCGTGCCCGGCAAGGACCGGATCCTCGGCGTGACGATCGTCGGCGAGCACGCCGGCGACCTGCTCGCCGAATACGTGATCGCGATGCGGCACGGCCTCGGACTCAACAAGATCCTCGGCACGATCCACATCTACCCGACGCTTGCCGAGGCCAACAAGTACGCCGCCGGCGAATGGAAACGGGCGCACGCGCCGCGGAAGCTGCTCGAATGGGTCGGGCGCTTCCACGCTTGGCGGCGCGGCAAACCTGCCCCGGCCGAACCGATCGAGCCCAAGGTCGGCGCCTTGCGCGACGCTCCGACCTCGTCGCGGAGCTGATCCGATGCACAAGCTTCGACTATTCGCGGCCGGCCCCGCGCCGAGGAGCTGATCGCCGAACTCCTCGGTCGGTAGCCGTTTCGAGAAACCGCTCCCTCGACCGGCGCGAATTCAGCGCGTAGCGTCCTGATCAGCGCACGAGATGAAGAAAAAAAGGGTGTCCCAATCCACAGGGAGAGGAAGGTTGGAATTCCGGAAACGACCGGGGGACACCCTTGCGAAAACACGCGATCGGGCCGCCGATGACACGTCCTCGAACTGACGTGCGGCGCGGTCCCCGCTCACCGCAGCATCAGGAGCCCGCTCAGGATCAGCGCGGCGAGGAACACGGTATTGACCGCGAGCATCGCCACCGGCCGCCAGCCGAGCGCGGCGAGCTGCTGGAACGAGGTCTTCACGCCGAGCGCCGCGATCGCCACGACCAGGCACCAGCGCGACAGGCCGGAGGCGGCGTCGGTGACCGGCTGCGGGATCAGCCCGAGGCTGTTGACCGCGACCAGCACCGCGAAGCCGACGAGAAAGCCCGGCAGCACCGGCGGCTTCTTGCCGGCCGGCGCGCCGTTACGAAACAGCAGCGACACCACCGCCACCACCGGCAGCAGCATCGCGACGCGGAAGAGCTTGACGAAGGTCGCCCCGTCGCCGACCTCGGGCGAGATGAGATACCCTGCCGCGACGACCTGCGCGACGTCGTGGATCGTGCCGCCGAGAAACACCGCCGCGGCGTTCGCGTCGAGCCCGAAGAGCTTCACGAGCGAGGGATAGACGACCATCGCGACCGTCGACAGCGCCGTGACGCCGACCACCGTGAACAAGGTGAAGCGCTGGTTCTCGTCGCTCTTCGGCAGCACCGCCGAGATCGCCAGCGCGGCCGACGCGCCGCAGATCGCCACCGCGCCGCCGGTGAGAATCCCTTCGGTGCCGGGCCGGCCGAGCAGGCGCCCGACGAGGGCACCGAACAGGATCGTCGCGACGACGCCGCCGGCGACCATCGCGATCGACCCGGCGCCCAGACCCGCAAGCTGCTCCGCGGTGATGCGCGCCCCGAGCAGTGCGACGCCGAAACGCAGCACATGGCGCGACGCGAACTCGATGCCGTCGCGGATCTTCTCGCCGTTCGCGGCGAAGTTGAACGCCATGCCGAAGAACAGCGCATACAGCAGCTGCGGGCCGCCCTGGTGCTCGGCGACGAAGCTCGCCGCCAGCGCGATCGTGATCGCGGTCAGCACGCCGGGCCACAGCCGCACCCAGACCGGAATGTTCAACATTGCCAATGCTCGCATTGCATAGCTCATCGATGCGTCCCCGATCACGCCGCCAGGCCGAGCTCGGGCACCGCGCCGAAGCGCCGCGCGCGGGTTGGATCCTTCAACAGGAAGTGCGACAGCGCCGGGATCAGGATCAGCGCGCCGGCCATGTTCCACACGAACATGAAGGTCAGGAGTATCCCCATGTCGGCCTGGAACTTGATCGGCGACCAGATCCAGGTGACCACCCCGGCGGCGAGCGTCACGCCGACGAGCGCGACGACCTTGCCGGTGAATTGCAGTGCGCTGCGGTGCGCTTGCGCAAGCGAAGCGCCCGTGCGCTGCTGCGCGAGCTGGATGGAGAGCAGATAGAGCGCGTAATCGACGCCGATCCCGACCCCCAGCGCGATGACCGGCAAGGTCCCGACCTTCACGCCGATCCCCAGCACCACCATCAGCGCCTCGCACAGGATCGAGGTCACCGCGAGCGGCACCACCGCGACGACGACCGCGCGCCAGCTGCGGAAGGTGACGAAGCACAGCACAACCACCGCCGCATACACGTAGAGGAGCATCGTGCGGTTGGCTTCCCGCACGACGATGTTGGTCGCCGCCTCGATGCCGGCCGAGCCCGCTGCGAGCAGGAACTGGCGCTCGGGGGTGCTGTGCGCCTCGGCGAATTGCGCGGCGGTGGCGACGATGGCGTCGAGCGTCTCGGCGCGGTGGTCGGTGAGGTAGGCGATCACCGGCATCACCGAGCAGTCGTTGTTGAAGAGGTCGGGGTTGTTGACGGACGCCTGCTGCGCGCCGTAGTTGAGCACGTCCTGGTTGCGCGCGAGGGTGAGCCACTTCGGGTTGCCTTCGTACGAACCGGCGGTGATCTGGCGCACCGCATCGCCGAGGAACACCGTCGTCTGCACCCCGGGCAGCTGCTGCAGCTGCCACGCGAGGCGGTCGGCTTCGACGAGGGTCTCGTACTTGAGGCAGCCTTCGGCCGCGGTCCTGACGATCACGGCGAACTGGTCGGACGAGAGCGAGTAGTTCGCCGTGATGTAGGCGTTGTCGCGGTTGTAGCGCGAGTCGGCGCGCAGCTCCGGCGCGCCCGGCTCGAGGTCGCCGATCTTGAGCTCGAGGCTGACGACGAAGCCCGCGACGGTGAGCACCGCGGAGACCGCGATCGCGCCGATCGCCCAGCGCCGCTCGGTGAAGCGCTCGAGCCAGCGCCACAGGCCCGCGCCCGTGCCGTCGGCGGCCCCCGACTCGGCCACGAGACTGCGCTCGGCCGCCCGGGCGCTCACGCCGGTGTAGGACAAGAGCACCGGCAGCAGGATCAGGTTGGTGAAGATCAGCACCGCCACGCCGATGCTCGCCGCGAGCGCGAGCGCCTGGATCACCGGGATGTCGATGACCATCAGCACCGCGAAGCCGACCGCGTCGGCGACCAGCGCCGTCATGCCAGCGAGAAAGAGCCGGCGGAAGGTGAAGCGCGCCGCGACCAGGCGATGCGTGCCGCGGCCGATGTCCTGCACGATGCCGTTCATCTTCTGCGCGCCGTGGCTGACGCCGATCGCGAAGATCAGGAACGGCACGAGGATCGAGAACGGGTCGAGCTCGAAGCCGAGCGCGGCGATGAGGCCCATCTGCCACACCACCGCGATCACCGAGCAGGCGACCACCAGCGCGGTGCTCCTCAGGCAGCGGGTGTAGAAGAAGATCACGAGAATCGCGATCAGCGCGGCGATCGCGAAGTAAGCCATCACCTGGCTCACGCCGTCGATGAGGTCGCCGACGAGCTTGGCGAAGCCGATGATGTGGATGCGGATTTCGGGGCCGCCCGAGCCCGCCGCGCGCTCGAACCTCAAACGGATGTTCTCCTCGAGGTTCCGCGACAGCGCGCGGTAGTCGATCGCCGCGCCCGTCGCGGGATCCTTGTCGAGCAGCGGCACGAAGATCATGCTCGATTTGAAGTCGTTGCCGACGAAGCGCCCGACGATGCCCGAACGGGCGATGTTGAGCTTGAGCTCGCCGGTCGCCTGCGGCGAGCCGTCGTAGGAATCCGGCATCACCGGCCCGCCCTGGAAGCCTTCCTCGGTGACTTCGGTCCAGCGCACCGACGGCGTCCACAAGGATTTCACCCACGCGCGATCGACGCCGGGCGTGAGGATGAGCTCGTCGCTGATCTTCTTCAGCGTCTCCTGGTAGGCCGGGTCGAAGATGTCGCCGCTCGGGCTCGCGACGACGACGCGCAGCACGTTGCCAAGGCCGCGCAGCTCCTTGCGGCTCTCGAGGTAGTTCTGGATGTAGGGCTGGCTCTGCGGCAGCATGCTCTCGAAGCTCGCGTTCAACTGCAGCTTCATCGCGCCCACCACGGCCAGCACCACGGTCACCACGGCGCAGATCACGACCACCGCGAGGCGGTGGTTGAAGATCAGGCGCTCGAGGGCATTGCCGGAGTTGCGGTCGAACTCCGAGAGGGCACGCACGACGGGCGTGCGGTCATGCGAATCGAATGCGACGGCCATCGCGTCGGTCTCCTGTTAGCGAAGCGTCTGGACGCGCACGCCGCGGGCACCCGCGACGACCACCGCATCCGTGCCGAGGGGTTGCACCGCCGACGCCGGGGCGGCGCGCTCGAGCTTGAGCGGCGAGAAATGCTCGCCGCCATCCGTGCTCACCAGCAGCCGCCCCGCCTGGCTGGCGAGGATCACGCCCTGGTCGCCTACGGTCGCAGCAGCCGTCAGGCCTTCCTGCACGCCGGTGTCGATCTTGTGCCAGGTCCGCCCGCTGTCGGTGCTGCGGAACGCGTTGCCGCGCAGCCCGAAGACGATCACCGCGCCTTTGGCGGGCGCGACGCCGAAATAGGTGCCCTGGTAGGGGGTCTGCAGTGCGCGAAAGACGCCCGCCGCGGCATCGAGGCGCAGCACGAGGCCCTGCTCGCCGGTCGCGAACACTTCGCCCTCGGCGCCGCGGATCGCATAGAGGTGCAACGCCTGCGGGTTCTCGGTGCGGTCGAGCCACGGCTCCCAGTGCTTGCCGCCGTCCGTGGTGCGCAGGATCAGGTTGAACGCGCCGACGACGAAGCCGTTGTGCTCGTCGGCGAACCACACGTCGAGGAAGGGGTTCTCGGCGCCCTGCGCGGCGAAGCGCTCGGCCTCACTGACCCACTTCGCGGCCTCGTCACCGGACTGGGCCTTGTAGTACTCGACCATCATGGTGCCTACGGCACGCCCGTCGAGCTGCTTGGTCCAGCTCGCACCGGCATCATTGCTCGCGAGCACGACGCCGTCGTGCCCCACCGCCCAGCCGGCTCGCGCCGTCGGGAAGCTCACCGCGACCAGATCCGAGCTGACCGGCACTTTCGCCTGCCGCCAGCTCTTGCCCGCGTCGTCGGAATACACGACGTGGCCGCGCTGGCCGACGCCGACGACACGCTGGCCGGCGAGCGCCAGGCCGTTGATGAGCCCCCTGGCCGCGAGCTCGCTCGTCATCGCCGGGGTGTCGAGCACGTCCTGGAAGCCGGCCGCGGGGGCGGTCGCCGGCAGCGTCAGCGCGAGCGCAAACAGGGCGCCGCCAAGTCGGTGCGCGTTCATCGTTGCTCCTCCGTGGGGTCGGAAAGGCCGGGCGGGCGGCACAGCGCCCTGCCCGGCTCGAATCATTGTTGTTGTGGTTTCAGCGGATGCCCGCGCCGGCGAGCGAATCCGGCGACCACTCGCGATCGGTGAGCGGCTTGGTCTGGCGCATGCCGCCGGTCTCGGCACTGAAGCCGGTCAGCGAGTAGATGCCCGCGACCAGGTCGTAGTGGCCGAACATGTCGGTGTAGGGCGCCGGCAGGTCGTAGCTCGGGGCCATGTAGGCGAAGCCGGCGCGGTAGAGCTGGCCGCGGGCGTCGTACTGGTCGGAGGCGAGCGCCGCCCACGAGTCCTCGTCGAGGTAGAAGGTGCGCTTGCTATACACGTGGCGCTTGCCTTCGCGCAGCGTCGCCTCGACGACCCACACGCGGTGCAGCTCCCAGCGCACCAGGTCCGGGTTGAGGTGGTTGGGCTTCACGAGCGCGTCCTGCTTGGCCTGATACACCGCGGTGTAGGCGTTGTACGGCACGATCATCTCCTTCTTGCCGACGAGCTTGAAGTCGAAGCGCTCCATCGAGCCGATGAAGATGAAGATGTCGTCGAAGGTGTTGCCCCCCGCCGTGCCCGGGTTGGGCGTGTCGTGCGAGAGATCGGGGGCGACCTTGACGCGCCGCTGCCCCGGCAGGTAGGTCCACGCACGGCGGTCCTTGGTGCCGATGTCGAGCGGATCGACGATCAGGAGCGCCTCGCCCGCGCGCCGCGCCGGACCCGTGTAGGTGTTCTTGATGCGCCAGTAGGTCTCGGCCGAAGTCTTGCTCGCATCCCAGAACGGGAACTCCTGGACGTTCATGCCTTCGGTGGCGAGCGTCGTGCGCCCGCTCGCGTCGACGTTGAGGTTGCGGTACTTCACCTCGTAGGCCTGGCCGTTGTAGCGCACCAGGTGGTTCCACATCGCTTCATAGCCGGTCTTGGGGATCGGGAAGGGGAAGCCCGCGTGCGCGCCTTCGATCGAGCGCCCGTCGTTGTGGGTCTTGGCCTGCGTCGCGATCTTCGCGGTGTTGTCGGCGATGAACTTGGGGAAGGCGACGCTGCGGTGCGTCGGATAGACGTCCACGCGGAAGCTCGGATACTTCTGCAACAGCGCCTTGGTCCCTTCGGTGAGCTTGTCGGCGTGCTGCGCCATGTTCTTGGCGTCGATCACGAGCCGCGGCTTCTCGGCGCCGAAGGGGTTCGGGCGGATGCCGTCGCCCGGCTTGAAGCCCGCCGGGGGCGTGGTGAGCCCGCCGGTGTATTCGGGGATGGTGCCGTCCTGGTTGCCGGCGCGCTCGGCGCCGACCGCAGTGAGCGTGGTGCCGAGCTTCTTCGCCTCTTCGGGCGTGATCGCGGCCAGGGCCGCCCCGCTCAGGGCCAGCGCGAGCGCCGCCGGCAGCAGTGCTTTCGTGAATTTCATGGGGTCCTCCTCCTTAGAAGGTCGTCTTCAGCGTCAGGCTCACGAAGCCGCGATCCTTCAGCAGCGTGGTGAAGCCGTTTTGTGTCGTCACGGCGGTGCCGTTGTCGCGGTACTTGCCGAAGTAGTCGATGTACTTCAGGTCGATGCGGTACTTCTGGAACACGTCGGCCGAGAGGCCCACGCTGTAGTTGCCGTTGCCTTCGTTGCCGCCGAACACCGTCGCGGCGTTGCCGGACAGACCCAGCGACATCGTCATCGGCGCCGACAGATCGACGCCCGGCATCACCTGGTACCAGGTCGGCGTGAAGGCGACGCCAAGGCCCCAGAAGTCCTTCGTCGTGCAGCCGTCCCACTTGTCGAGGTCGCGCGGGCGCGTCGTGCCGTTGGCCTCGCACGGTGCGAAGCCCACCGCGTTGAAGAGGTTCTCGCCGCTACGAACCTTGTCCCAGCGGCTCCACGTGAGCTCGGCGGCCCAGCTCGCCTGGTCGAAGAGCGGCGTGTCGGGGATCAGGCCGAGCACGTTCACGAGGCCGTGGAAGGTGTCGCCGCGCGGGCCGCTGGTGTCGCCGCGGTCCGGGAGCCCCGTCGCCGAGATGCCGAGCACCTGCGCGTTGAGCGGCGTGTTGCGCCGGTACGAGAGCTCGGCGCCGACGCTCACGCCGCCGATGTTCTTCGCCAGGCTGACGCCGAACAGGTCGATGTCGTCGGCGTAGATCAGGTTGTACCGGGAGACGCCGGGGCCGACCCGCGTGAGCAAGGTCTGCGGCAGCTTGTCGGCGTAGCGCCGGTAGTAGAAGCCGAGCGTGCCGTCGAGCGCCTCGGGGGCCCAGCGCAGCGACACGCCGTATTCGCCGCGGTCCTTCGGCTCGAGCGCATCGCCGTTGGTCGCGAAGCCGAGCGCCGGGCTGAGGAACTGGCGGTCCGGGCCGTTGAAGGCGAAGTCGACCGGGCCGAGGTAGGTGCCGCCTTCGGGGTAGCGGTAGGCCTCCCACTGCAGGAAGTACTGCGCGGCGACCGACAGCGTGTCGGTGACCTGCGCCTGGGCCGAGAGCTGGTTGAGCGGGCGGAAGAGCTCCTTGGCTTCGACCCCAGGGGTGGCGAAGCCCTTTTGCAGGTCGAGCGGCATCTGCGCATAGGAGACGCTGTGCAGCGCGCCGCCGAGGAACAGCGACTCGCCCCAGAACACCGAGTGCCGGCCCGCCTTCAACCGCACCGGCACCTCGCCCGCGTCGAAGTTGGCGAACGCGAACGCGTCAAGGAGCTCCCCCGACGGGCCGTGGTAGAGCCGCTTGGTGTAGCGGCTGTACTGGTGACCCTCGTAGCTCGGGATGTTCACGAGCGGCGCATTCGGGTTCGAGCGGCTGTCGTCGTCATAGGCCGCGTCGTACCAGCCGGTGGCGCTGACGCGAAAGCCGGTCTTGCCCTGGTACACCACGTCGAGTTCGGACAGCAGGTCGAAGCGGTTGGCGACGAAGTCGCCGTTGTCGAAGCTGTACGTGCCTTCGTCGGTGACCGCCGAGCGGCCGAACTTGTCGTCGCGGCGCTCGACGCGCGTCGCAATGTTGTAGCGCACCGTGTTGTCCCAGCGCACCTGCAGCTCAGCGCTGCCAGTGTCGAACTCGAACGCCACCGCGTTGCCGCCCATCGCCAGCAGCGCTGCGGCTACCGCGACCGCGATGCGCCCACGCGCAACGCCCTCCCCTTGTCTGCTCATCTCCATCGCCTTCAGCCCCTCTTTTATCGTTGGCTTGATCAATTTCGCCTGCTCCGGCACCTGCCCACCGGATGCGATTCATTGTGCGCATCGCCGGAAGCTCTTTCACCCCCCTGCGAAGAGGGGTAAAGAGCACCAAGCAAGACCCGACGCGTGCGCGCCGGTTTCTCATTGCTTCGTGAAACAGCAGTTGGGAATTGAGGCGACGACCGCGAGAATTTCATCGCCGCGCAGCGCCGTTTTTATAGTTGGAACGAAGAGGCGATTTCTTATTTATAGTCGTGGATACGAATCGCCGTCTTGGGACATTGTCCAATTCGTGGGTTCGCACTGCAGCTCGAGCCGCGCCACAATAATGTAATGCACGAGCGGATTGAAAAGGCGTCGCGCGACATCGAGGGCCGAACCATGAAACGTCAGGCAATGCCGACCGGGGCACAACCTGGACCTCAAGGTCATTGCCGAAGGCGTCGAGAGCAGAGCGGTATGGGACCGTTTGACCGCGCTGGGCTGCGACACCGCACAAGGCTATTTCATCAGCAGGCCCATTCCCGCAGGAGAGTTCGCCAAATGGGAAAGTGAATCCTGTTGGCATGCGCAGCACTAAGTCTGGCAGATCCCGTCGGCGCTTGCGCAGGTGCCCGCGAACCCGCGACGCCCCCCTTTGCCGAGGGGGTGGCAGGGCATTCCGACGGGACTAGAATCGGCCGCGAATCATCTCCCGTCGACGGAGAGCCGGATGCAATTCCCGGGTCGCGGACGGCTACTTGACGTCCGTCTGAAACGGGTACGCCTCGAGAACCCGATTCGCCCAGCTTCCAGGAGTCACCATGTATCGCCACCTTCTCGTGCCCATCGACGGTACCGACCTCTCGACGGAAATCTGCAGCAATGCGGTCGAATTCGCCCGCACCCTCGGCGCCCGCATCACCTTCTTTCACGCCCAGGCGGACTATGCGGCGGCGCTCGACGGCGAAGCCGAAATCGTCCGCCTCACGTCGCCGGAAAAGTTCGCCTATGCCTTCGAGGGCCGCGTGCGCGAACTCCTCGCGCAGGCCGAGGCCGCAGCGCGCGCTTTCGGCGTTCCTTGCGGTTCGTCGACTGCCGTCAGCAATTCGCCATCGCGCGCAATCATCGCCGCGGCACGCGAAGCCGACTGCGATCTGATCTACATGGCCTCACACGGCCGACGCAGCAGCATCGGCATGATGCTGGGATCACAGACGCTGAAGGTCCTGGTCAATGCCGGCATGCCGATGCTCGTTGCCTCGACGTCCAACCCGGGCGCGCCGTCGCAAGCGACAGACGTCATTCGCGAGGAGCACCGTTCGCTCGCCGCCGTGCTCCACGCGCTGCTGAATCTGCTCGACAGCGGACAGGACTTGCACGTGGCGCCTCAAGCTGAACTCCTGCGCCTGATGATGCACTACATCGAGGGGTTTTCGACGACCCAGCATCACCCGAAGGAAGAGGAATACCTCCTGCCCAAACTGCAGGCGAGATCGTCGCGCTACGACGCGGAACTCGCGGAGCTTGGTCAGAGGTATGAACATGACCGGCGACTGGTCGGCGAACTCGCAGCATCGGTCGAACGACTTCTCGTCGACAAGGGCGACCTTGTCGAGACAAAGGACACGGCGACTCGCTACGAACAATCCCTCTGGCAGCACATGGAACGCGTCGAACGGGTAATTCTGCCCGCGACCCTGTGCCATCTGACGCCCGAGGACTGGGAAGGGATCAATACGGCGTTTTCGGATAACGGCGATCCGCGTTTCAGCCGAAACAGCAGGACGGAATTCCGCCGCATCTTCTCGCGCATCGTGAATCTCGCCCCCTGGAACGCAGCGGACAAATAGCCGAATTTCGTGCGGCACAGCGTTGCGTGAAATCCAGGCGTGCTCGGGAGTCAGCCGATGCTCAAGGGACTCATGCAGGATGCCCCCCTGCTGGTATCTTCTCTGATCGAACATGCGGCAAGGTGTCACCCCGATGCGGAAATCGTTTCGCGGACGGCGGAAGGGACGATCAATCGCTGCACCTACCAGGACGTCGGCCGACGGTCGAAAGGACTCGCGACGGCACTGCTCGGCCTCGGCGTCGGGCCCGGTGAACGAATCGGGACCCTGGCGTGGAATGGATATCGTCATATGGAGATGTACTACGGCGTATCCGGCATCGGCGCCGTTCTTCATACCATTCATCCGCGGCAATTCCCGGAGCAGCTCGAATACGTCGTCAATCACGCCGAAGACCGGCTCCTGTTCTTCGAC
This sequence comes from Aromatoleum bremense, assembly GCF_017894365.1. Lineage (NCBI taxonomy): Bacteria > Pseudomonadati > Pseudomonadota > Betaproteobacteria > Rhodocyclales > Rhodocyclaceae > Aromatoleum > Aromatoleum bremense. The sequence goes on from NZ_CP059467.1 coordinate 256,322, forward strand.
GTCACCTTTGCGCCGCTGGTGGAACGCCTGGCGCCACTCCTCAGGACGGTCGAGCACTTCGTGGCGATGACCGACCGCAAGAACCTTCCACTGAGCGACATTCCGAATCTGCTGTGTTACGAAGACCTGATCGCCGACCGCGGCAAAGACTTCGCATGGCCTACCTTCGATGAAACCTCGGCCTCGTCGCTGTGCTACACCGGCGGAACCACGGGAACGCCCAAGGGGGTCCTGTATTCGCATCGATCGACTCTGCTGCACGCCTTCGCGCTATGCGCGGCCGACAGCATGGCCCTTTCGGCCAATGAGGTCGCGTTGCTTGCGACGCCGATGTTCCACGTCAGCGCCTGGGGCGTTCCCTACGCGGCGGCGATGTGCGGCATGAAGCTCGTGCTGCCGGGGCCGGCCAATGATGGCAGGAGCCTGTACAGCCTGATGCGCGATGAACGGGCGACCCTCGCGCTCGGCGCTCCCAATGTCTGGGAGCCGGTATTCGCCCATGCCGATGCCACGCATCGAAATCCCAGGAAGGACCTTTGTCTGCGGCGGGTCATCGTCGGCGGAGCTCCGTTGGGCAGCGAGCTGACGGACCAATTCGCGTCGAGGTTCGGCGCTACCGTCACGCAGGTCTGGGGGATGACGGAAACCTCGCCGATCGGCGCCGTTTGCGCCCCCCTTCCGAAGCATGCCGGTGCGTCGGGGAATCCGGCGGCAGCGCCGGGAACCACGCAGGGCCGCTCGCCGTTCGGCATCGAAATGCGCATCGTCGACGACGCCGGCCGGAAGCTGCCGCACGATGGGCAGACGAAGGGCCACTTGCTCTTGCGGGGCCCTTGGGTCGCCGCCGGTTACTTCGGATCGACGGACGCGTCGCTGCTCGACGCGGACGGATTCTTCGATACCGGCGATATCGCAACGATCGACCAGGATGGCTATCTGCAGGTCACCGACCGAGCCGCCGATGCGATCAGATACGGCGACGAATGGATGTCTTCGGGCGAACTCGAAACGCTCGCAGTGGCCCACCCAGGGGTTTTCGAGGCCGCGGTCATCGCGCTTGCCTGCGCACCATCGCGCGAGCGTCGGCTTCTGGTTGTTCTGAAGAGAACCGATTTCGAATTGAGCCGGGAGGACATGCTCGAATACCTTGCAGCCAGGCTCGACCGGTGCTGGTTACCGGACGACGTGGCCTTCGTGGAGCATCTTCCGCATACGGCGACCGGAAAGGTGCGCAAGGGGCAGTTGCGGGAGATGTTCGCCAATCACAGCTGGCCGACGGACCGCGCAGTCCCGACCATCTGACGGGGGGCTCAAGAAAACGCCGGGCCGTCCCAAGTTTTCTTGCCCCCCTCGGGGGGCGGAAACGGCAAAGCCGTTTCCTGGGGGGCTCAGTAGGGATCGTTGAGGATGCCGAGCATACGGGCGCGGTCGACCACGTGCCGTCGCGAACCCGCGCTGAACTTGACAAAAAGATTCTTGACGTGCCATTTGACGGTCTCGTCGCTGATGCTCAGGGCGCTCGCGATCTGTTTGTTCGACAGATTGCGCCCGAGCAACTGAAGAATCTCTTCCTCCTTCGCGGTCAGCAGCCCCCCCGTCCGGACCGCATTCGCATTGGTGGGGGGAACGGTGGGCCTGCGCGGCGGAACAGGAGGACTTTCGGGGACGATCTCCTTCGCGACCGCATCCTCACCGTCTCCCTCGAACGCCAACGGCCGCAGGTCCTCGAGCGCGCGTCGCATTCCGAAGACTTCGGCGAGGCCCACCGCCTCGTCCAGCCGGGATCGCCATTCCAGACCACGACGCCTGCGTACGAGCGCGAGGAGGAACTTGGCCTCCACGCCTTCCCGCCCGCGGCGCAGCTTGTCGGTCTCGTCGTGCAGGGGTTATCGCTCGTCCGCGGCACCACGTAGCCGTAGGACGGCTTGAAATAGTGGTTGATCGCGTTGGAAGTCGCGCGCATCGTGTCGCAGGTGTAGAAGGTGACCACCTGGTCGAGAGCGTCGTGAAACGGGTCCTTGGTGCGGAAGTGGCCGATGACGCTCTTGCCCGCCGCGCACTTGTCGTTCATGCGGAACTTGACCACCTTGCCGGTTTCCGGATCGACCTGGATGGCCTTGGCGTCCTGGCCGCCGATGTCGATGATGGTGCGGGTGCCGGCGTTCAGGTAGTGGGCGCCCATGGCGTGGCAGGAGATCTCGGTGAGGATCTCACTGGGCACCGTGTCGAATTTCAGCGCGATCCGGCCGTAGCCCGTACCGACGATGAAATCGATGTCTTCCATCGTGATATTGGCGTTTTCGTACAGCTCTTCCAGCAGTTCCTTGGCCGTATCCTGCAGGCTTCCGGGCAGCTCGAAAGCCGTCGCGGGCGGCTGGAGTGCAAGGCGCACGGAACACGGGACGCGAGACATATCAAATCGATAGGCGAGCATCCGAGCACCGCGCAACGCAGCAATCCGGCCGCGCGGCAGGGTTTTCGAGCTGCCCTTTCGTCAATGACCGGCGAGCGCAATGATCATCCCCCCAGACGAGGGGGGTGCCCCCACCGCATACCCATGCTCATCATGGTCATTGCCACACTCCGGCAAGGACACTTGTCAACGGCCGCACGGCTCCTTGCACCGATTCGCTCGGCAACGACCCAGGATGAAAGGAAAAACATGGATCGCTTCACCATCAAAGGCAAACTGGTCTTGCTGGCCTTGTCGTCCCTGGCCATTCTCGGACTGGTGGGCGCCACCGGCTGGTTCGGGGTCGTGCGGCTCGGTAACTCGCTGGACACGGTCAGCGCACGCATGTGGACCGCCAACGTCCTGACGGGCATCCGGCTGGCGCAGCTGAATTCGGCCAGCGAAAGCGTCCGCGCGGAGTTCGCCAAGTTCGATGCCCTGGCCGACAAGGGCGACGCACTGCAGGAAGTGAATGGTTTCTATGCGTACGCCCTCGGCAAGAAGCAGGAGCTCCACCAGAAGGCCGAACAGTCCTACGAGGCCTATGCGCGCCTGCCCAAGACCGCTGCGGAGGACGCCCTGTGGCAGGCCTTCCAGGCCGACTGGAAAGCCCACGAGGAAACCACCGAGGCGTTTCACCGACATCTGAAGCTGTTGGCAACCCTCGACGACTGGAACCGGGTGCCGAACGAGCTGAGTACCCTGAGCTTCCAGGAGGACGACTGGCTGCACAGCACCAGAAAGGTGGCTGACCACCTCGACAAGCTCCTCGAACTCAACCACGCGGCCTCCGAAGAGACGCGCAAGAACGGCGAGCTCGCCAAGGCGACGGCAATGGGCATCATCGGCGCCATCGTCGCCGGCGCCATCGTTGGCCTGGCAGCCCTGGCCTGGCTGATCGTGCGCGATGTCGTGGGTTCCCTGGAGCGGATGCGCCAAGCCATCGCCCACGTGGCGGCGAGCGACGACTTCACGGCGCGCATCGCGGTCAAGGGCAAGGACGAGGCGGCGCAGACGGCCCTGGCGTTCAATGTACTGGTCGCCAAGATGCAGGCCTCGCTGCACGAGGTGCTGAAAAACGCCGAGAAGATTTCGGAGGCGGCGCAGCACACGCTGGGCGCCGCCCGGCGGATGTCGGAAGCCTCGTCGACGCAAAGCGGCGAGGCGGCGGCCATGGCGGCGGCCATCGAGGAGATGACCACCAGCATCCAGCACATCGCGGGGAGCGCCAGCGACGCCCGGTCGCGGGCCCGCGACGCCGGCGCGGGGGCGGAACAGGGCAAGGACATCATCGCCCGCAGCGCCGGCGAGATGGACCTCATCGCCGATTCTATCGGCCACGCTGCAGACACCATCGGCGAGCTTGGCCGGCAGTCCGAGCAGATTTCTCACGTCATCCGGGTCATCGACGATCTGGCGGACCAGACCAACCTGCTGGCGCTGAACGCGGCCATCGAGGCTGCGCGGGCCGGCGAACAGGGCCGCGGCTTCGCGGTGGTCGCCGATGAAGTGCGCAAGCTGGCCGAGCGCACGACCCGCTCCACCGAGGAGATCACGCGGATGGTTCAGGCTATGCAGACCTCGGCCCGCAATGCGGTGACCGGCATGGGGTCGGTGACGGCGAAAGTGAGCGCCGGCAAGGATCTGTCGGATCAGGCGGCCGGTCGCATGAACGGCATCCACGCCGACGCCACACAGGTATCGGACGCCATCAACGAGATATCGGCCGCCCTCCATGAGCAGGGCAGCGCGGCCGAGGAAGTCGCCCGCCGTGTGGAGGTCGTGGCGCAGATGAGCGAAGGCAACTGCAACGCCGCCAACGAAACCGCTGTCATTGCCGGCGATCTGAGCGGTCTGGCCGGGGCCCTGCGCGCGTCCGCCAATCGCTTCAAGGTATGAGCAACTATCTTTCGCCGTGCACGAAAATAAACTGCCGGCTCATACCCGACTCGGGGCTCTGCCCTACCCCGCACCCTCCTCTAGCTGGGGGGGAGAAAGTCCTCCTCCACAGGCGTAATTTGACTCATGGCAAGAACGCGAGGAGGAGGCGAGCATGTTCGAACGGAACACCCCATCAGGCCTCCCGATCCACCTGGCCATTGCGGCCGCCCTGCTCGCGGCATCGCTGTTCGAGATTCCGAATCGGAGCGCGCCCAAGCCCGCGAACGGTCAGCCCGGCGACACCGCGCGAATAGCCGCCGAGGTAGCGGTTCAGCCATCTCCCGAGCCCTTTCCCATCACGCGGCCGAGTATCGAGTTGATCTGGAACCACTTGCGCTGACCGGTCGGGGAGCCGACCGAAGCCCTCACCCCGACCTTCCGCACCCTGAATCGGTTTTCTGGTCATTGCCTTCATCGAGATCGAGATGGTCCGCGAACTGACCATCGCCGCGACCCTCGGCGCGGACCGCTACGATCGCGTGAGCACCGCCAGTCGGCGTCGGGATGCGACTATGCGAGGCGGTCGAGCAACGCGGTGACGCCCGGATATTCCTCCCGCGGCAGCGCAAATTTGCGCCCGTGTGACCCCCAGGGCTTGCCACCCGCCAGGGCATCGACGAAACCTTCCACATCGCTGATCCAGTGGCCGCCCAGCAGCGTTACGCCGCGCGCGAACAACGGATCCGGCAGGCAACCGGCTCCCGGGCCGACCATCGCGAAATACCGTGCCGACCGGCAGTTCGCCAAGACCGCATCCAGCGTATCGTTGAGCAGGACGGTGCTGGTGGACAGCACCTTGTCGCAGCTCGCGAGTTCGGCCGGATCGAGGGTAACGCGGTAACCGGCCGCTTCACCTGCAAACGTGGGATCGAGTTCGGCGATGGTGAGGTGGGCGCCGGCGGCCACGATGCGCGGCACCAGCGGCGAGAAGAAGCCGATCATCCCGATGTGCTCGCCGGGCTGCGGATCGAGGAGTCCGATCGAATCCGCGGCCGCATCGGGAATGAAGCCGGCACGCTCGAACAGGCAGCGGGTCAGGGCGTTCACGGCCGCGAAGCCGACCGTCCGCTTGGCACCCGACGCGCTCGCGTACCAGCGCGCCACCGCGAGACTGTCGCTACCCGCGAGTGTCGCGAACTCAGGGTCCGCAGCGAGCGAGACGAGCGTGTCGCCGAGCAGCACGTAGCTCAAGCCGATGCTGCCGTCTTCCAGTTCGAGCGCGCAGAATTCGCCGCTCTTCGTGCCCGCCGCGGATGGCGGAGGCACGTGCAGCGCGCGGACGCGCGGCAACGCCGAACGGGCGGCGAAACGTTCGAGAAGCGCAATCAGTTCGGTAGCGATGCTCATGATCAACTCGTTATCGGTCTCGTGTGCAGTTGGCGCCCAAGCAGCACGGAAATGCTGTCAGCCGTCCCTGTTCCTCTCGTCCCCCAGACCACCGTCGCCGCGCGGTTCTCCGGCGAGCGCAGCGCGCCCGGGAAATACGTCGCAGTCAGGCTCTTCGAATGCACCGGGGAGTCGGCCGTCGAACCGCCGAAGTGGCGCCAGTCGCGCAGCCAGCAGATGTCGTCGGCGACTTCCAGGAAGCCGATCGTTTCACGGTCGCCGATCAGGATACCCTGCACGCGCAGACCCTGCTCGTCCTCCGTGCGCTCGACCGCAGCCGCGGTTTCCCGCGTGGCCCCATACTCGCCGTTGGAGACGATCAGGAGGTCGGCGAGTTGCCAGCGATCGTCGGCGAGGCGCGCAAGCGCTTTTTCGAGGGGTCCGCAGATGTCGGTGCCGCCGCGGAAGCTCTGGGCGAGGAAGCGCGTCAAGCGTTCGACGCCCTGTGCGTCGAAGGACATTTCGAGTTCGACGATCTCGTCCGGGCCGCCGAAACAGAAGACATGACAAGGGCGCCGCTGACGATGCGCGGCCCGCGCCGCTTCGAGAACGACCGCCTTTGCGACCGCCTCCGCCCCGCCCTGCATCGAACCCGAGGTATCGACGCACACGAGCAGCGGCCCCTGCTCACGCTCCGAGCCGTGAGCCTCGAGCTGCCTTCGGGGAGCCGGTCCTGCGTTTTGCCCTTGCGAGCGGCATCCAGTGCAGGAACCCGAACAATACGGTCAGCACGATGCTGACCACGAGCGATCCCCGATAGAGCCTGATGCTCTTGAAGGCCACGAAAATTTCGAGCACGTGAGCCCCGAGCAGGATCACGGCGCCGTACTGCACCGGAGCCGCGACACCGGCCGGAAGGTCGATGAAAATGCCGACAAGCGCCAGCAGGTAGATAGCCAGGCAGCTGCCTTTGAATAAAGCGGTCATATTCGGATGTTCCCTGTAGCGGGACATGATGTCGCCGAGATCGTGGGGTAGCGGGTTGAGGTGGCGCAGATGCACATGCGCCACCGACTTGCCGGCCAGCGCAGCCTTCTCGCGCGCCTGAACGATCGACCCGTAGGTGCTGCCCCAGCCGACGATCAGCAGATCGCCGCTGCCAGGCCCCTCCACCATGAGCGGCGGAATGTCCTTCGCGATGCCGGCCACCTTGGCCGCGCGCACGTCGACCATGCGCTCATGGTTGATCGGGTCGTGGGAGATGTTGCCGGTCAGGAAATTCTTCTCGAGCCCCCCGACGCGATGCTCCATGCCCGGCGTGCCGGGCCGTACCCAGGCGCGCGCCAGATTCTCATCGCGCGCATACGGCTGGAAGCCCTCCGGATCGGTGCGGAACTTGACCGCCAGCGGCGACAGGCGCGCCGGATCCGGAATCCGCCACGGCTCGGCCGCGTTGCCGATGCCGCCGTCGGACAGGAAGATCACCGGTGTCATGTATTTGACGGCGATGCGGAACGCCTCGATCGCGCAGTCGAAGCAGTCGGCCGGCGAGCGGGCGGCGATCACGGGGATCGGGCATTCGCCGTTACGCCCATACACTGCCTGCAAGAGGTCGGACTGCTCGACTTTGGTCGGCAAACCGGTCGAGGGGCCGCCGCGCTGCACGTTGGTGATCACCAGCGGCAATTCCAGCATGACGGCGAGGCCCAGCGCCTCGGTCTTCAAAGCCATGCCGGGGCCGGACGTGGTGGTCAGGCCCAGCACGCCGCCGTAGGCCGCGCGCAAGGCGATCACGTTCGCCTCGGCGATTTCGGGCTTCTTCGCGAATTTCGCGCGGATGTTGCCTTCCTCGGATTCCAGCGGCCGGCTGTACAGGCACAGCATCAGGCCGAGTGCGTAGTAGTTCTTGCAGCGGCCGATTTCCTTCTTCGAGATCCCCATGTCCTTCAGGGCCTGCGCCGTCAGCTCCGAGATGTCGATCGTGTAGAGGCGGAAGTCGGTGAGCGTCCCGTCTTCGAGCGGATTGCTCTGATAACCCGCCTTCTCCAGAATCGGGGGCATCCCCGGAGGTGAACACCTGCCCGGAGGAGAACTGGATCTGATAGCCGGAGACGCCGAACAGCGTGCCGGTCGGGGCGCGGATTTCTGACGGGTAATCCGGGTGCGTCGCGAAATCATGGCCGGCCCTGGCAACGGCCTTCGAAAACTCGTTGCCGGTGAGCTGCATGCCGTCGCCGGAATCGCCGACGAAGCGGATGACGACGCTTTCGACTTCCTCTATCGGCCGGGTTTTCTGCATACGATGGCTGCACGCCGCGGGCTCGTCCACCGTCATGGTTTGAGTATTCATACAAGCACCTGATGTCCGTTAGTAGAGCTGGGTTATGAGGACCTGATCGCCGGGAGCGACGAAGTCTTCACCTGGCCGGCCCTCGATGAAACCACGGCCTCGTCGCTGTGGTACACGGCGGGAACGACATGAACGCCCAAGGGCGTCCTGTACTCGCACCGCTCGACCGTGCTGCACGCGTTCGCAATATGCGCAGCCGACAGCATGGCGCTTTCCGCGAACGAGGCCGCGCTGCTGGCGGCACCGATGTCTCACGTCAATGGCTGGGGCGTGCCCTATGCAGCAGCGATGTGCGGCATGAAACTCGTGCTGCCGGGGCCGGCCAACGACGGCAGGAGCCTGTACGAACTGATGCGAGATGAACGCGTCACCTGCGCCTGCACGGCCCGTGGGTCCCCGCCGGTTATTTCAAGGTGACGGGGGCATCGCCGCTCGACGCGGACGGATTCTTCGCAAGCGGGGATATCGCGACGATCGACGGTAAGGGCTGGCTACGGGTCACGGACCGGGCGGCGGACGCGATCAAGAGTGGCGGGGAATGGATGTCCTCGGGCGAACTCGAGGCGGTCGCCGTCGGCCACCCCGGCGTGTTCGAGGCGGCACTGATCGCGCTTCCCGGCACACAGCAGCGCTCCCGCCGGCTCCTGGTCGTGTTGAGGCGAAGCAGCTGCGAGGTGAGCCGGGAGGAACTGCTCGACTACCTCGCACAACGGCTCGACCGGCGCTGGCTGCCGGACGACGTGGCGTTTGTCGAGCACATTCCGCATACCGCCACCGGCAAGGTGCGCAAGGGGCAGTTACGCGAAATGTTCGCCGCACACCCCTGGCCAGCGGAGATCGCCGCTCCCGTCGTCTGACCGCCGCCTCAATACGGATCGTTGAGGATACCCAGCATCCGGGCGCGGTCGACCACGTGCCGTCGCGAGCCCGCATTGAATTTGACGAACAGATTCTTGACGTGCCACTTGACGGTCTCGTCGCTGATGCTCAAGGCACTTGCGATCTGCTTGTTCGACAGATTGCGCCCGAGCAATTGAAGAATCTCTTCTTCCTTCGCGGTCAGTAGCCCGCCCGTTCTGGCGACCGCCGCATGGGCGGGGGGAGCTGCCGTCCGCCGCTGCGGAACAGGCGCACGCTCCGGCACGAGTTCGTCGCCGGCTACCTCCTCGCTTTCCCACTCGGCGACCAACGGCTGCAGATAATTGAGCGCGCGCCGCATCCCGAAGATATCCGCGACGCCAACCGCCTCGTCCAGCCGGGTCTTCCATTCCAGGCCGCGATGCCGGCGCGCAAGCGCGATGAGGAACTTGGTCTCCACACCTTCCCGTCCGCGCCGCAGCTTCTCCGTTTCTTCGTGCAGGGGTTCGAGGATCGCCAGGGCCCTTTCCCACTCACCGCTAGCGATCGCACCGTAACCGCGGGCCAGACCCATGCGCAGCAACAGCAGGCGCCCAAGTAGGGTATTCGTCTCCAGTTCGGGCGCCATCGCTTCGAGGCGCTCACAGGCATCGAGACAGGACCGCGCGCGCCCCTGCATCATGTGCATGCGCGCCTGTTCGAACAGGCTGGCGACGCGATAACGCGGCATCTTGCGGACCTCGCCGAGCGCATAGAGGTTGTCGAGCAGATCGAGCGCACGTCGATCCTGCCCCTTCATGCGCGCAAGCCGGGCCGCAACCTGGTAGCCCATGACAATCGCCTCCGGCGCCGAGACGTGCTCGAGCACGTCCAGCCGTCCAAGCAGCACGTCCTCCGCCGCATCTGTATCGCCCATCTCCCAGTGCGCCATCGCCAATGCCGAGGCCAGCATCGCGCTCACACCATTGCGGCGTCCGATTGCGTCGTCCGCCCGACGGCAGGGTTCCGTGAGCCACTCCTGTGCGAGCTGCACGTGCCCCTCCCACAGGTAGCTGAAGCCGATCCCCCACTCGGCCCAGCCGCGCACCCCATGCAGTCCGGCGGGCACGTCCACGTAAGCCGCCCGGATCAGATGGCGCGCCCGCTCCGGATTGCCGCGGTAGATCTGGGCAATCGCCGTGCAATTGGCGTAGATCGCCTTCAGGGGCGGCGACGCCGAGTCATCATGCCCCTCCCATGGCGCAAGAATGCTCTCCACCTCGTCGATCCGATCGGCGAAATACGCCGCCGAACTGCTGATCAGAGCGCTCTCGAAACGTTCTTCCACGGGGGCGGCGAAGTTTCCGCGTATCTTCTCGATCAGCCGGGTCGCCTCCTGGTGCCGCTCGCTCAGCGCAAGCACCCAGGCGGCACCGAGCAGTGTGCGTGGATGGCGCTCGAGTTCTTCGGGTGGCATGCGCTCCAGCCAGTACATCAGGCGGACATGGTCGCCTTCGAGCGCGGCACCGTAGATGCATTCGCTGATCAGGCCGTATGCCAGCGCGTGCTCGCCCGCCGCGAGCGCCTGGTCCGCCGCCGACTCGCGCATGCCATGGTCGGCCAACCAGCGCGCCGCCCGCGCGTGCAGAGCCTGCCGCTCGCCGTCGGGACGCTTGCGCAACTGTCCGGCGAGAAATTCGCGCACCATCGGGTGAAACCGGATCCAATCGGTGATGAGTCCGTCTGCGAAGATCGGCAGTGAATCACGCAGGCGCGCCAACACCGCGGGAGCATCCTCGTACCCGGTAACGAACGCGCACAGCTCGACCTGCAAGGCGTCGAGGATCGAGATGCGAACGAGGAATTCGACGAGGCGCGGCTCCAGATCCCGCAGCAGGCCCTCGAGGAAATAGCGTTCGAGATCGCCCGTCGCCGCATCCATCGTCGCGATCGCCGCGTTCAGATCGGCCTCGCGTTCGATGGCCACCATCGCCAGTTGGAGCCCCAGTGGCCAGCCGGCGGCCTTCTCGTGCAGACGCATGCAGGACTCGGCGTCGATCCGATCCTTGAACCGTGCCTTCAGGATCTCGGCCGTTTCCTGCCGCGTAAAGCGCAGCCGGTCCGCGCCGACGGAGGCATACAGGCCCCGCGCCAGAAAGCTCGAGAGCGGAAGCTGCAACGCCTTGCGCGAAGCGAGGACGACGCGGAGATTCGGCGGCGCGTTGAGGATCAGATAGAGCAGCGACTGCTGGACGGCATCCGTGGCTGCCTGCGCCTCATCGAGGATCAGCACCGTCTCGGCACCGAGATTGGCGACTTCGGCGAGCCACGCCGTCAGGCCTTCGAAGTCGCTGCTGCCCTGGCGGATCAGCTGTGCGACGGCCCGCTCGAACGTCGGCCGTCCGCTCGCCACCCTCATCGAATACGCAAGACCGCCAGTGAAGCGGGCGACGTCGTCCCGCTCGTCGAGCGTCAGCCACGCGACGAGCGCGCCAAGGTTCAGGGCCTCGCGCCGCCACTGACCGAGCAGGGATGTCTTGCCGAAGCCTGCGGGAGCAATGACCTCGATGATCGTCTTGTGCCGGAGCTCCTCACTGTCCCAGCTGAGACGGCCTCGCAGCAGTTGCTCCTTGGGCATGCGCGGCGGCGTGCTCTTCAGAACGAATTCGGGATTCGCCGTTTCAGTTGTCATTCCGCAGGTGCGCGCAGAGGCTCGCCGGACAGGGGAGGTAGAGACTATCGCAGTCGGTGACGAAACGGAATCACGTACGCATTCACGGCACGGGACCGGTGGCGCGGCGCACTGAAGACGATGCGCCGGCCCCGATCCCTGGGCGCTACCCGTACTGGGTCAGCAAACCTCGAACAGCCCCGCAGCCCCCATGCCGCCGCCGACGCACATCGTGACGACGACATACTTCACCCCGCGTCGCTTGCCTTCGATCAGCGCATGGCCGACCAGACGGGAGCCGGTCATGCCATAGGGGTGGCCAACGGAGATCCCGCCACCGTTGACGTTGTATTTCGCCGGATCGATGTCGAGATGGTCGCGGCAATGCAGGGCCTGGCACGCGAAAGCCTCGTTGAGCTCCCACAGCCCGATGTCGCCGACCGTCAGACCGTGTTGCCTGAGCAGCTTCGGGATGGCATAGATCGGGCCGATGCCCATCTCTTCCGGCGCATTGCCGGCGACGGCGATGCCGCGGTAGATGCCGAGCGGGTTCAGGCCGCGTTGTTCGGCGAGCTTGCGCTCCATCACGATGCAGGCCGAGGCGCCATCCGACAGCTGGCTGGCGTTGCCGCCGGTAATCGTGCCGCCCTCGACCACCGGCTTCAGGCTGGCGAGGCCCTCCAGGGTCGTGTCGGCGCGGTTGCCCTCGTCCCTCGCGAGCGTCACTTCCTTGTACGAGACTTCTTTCGTGTCCTTGTTCACCACCGCCATCATGGTGGTCAGCGGCACGATCTCCCGGTCGAAACGGCCCGCTTCCTGGGCGGCGGCCGTGCGCTGCTGCGACGACAGTGCATACAGGTCCTGCGCCTCGCGGGAGATGCCGAATTTCTTCGCGACGTTCTCCGCGGTCAGCAACATCGGCATGTAGGCGTGGGGCACGAGCTTCTCGACGTTCGGATCCTTCTCCCTGGCCGCCCATTCGAAATAGCCCGCCTGGACCGCCGAGATGTTGTCCTGCCCACCAGCCGCCACGACCTCCATGCCGTCGACGATGATCTGCTTGGCGGCCATGCCGATCGCCATCAAACCGGAAGAGCACTGACGATCGACGGTCTGCGCGCCGGCCGTAACCGGAATCCCCGCGGCGAGCGCCGCATTGCGCGCGATGTTCATGCCGGCGGTACCGGCCGCCAGCACCGTGCCGACGATCACGTCTTCGATCTCGCCCGCGTCGATGCCGGCACGCTGGACCGCGTGGCTGAGCGCGTGGCCCATCAGTGTCGGCGACTTGGTGTTGTTGAAGGCCCCGCGGAAGGCCCGGCCGATCGGTGTACGGGCGGTGGAAACAATGACTGCTTCTTTCATGATTCAGGTTCCTGAACAGGTTGTTGGATGACTCATTGGATGGGCCGGGCGGGTCACGCTGGCACGGACGCTCTGGGCATGGACTCGCTCGACATGGCCGGCACCGGGCGCGGCCGGCGCTCGTCGTCCACGGCGACATAGGTGAGCGTGGCCTCCGTCACCTTCACGATCTCGTGTTCGGAGAAGTAACGCTGCGCGTACACCTCCACCTCGACCGTCACCGACGTGCGCCCCACCCGCAGGATCTGCGCGTACAGGCTGACGATGTCGCCCACGAACACCGGCTGCTTGAAGGCGAAGGAATTCACCGCCACGGTCGCGGCGCGCCCTCCGGCACGGCGGATGGCGAGGATGCCGCCGGCAATGTCCACCTGCGACATGATCCAGCCGCCGAATATGTCGCCGGTGTAATTCACGTCCGCCGGCGAGGGCATCACCCGCAAGGTGGGCTCCCGCCCGGCAGGCAACTCCGTTTTCAGCTGCGCGTTGGGCAATGTCATGGCGTCCTTCCTCCCTCGTGTCGTGTGGGGTCTGCGACCCATTGGCCGCGGCCGCCCCTCGCCGGGGAGGCGGTCGTGCCGCGGAAGCCGTTCCTGCGTCGTCGGCTCTACGACACGCTGACGATCCTGCGACTCAAGCGCCACCGAACTCTCGCTCGGCGGTCGCCAGATCACCGAGCAGTGCCGCCACGCTCCAGTAGCCGAACGTGTTGCCGCGTTTGTCCGCATAGCGGTCGAGGCACGCGACGATCTGCTCCAGACCGATGACATTCGCGGCATGCATCGGCCCGCCCTTCAGCGCCGGGAAGCCGTAGCCGTTCAGCCACACGATGTCGATGTCGCCCGCACGGTAGGCGATCCCCTCTTCGAGGATCATTGCCCCTTCGTTGATCAGCGGGTACAGGCAGCGCTCGACGATCTCCTCGTCGCTGATGTCGCTGCGCCGGGCGATGCCGTATTGCCTGGCGAGCCCCTCCATGATCCGATCGACCTCGGCGTCGTGCACGGGCGTGCGACCTTCGTATCGGTAATATCCGGCGCCGCTCTTCTGGCCGTGGCGACCGAGTTCGAACAGCATCTGGCATGCGACCCGATAGCTCGGATCGGCCGGAAGCGCGCCCTCCTTGCGGCGCTCGAGGACGACCTTCGCGGCGACATCGACGCCCGCCATATCGATCATGCGACACGGCCCCATCGCCATCCCGAAAGTCTCGATGGCGCGATCGATCTGCGTGGGCGTTGCACCTTCGAGCAGCAGGAACTCGCACTCGCGCAGATACGGTTCGAGCATGCGGTTGCCGATGAAGCCGAAGCAGACGCCCGAAACGACGGCCACCTTCCTGATTGTCCGGGCCAGGGCCATGACCGACGCCAGCACCTCCGGCGCGGTGTCGCGACCGCGCACGACTTCGAGCAGCCGCATCACGTTCGCCGGACTGAAGAAGTGCATGCCGACCACATCCGCCGCGCGACCGCTGGCTGCGGCCAGCACGTCGACGTCGAGCGTCGAGGTGTTGGTGGCGATGATCGCGCCGGGCTTGCACACCTCGCCGAGGCGGGCCATCACGGCCTTCTTGATGTCCATGTTCTCGAACACGGCCTCGATCACGAGATCGCACCCGCCCAGTTCCGCGTACTCGAGGGTTCCGCTGCACAGCGCCATGCGCTGCTCGACCTGCTCGAGCGTCATCCGGCCCTTGCTTGCCGTCGCCTCGTAGTTCTTGCGGATGATGCCCAGCCCGCGTTCCAGCGCATCGGGTCTCACTTCCAGCAGCACGACGGGAATTCCGGCGTTGAGGAAGTTCATCGCGATGCCGCCGCCCATCGTTCCCGCGCCGACGATCCCGACCTTGCCGATCGACCGCAGTGAGAGGTCCTTCGCAATGCCCGGAATCTTGCCGGCCTCGCGCTCGGCGAAAAAGGCATGACGCAGCGCCGCCGACTGCGGCGAATTCATGCATTCCACGAAGAGGTCACGCTCGTACTTCAGCCCTTCGGCGAAAGGCGTGGTCACAGCCGCCACGACACAATCCACGATCCGTGCCGGAGCGATGGCGCCTCGGGCCTTCTTCGCCAACGAAGCCCGCGATTCCGCAAACAGTGTTGGCGACACACTGGCCCGATCGACTTCAAGCTCACTGGCCAGACGAAGCGGCGCACGCGTGGCGACCAGTTCTCCCACGAAACGCTGCGCGGCTTCGAGCAGGTTGCCCTCGACGATCACGTCGATGAGGTCTTTTTCGAGTGCGGTCTGGGCAGAAACAGGAGCGCCCGAAAGCATCATGTCCAGCGCATCGGCGGCGCCAATCAGGCGCGGCAAGCGCTGCGTCCCGCCTCCGCCCGGCAACAGGCCGAGCGTGACTTCCGGCAGACCGAGTTTGGCCGTCGGCGTGGCAACGCGGTAATGACAGGCAAGCGCGAGTTCCATGCCGCCGCCGAGCGTCGTACCGTGCAGTGCGCACACGACCGGAATATTCAGGTTTTCGATGGCGGCATGAACGTCGTTAGGGTCCGCCTCGGAAAAGGCGGCGGTGCCGAATTCGGAGATTTCCGCCCCCGCCACGAAGGTGCGCCCCGCACAGGCGAGGACAGCGCCCGCGACGCTCGGGTCGCTGGCAAGCGCCCCGAAGGCGTCAAGCAGACCGCGGCGAACGTCGGCAGAGAGCGCGTTGACCGGCGGACGGTCGATGGTGACGACGGCGATCGCGCCGTTCCTGGTCATGGTGACAACGGGTGAATCCATACGATTCCCTTTTTCAATCGATCGAACTGGAATACTTGGCGGCAGGGTTGGCCTTTTTGCGCCCCCACCCCGCCGCGCCCTTGAAGCTATCCGTCAGTGCGGCGGATTGCCCCACGACTGCTCTTCGGAGTAGACCCGGACGGGAATGCCGCACAACTGCACCGAACCGGTCGCCGGACAATTGGCCCCATCGCCCTCGGAGAGGATGTTGATGTTGTATTTGCGCCAGTCGTATTCGTTGTCCTCCGCCTCGGTATCCCACCAGCCGAAAGCCGCCAGAATGACGTTCGGGTGCACGTGCTCGGAGATTTTCAGGCGCTGCTGGATGCGGCCCTTGCGCGACTCGATCCAGATCATCTCGCCTTCTTTGAGCCCATACCGCGACGCGGTGTGCGGATTGAGCTCGCAGATCGCCTCGGCGCTGTACTTCTTCATGCCCTCGATGTGGCGGTAGCCCGAGGAGAAGTAGGCGCCTTCCTTGCCGTTGGTCAGGTACAGTGGATAGGGAGCTGTTCATGAACGATCGGGATTGAGCGGCTTCGCCGTCCAACCCCGACCTGTGCCTTAACGCAAGCCCTGGGGGCCTGGTTCCGTCAGGACAACATCTCGATGAAGGCGCGCACACGGGTGATCAGCTGTCCGGACGGAGCCCCCACCTGCCAGCTGCCTTCCAGACCCGAACTCGGCACGCCCTTCTGGTGGAAATGGTTGCGGAACAGCTCGACGTGCATGCCGCCGTACGGGCAACCGATGTAGGTGTAGAAGAGCATCCCCTTGGAGCCCGACTCCTCGATCATTTGCTCGATGTACTTGATCTGGTTCACCGGCGAGCCCGTCACGAAGTAGTCGAGAATGAAACGCGCCATGCTCTCCAGCGGCGGAATGTCCTCGTTCCAGACGCGGTCGTAGGGGTTCGGGGTGAACCAGCTCAGCAGCGCGCCACCCAGGTCATCCACGGCCTTGTACACCCCGAACTCCAGCCCGCGGGCACCGACCCAGGTCAGGGGAATGATTTTCCCCATCGGCGACGGTACGAATTCAGCGGTCTTCAGTTCCTCGATCAGCTCGTCGAGCAGGATCTCGTACTCCGCCGGCTTGCCGAAGTAGTGCCCCGACCCCATCAGCAGGAACAGCGTGGGCAGGCTCTTGATGTACATCGGATTCTTCAGGCGCAGCTTCAGGATCTCGCGGAACTTCGCCATTAGCCGGTTCATGCGGGCGATTTCCGTGCGCATCTTGTCCTCATCCACCGGCTTGCCGGTGAGGAAGAGCGCCACGTCCTCGATCTCGCTGGCGAGGAACTTGACCATCTGCTCCAGCCGCTCCTCGCCGCCCTGCACCGGACGGATCACCTGCTCGACGCGGTGGATGTCAAAGCCGAACTCCTTGATCATCTCGTAGCCCATGTTGAGGGGCTCGCAGACGGTGGACAGGGCCACAACCTTCTTGACCGAGTTGTTGCGGCGCATGTACCACTCGCCGATCAGGGCCGAAACCATCGAACAGGTTTCCTTCGGCATGTCGAAAATGTCTTCCGACAACTCCGCTGCCTCCACTGCCGAACCCAGACGACCGAGGTCATACACCGCCATCGGAATCGTGTCGCAGGCATACAGCAGCGGTGCTTCCATCAGGCCGGTGGACCACACCGCCGGCTTCCCTTCCTGGTTGCCCCGCTCGGCGTCCGGAAAATAGGAGAGTGCCATGTCGTACAGCTTCTGGATGCCCGGCGAATAGTGGTGGGCTTCCCGGCTCTGCTGGATGTACTCGACCTGGTTGCGCGGCTCTTCGTTGCCGATCGGCGCCTTTTCCATTACTGCGTGCATGATTCTTTCTCTCCTTTGCTTTCCTTGAGCACTTCGATGAAAGCCTCGAGGCGGGTCTTGATCTGGCCGGTGTCACCTTGCGAGTAGTCGGTATCCAGTTCCAGCGCGGGCAATCCCAGCTCGTGGAACCTCCGCATGAAGAGGCCCTTGGTCTGCGAGAAGGACGGGCAGAACTTCAGCGTGTAGTAGATCACCGCGTCGACGCCGTATTCCTGGGCCAGGTTGCCGGCGAAGTCGATGCGCCTGCTCAGGGGCGCCTGGCGGGCACACGGCGCCTGGTCCAGGTAGGCGTTGGCAAGGTCACGGTACGGGTCGTCGGTTTCCTGGGTCTCGTAGTAGAACGGGCTCAGGCCGGTGCAGTGATCCTCGACCACCACATTGACGCCGATGTCCTTCTCCAGCAGATCCATCAGGCGCCGGTCGCCGTCGGCCACGATGCCGCCGCAGATCATCACGCGTAGACGCGGCGTGTCGTCGTCGGGAACCGCCGCCAGGCGCTCGTACAGGTCCTCGAGGACAGGCAACTGCTCTTCGGCCGGGATGCTGCGGTAGGCGCGGGTGATCTCCAGGAAGTCGCTGCCCGACAGCGGCGGACGGTTGCGCTTGCGCAAATCGGAGATCTTGTGGATGGTCTGGCGCAGCTTCTTGTGCAACTTGATCGACTCGCGCAGCTTGGCTTCCTCGATGGGATTGCCGGTCAGCTTTTCCAGGTCCTTGCCGAAGTTCTTCATTTCCTCGCGGAAGAAGTCCCGGGCACTCGGCTTGTCGCCCGTCCGCGGCACCACGTAGCCGTAGGACGGCTTGAAGTAGTGGTTGATGGCGTTGGAGGTCGCGCGCATCGTATCGCAGGTGTAGAAGGTGACCACCTGGTCGAGGGCATCGTGGAACGGATCCTTGGTGCGGAAGTGGCCGAGCACGCTCTTGCTCATGTCGCAGAACACGCTCTTGACGATCACCTCGCCCTCGGCGACCACCGACGGCGTGCCGCACTTGTCGATGCGGCCGAAGGCCACACCGGCGGCGGTAAGCAGCTCGGGCGGCGTGTAGGTGCAAAGGTAACCGACCTTCTTCACGTCCTTGCGCTCGATCAGCGACACCTCGGCGTCCTCGATGCGGCGCGACACGTCGGAGAGGTCGCAGCGCTCGGCCACCCTCGTGGACTTGATCTTGCGCTTCTCGACCGCCAGACGCTGAGCGTACATCGCCGCGCCCAGGCAGCCGGCGAAGACCATGTCGAGCTTGGGCTGGACGATCGACTTGCCGAGAAGGCGCTCCAGGGCGTGCTTCATCCCCGCGTTGTTGGACACGCCACCGGTGAAGACGATGTCCGATTCCAGGGGGATGGCCCGCAGCAGGCCGACGACGCGCTTGGCAGAGGCCATATGCACGCCGGCGGCGATGTCGGCCGCCGTCTCGCCCTTGGCGCGGTGGGAAATCACTTCGGATTCGGCAAAAACCACACACTGGGCGCTGACTTCCAGGTCCTTGGTGGCCTTCAAGGCCTCGGGGCCGACGTCGTACATGGTGAGGTCGAGCAGGTTGGCGGCCTTCTCCAGGAAGCGCCCGGTACCCGCCGCGCACTTGTCGTTCATGCGGAACTTCACGACCTTGCCGGTTTCCGGATCCACCTGGATCGCCTTGGCGTCCTGGCCGCCGATGTCGATGATCGTGCGCGTGCCGGCATTCAGATAATGCGCGCCCATCGCGTGGCAGGAGATCTCGGTGAGGATCTCGCTGGGCACGGTATCGAACTTCAGCGACACGCGGCCGTAGCCGGTGCCGACGATGAAGTCGATATCTTCCATGGTGATGTTGGCGTTCTCGTACAGCTCTTCCAGCAGCTCCTTGGCCGTCTCCTGCATGTTGAGGCCGGTGGGCAGCAGCGCGGTGTAGAGGCGCCCTTCGTGGAGCAGCACCGCCTTGGAGTTGCGCGAACCGATGTCGATGCCCAGCGAGGTGACTGCAGTGAGTTCGTGGACCAGCGCCGGGTCGATCACTTCGGCGAAGGGCAGGCTGCGCTCTGCGGAAATGTTCTCGTGTCTCATGTTCATGCCTCCACCTCCATCTCCTGCGGGGCCGCATCGACGTCGGCGATGCCGCAGATCTTCTGCTGGGCGATGACGGCCGCCCCGAGGCAACCGGCAAAGACGGCGTTCAACCGCGGTGTGACGAAGGGCCGCCCGAGCAGGCTTTCCAGCGCGTGCTTGACGCCGATGTTGTTGGAGACCCCGCCGGAGAAGGCCAGCTCGGGATCAAGGCCGATGCGGTTCACCAGGTTGCAGACGCGGCGGGCGATCGCGAAATGCACACCGGCCGCGATGTCCTCGCCCTTCTCGCCCTTGGCCTTCAGCGACACGATCTCCGACTCGGCGAAGACCACACACTGGCTGCTCATCTGCAGCTCCTTCGTGGACGCCATCGCGCGCGCGCCCAGCTCTTCGAGCTGATAGCCGAGCATCTCCGCCGTCTTCTCCAGGAAGCGGCCGGAACCGGCAGCGCATTTGTCGTTCATCGCGAATTCGGTGACGCGCCCGTTGCTGGTGTCGAGCTTGATCGCCTTGCAATCCTGACCGCCGATATCAATGATCGTGCGGGTATCGGAATTCAGGTAATGCGCGCCCATCGCGTGACAGGTAATCTCGGTGATCACCTCGGCGGGAATATCATCGAATTGCAATGCAATCCGGCCATAACCGGTGCCTGCAATCATCGAAATGTCGCTGCGCGGCAGCGCCGCCAATATCAGCAATTTATTCACCAGCCGCTGTGCCGTTTCATGCGGATGCACGCCGCTGGCGGTAATTACCGTGTAAACATGCTCGGCGGTGAGCATCACCGCCTTCGATTGCCGGGAACCGATATCGATGCCGACGGTGGTCACCGGCTGCAATTCGGGTATTTTCCGCGGATCGATCACATCCTCGATCTTGAAACTGCTCTCGCTCATTGCAGGCTCCTCCGTTTGGAACTTTTGATTTGATCTGCGGTGCCACATTAAGCGCATCCCAAATAACGGGCTTGACCTGCAAAGACACCAACTTGACATTTGGTCACAGCTTGTTAGAGTGAATATTCAACAATCGGGCGAGTGAGAGTTTGATATGGCAATGAAGAAGCTCCACCGCAGCGCCTGCCTGACCAACTACGTCGAACTCGCTCAGTCGCTGAACATTTCGCCGTTCGACCAGTTGCGCCGTGTCAACATCAACCCGGCCTGCCTGACGAACCCGGACACCAAGATTCCGGTTTCCGCGCTGTTCCAGCTGCTCGAGAATTCCGCGCAAGCGGCAGGCGTCGAGAACTTCGGCCTGCGCATGGCCGAAGGCCGCCAGTTGTCGAACCTCGGCCCGCTCGCGCTCGTGATCAAGAGCCAGCCGACGATGCGCCAGGCCCTCGAAGCGATCCGCAGCTATGCCCACCTGCAGGCGGAAGAGCTGATGCTGATGTTCGAAGAGAAAGACGGCGTGCTGGTGATCCGCGAAGAACTGATGCCCGACCAGTCCGAGCCGACGCGCCAGGCGACCGAGATGTCGGTCGGCATCCTGTACCGGACCTTGCGGGTGCTGCTCGGCAACGAATGGCGGCCCACCGCGGTGTGCTTCCGGCACTCGGCCCCCGCCGATCTGCGTGTGCATCAGCGGGTGTTCGACGCGCGCCTGCAGTTCAACAGCAATTTCGACGGCATCATCTGCCGGGCCACAATCCTGGACGACCCCCTGCCCAGCTACGACGCCGAAACCGCCCGCTACGTGCGCAAACTGCTGGACGTGATGAACACCGAACCCGTCCATTCGGCAGCGGAAAACGTGCGACAACTGATCTGGTTGCTGCTGCCGACGGGGCGATGCTCCGTCGAGGTCGTGGCCCAGCATCTCGGGCTCGACCGCCGAACCCTGCACCGCCATCTGCAGAAGAGCGGCCAGACCTTCTCGGGCATCCTCGACGGGGCGCGGCGCGACCTGGCGGTGAAGTACCTGAGCAACTCGCAACGCCCGCTAAAGGACCTCGCGGAGCTGCTCGGCTTCTCGGAACCCTCCGCCTTTTCGCGCTGGTTCGCGGGCCGCTTCGGATGTACTGCATCGGCTTGGCGCCAGCATCAGCTCAGCGAGAAAAATCCCTTCCTCCAGTAAGTCCTCCGGGGCCTCCACGCCCGCTCCTCGCTACCCGACCGCGCTCACCGCCGCCCCGCGAGCTGTCCCATATCATCAAGTAAATGACCTGAACGGTCAAAGCCAGTCGGCCTCCCCAAGCGCTAAATACCGCCAACGACATCGGGCAGAGCATCATCAAAACCGGTGCTCGCGCTACCCATAACCATCTGCGCCCCCGCCATCCGCATTTCGGGTTTCGGTCGGGCGAACGCGCCAGGAGGAAGACATGGCACTGATCATCAATGCGGACTGTATCAATTGCGGCGTGTGCGAAACGGAGTGCCCCAACGAGGCGATTTCTCCGGGCGACGACATTTTCGTGATCGACCCCACGAAATGCACCGAGTGCGTCGGGCATTACGACAAGTCGCAATGCATCACGGTTTGTCTGTCGGACTGTATCTTCCCTGATCCCGCCTTCAAGGAAAGCCGGGATCAACTTCAGGAGAAATACGCCCGCATCGCGTCCTGAGCGGCACGAGCCCGCGGCGGGAGAAGCTACAGCCATGGAAACGGCCGTGATCCGGCTCCTCCTCGTTGCGCTGGCGTGCGCGGAGTGGGTCGCCCTGTGGAGCTTCGTGTATCGCTCGACGCTCGGGATTTGAGGCGCCGTCGGCGTCTCGATCCCGCGTCCGCCTTTTCGCCGTATCGCATCGATCCGGCATTTCGTCTTCAGATGTCATTAGCAGCGGCTTTTTCAGCCGCTTCGTCGGCGATTCCGGCTACGGGCAGCACGTGTCCGTCATTTGAGGCTGATCCAGTAGGCGAGAAGAATGAGGCCGCCCACCAGGATAAGCCAGCCTTCGAGAAGAAGGCGCCACATCAGGGGGGCGCCCTGCAATTCCATGAAATCCAGAATGACCAGCCGGCCCTTGATGAAGGCGATAGCCAGCATGGCGAGAATGGCGCCGGTGCCGGCGGCGCCCACTTCACCGAGCCACCAGGTGGCGCCGGTGGCGACGAGGAGGACGAGCCACGCCCGATTGGCGGGATTCAGGAAAAAGGTAATCATCGCATCACATAAACCAAGGGAAACAGGACGATCCACAAGAGATCCACCATGTGCCAGTAGACGGCCCCGCTCTCGAGGCCGTGGGCATCGTGGCTACCGTAGGCACCCTGGCGGGTCTTAACCCACAGGATGGCGAGGACCACCATGCCGAGGATGACGTGCATGAAGTGGAAGAAGGTCAGCGAAAAGTAGAACCTGTAGAAGGTGCTGGTGGAGAAGAAAATCCCCTCGCCGAACTTGGTGGCGTACTCGAACACCTTGACGGCCAGGAAACCGCCACCGCAGAGGAAGCCGAAGGCGATATGGCGGCTGGCGGCCCGGCTGTCGTCCCGGTGGGCCGCCTGGACGGCGAGGACCACGAACCACGACCCGGTCACCAGGAGCAGCGTGTTGATGGCCCCCGCGTTACGGTCCAGGGTCTGCTGATAAAGGTTGAACATCTCCACGTTGTCCACTCGCGCGAAGGCGTAGGAAGCGAAGAGCATCGCGAAGAGCAGCATTTCGGCCAGGATGAAGGCCCAGACGGCCAGATAGCCGGGGAGGCGCTTGGCGGCAGGGGCTTCGGCCGGTAGGGCAGCGGTGATGGCAGTCATGGCTGGATGATAGTAACTATTGGAATCAGCGCTCCAGTCGGATCCCGGTGCGCGCAGCCGCGGTGAATCCTGATCGAGACGAAGGCCACTTTATTCCGAGCTCGGGCGCGCGTCCCCCCAGTCTCGGGGGGAGTTTGCGGTCATTGCCCATCAAGCTGGGTCAGCAGCCCTCCGGGGTTCTCAAATAGGGCGCAGTAGCGCCCAAATTTTCCTGCCCTTTCTTGATTTCGATACGGGCGATATTTTGGAGATGCACTTCATCCGGGCCGTCAGCGAAGCGCAAAGCGCGGCCCCAGGTCCACATATCAGCCAGTGGCGTATCGGGACTGATACCCATGGCCCCGAATACCTGCATTGCACGATCGCATACCGCAGTATAGACCGCCGGCACCAGGGCCTTGATCATGGAGATTTCCTTGTGCGCATGCTTCGCACCGAACTGATCGATCATCCAGGCGGTTTTCAACACCAGTAAGCGCGCCTGATCGATCTCGATCCTTGATCTCGCGATCCACTCGCCGATCGAGCCATGCTGATGCAGATACTTTCCGAACGTGCGTCGCTCCAGGCTTCGGTCAATCATCATTTCCAGAGCAAGCTCGGCGGCACCGATCGATCGCATGCAGTGGTGAATACGCCCGGGGCCGAGCCGCGCCTGGGCCAAGGCGAAGCCGCTGCCTTCCTCACCGAGCAGATTGGATGCCGGCACGCGCACATTACGGAAAATGACCTCGCAGTGCCCCTCCGGCGAATGGTGGTTCACGATATTGATATTGCGGACCACTTCCAGACCCGACGTGTCCCGAGGCACCAGGATCATGCTCTGCTGCTTGTGCCGCTCGGCGTCCGGGTCAGTCTTGCCCATGACGATGAAAATACGGCAGTGCGGATGAGCGGCGTTGGTGATGAACCACTTGCGACCATTGATGACATATTCGTCACCTTCCCGCCGAATCGAGGTGGTGATGTTCGTGGCGTCCGAGGATGCCACGTCAGGCTCTGTCATTGCGAAGGCCGAACGAATTTCGCCCTCGAGCAGTGGACGCAGCCAGACCTTCTGCTGCTCCGGGGTGCCGAACATGTGCAGTAGTTCCATGTTGCCGGTGTCCGGGGCATTGCAGTTGAAGACTTCGGACGCCCAACTAACACGTCCCATAATCTCGGCCAGTGGCGCATATTCCAGGTTGGTCAGTCCGGTGCCCGGTTCGCCAGCGTGCAGGCTGGGCAGAAACATGTTCCACAAGCCTTCCGACTTCGCCAGCGCCTTCAGATCCGCCATGAAGGACACAGGAAACTGGCCGCGATGCACTTCCTCTTGCCATTGGCGCTGGCGGGGCACGATATATGTGTCCATAAAGCGGCGCACGCGGTCCCGAAGCTCTTCGACTTTGGACGAGTAGGCAAAATCCATGATATTTCCTTTCTATCGATCCATCTTTTAAAGAGTCATACCGCCGTCGACGACGATGCAGTCGCCGTTGGTATAGCTGGCGGCGTCAGATACGAGGTAAAGCACAGCGCCAGCCATCTCGCGCGGTTCAGCGTGACGGCGCAAGGGAATGTTGGAGACCCATTCGCTGTAGAGCTTTTCGTCATTGAACAGCGCTGTCGAAAACTTGGTCTTGGTCAGCCCGGGCAACAAGGCATTGACGCGGATTCCCAACGCGCCGCATTCTCTGGCGAAAGCCTTGGTCATATTGACGATGGCCGCCTTCGTGATCGAATAAATGCCTTGATTCTCCCCGGGTCGCAACGCATTCACCGAGGCGACATTGACGATCGCGCCCTTACCCTGCCTCTTCATCATCTTGCCGGCCTCTACCGACATGAAGAAGTAACCGCGAATGTTGACGTCGACGGTTTTGGTGAAAGCGCCGAGATCCGTATCCAGCACATGCCCGTAATAGGGATTGGCCGCCGCGTTGTTGATCAGGATGTCGAGCCGGCCGTGAAGCTTTTCGATCTGCTCGAAAGCAGCAGCGATGTCTTCCATCTTGCCGACATTACAGGCAAGCACACTCGCGCTTCCACCTGCTTCACGGATGGCGTCGGCGACTCTTTGGCAGTCTTCAGCTTTCCGGCTGGAAACGATCACATGCGCTCCCTGTTCCGCCAGCAGCTTGGCGATCTCTTCGCCGATGCCGCGACTTGCCCCCGACACCAAGGCGATTTGGCCTTCAAGATCGAATAGTTTGGTCGTCATGCCATACTCCTTTCCATATCTTTTTCGTTCGCTGCGGCAAAGCCCATTTCGGTAAGCGGCACAACCATCTCTCCGACTTTTTGTGCGTGCAGGCTGGAGGCATTGCCGTCGATGGCGCGCTTCTTTACCCCTTGAGCGATAGCAGCAAGGCGGAAAAAACTGAATGCAATATAAAAATTCCAGTTCTCTATTTTCGGGATACCGCGCAACTCGCAGTAGCGCCGGACTATTTCAGCTTCTTCGGGCACGCCGAGAGCGCGACGATTCTTGGTGCCCAGCCCGGTGACGTAAGCATCCGCGGGCAATCGCAGGCACATGCAGAAATACGCGAGATCCGCTAGCGGATTACCGAGTGTGGAAAGCTCCCAGTCAAGGACAGCCAAGACGCGCAGATCTTTCGGATGGAAGATAAGGTTGTCGAAGCGGAAGTCGCCATGAACCAGCGCAGGTCTGCCGTCTTCGGCCGGGCAATGTTTTGGCAGCCAGTCGATCAAGGCTTCCATGCATTCCAGCCGCTCGGTTTCGGAAGCACGATATTGCTTCGTCCAGGTACCGATCTGCCGCTCGAAATAATTCCCGGCCCGGCCATAATCGCTCAAGCCGACCTGATCGACATCGACGTCGTGCAGTGCGGCTAGCGTCGCTATCAATGCATCGTAAGCCGGTTTGCGCTGATCGATATCGAGTTCGGGCAGTGACGGATCCCAAAAAATGCGCCCATCAAGGTAATCCATGATGTAGAACATGCTGCCGATCACGCTCGTATCGGTGCAGAGATGATGAGCATGCGCGACGGGTACTTGCGTCGGAGACAACGCCGTGATGACGCGATATTCACGGTCCACCGCATGCGCCGATTTCAGGAGCTGGCCCGGCGGTTGCCGGCGCAGGACGTAGTTGCCGCTCTTTGCGCGCAGCAAGAACGTGGGATTCGACTGACCGCCGGCAAATTTCTCCGCGCTCAATGTCCCGCCAAAGCCCTTGACATGGGTTTCCAGGTATCTGCACAGCCCTTCGACATCAAGTTGGTGAATTTCGCTGTCCACAATCTTGCCTACCCATAGGTAATGAAATTTTGACGATCCGCTTTGTCGAAATACGGAATACTGTTGAAGGTTGCGAGATGAAACGAATCGGCGTTGAAGAAATATCTGCAGAAACTACAGTTGTTGATTTGCAGGTTGAGCGGTATGACTGCTTCCCTGGGAGCGCCAAGTGTCTGCTGTGCGATTGCCGCCATGACTCCCCCCGAACTCACGGCCAATATCCGTCCTTTGAGTCCCTGGATATAGCTTCTGGCATCGGCAACACGCTGCTGAAACTGCGACCATGTTTCCGGAATCGGTCCTTCGATACGATCTTCCATCCACAACAGCAAGACTTGCCTCAGGGCCTTGTAGAAATCCTTCTTGCTCTCTTTTGCCAGCAGCTTCAATTCATGGTGCTCGTCACCGAGGCCGTCAAACAGCGCGACAAAGTCGTACTCGTTCAGTCCCCGATGTTCCGTCGGCTTCGCAACGTCATTTGAGCCATCGAATATCGCCTCCACGGTTTGCCTGTGACGATTCATCGTCCCGATCAATACATGATCGAAGGCGATATTTCGCCCGGCAAAATATTCGCCGACCAGTTGCCCCTGCTGCTGTCCCAACAATGAGAGCTGGTCATAATTGTCGGCGCCGAAACTTGCCTGACCGTGCCTGACGAGATAGAGCTCTGCCATGCTTGCGCTCAACGCCTCAGGATATGGATCGCGACCGCGGCTTCCTCGACGCCCTGCAAGCCGCCGCCGTTCTCCTGCATGGCATGGCGGGCGCCCTCGACCTGGCGCGGGCCGGCCTCGCCGCGCAATTGGGTCACCAGTTCGTAGAGTTGGCCGATACCGGTGGCGCCCAGCGGATGGCCCTTGGATTCAAGACCGCCCGAGGGGTTGATCGGGATCCGGCCGCCGATGGTGAATTCACCGCGCTCAGCCGCCGGACCGCCTTCACCCGCGTCGACGAAGCCGAGGTTTTCGGCCTGGATGATCTCGCCCATGGCCGAAGCGTCGTGCACTTCGGCGACATCGATGTCGCCGGGTCCGATGCCGGCGATCTCGTAGGCCTGCAGCGCCGCCAGGCGGCCGACGGCCTTTTCCGGCTCGTCGATGCCGCGGTGGCTGAAACTGCGGATCACGCTGGCCGCGACCTCGACCGCGCGGCGGCGGTCGGCGCCGATCCGCTTGAGCCCCTCCTCGGTGCAGACGATGGCGGCGGCGGCGCCGTCGGACAGCGGCGCGCACATCGGCAGTGTGATCGGATAGGTGATCGGCGGCGCCGCCAGCACCTCGTCGATGCTGAAGGGCTTGCGGAACTGCGAGTAGGGGTTGTGCACCGAGTGACCGTGGTTCTTGGCGCACACCGCGGCGATCTGACGCTGCGTGGTGCCGTAGGTCCGCATGTGCCAGCGGCACATCGCCGCGTAGATGGCCATGAAACGGCTGTAGGGGCGGTCCGATTCCGACCCCGGCGGCGGCGTGATGCCTTCGCCCATCTTGATCAGGGTGGCGTAGCTTTCCTCGACGCGCGAGACGTCCCAGCCGCCCTCGAACAGCGCCATCGCGCGGGCCTTGTCGGGGATGTTCATCTTTTCGGCGCCGATCGCCAGCGCCACGTCGGTGGCGCCCGCCTTCAGGCTCTGCAGCGCGAGGTGAAAGCCGCTGCTGCCCGAGGCGCAGGCGTTCTCGACGTTGAACACCGGGATACGTTCAAGCCCGATCTTGCTGAAGATCACCTGGCCCGGCACCGAGATCTGGCCCTGCAGCGCGCCGTTGGTCATGCCCGAGTAGTAGGCGGCGCCGATGTCGGCGGCGCTGCAACCGGCGTCCTTGAGCGCGCCGGCGAGCGCTTCGCCGGCGAGGTCGTGCAGGCTGCGCTCGAGGTGGCGACCGAAGACCGTCATGGCGATGCCGGCAATATAAAGTCGTGTCATGGTTTAGATCTTCCGCTCGGCAGTGCGCCAGTACTCGGCACGCAAGTCCTTCTTCAATACCTTGCCGACCGCGCTGCGCGGCAGGGTGGCAAAGACGACCGTCTTGGGCGCCTTGACCGAGCCCAGCTTCTGCTTGCACAGCGCGATCAGTTCCTCTTCGCTCACGCTCTGGTCGGCCTTCAACTCGACCACCGCCTTCACCGCCTCCCCCCACTTCTCATCAGGGATGCCGATGACGGCGCAGTCGCGCACCGCGGGGTGGCCCCAGATCACCTGCTCGACTTCGCTCGGGTAGACGTTGAAGCCGCCGCTGATGATCATGTCCTTCTTGCGGTCGGTGATATGGAGGCGGCCAGCGGCGTCGAGGTGGCCGACGTCGCCGGTGTGCAGCCAGCCGTCGACGATCGTTTCTGCGGTCCTGACCGGGTCGTTGTAATAACCCTTCATCACCAGATCGCCGCGGACGCAGATCTCGCCCGTTTCGCCCTGCGCCAGGACGCGGTTGTCGTCGTCGAGGATCTCGACCCGGATCAGCGGATTGGGCCGTCCCACCGACGACAGCTGCTCGTCGCTGGCCAGCGCACCGGCGTCGAAATGCTCGTCGGGGCGCAGGCAGGCAATGGCTCCCGGCGCTTCGGTCTGGCCGTAACTTTCCATCATCACCGGGCCAAAGACCTCGATCGCCCGCTTGAGCTTGTCCAGCGACATCGGCGCCGCGCCGTAGAGGAAATACTTCAGCGACGAGAAGTCGACTTTGTTCACGTCGGGGATGTCGAGCAGGCGGTAGATCACCGTCGGTGGCAGGAAGAATTCCGTCACCCGGTACTTGGGGATGGCCTCAAGAAGCAGCGCCGGATCGGGCTTGGGCAGGATGACGACCGCGCCGCCACGTGCCGTGCAGGGCAGCGACAGCAGCCCCGCGGTGTGGGTCATCGGCGCCGCCGCCAGATTGACCGGGCGATCGTGCGCGCCATAGCTGCAGCCGATCATGAAGTGGGCGACGAAGGTCTGGATGCTGCGGTGGGTGTTCATCACCCCCTTGGGCAGACCGGTAGTGCCGCCGGTGGGCGAGATCGCGACCACGTCGTCAAGATCGACCGCGATGCCGGGGTCGGTATCGGCGTGGCCTTCAACCCAGGCGACCAGCGAGACCGCAGCCTCAGCCTCGCCGTCGATGCAGACGAAGAGTTTGATTTTTGGCAGCTGCGGCCGCAGGGCGGCGATCGTTGCCTCGAACTCCTTCTGGAAGAACAACACGTCGCAGTCGAAGCTGTCGAGGACGTGGCGATTCTCGTCTGCGGCGTTGCGCGCGCCCACCGGGATCCACGCCATATTGGCCCGCCACAGCCCGAGCGCGCAGGTCCAGGCGGTGGTGTCATTGCCGGCCCAGACCGCACCCTTGTTGCCGCGCCCGAAACCGGCTGCCAGCAACGCGCGTGCGATGCGGCAGCTCAGCCGCCCGACCTCGCTGAAGCTGTAGCTGCGGCTTCCCTGGATGTAGGCCGCACCCTCGGGGTTAAGGCGCCAGCCGCGGTCGAAGAAATCGATGATCGCCATGGTCCGGCCCTCAAAGCGCAGTGACGCTGGCGCTGGCCAGCCCGCGTTGCTCCAGGAAACCCAGGAGATAGCGGTGACCGAAGGCCTTGCAAGCCGAGGCGAATCCGACTTTCGCGGTCTCGCCATCTAGGAGTTTCATCACGGCAGCCGTCTGCAGCGCGCCGGTCGAGATGTAGGGCGTAACGCCGCGTACCGTCGCGCGCACCGCGGCGAGCTGGCCGCGCCCGATCGCTGTATCGACCGTGCGTGTCAGGGTCGTGCGCTCGCGCGGCGGCATCGAG
Source organism: Aromatoleum bremense (assembly GCF_017894365.1). Classification (NCBI taxonomy): domain Bacteria; kingdom Pseudomonadati; phylum Pseudomonadota; class Betaproteobacteria; order Rhodocyclales; family Rhodocyclaceae; genus Aromatoleum; species Aromatoleum bremense. Next base: position 286,599 of record NZ_CP059467.1, read on the forward strand.
GGCGTTGTCGAGTCGACGAGCCCCTTGACCACCTGGTCTTGCTCCTCCGTGGTCAGATTCTTGTATTCGCTCTCCCACTTCTGGCCCACGGCATGCACGAACTTCATCACCTCGTTGTCGTAGAAACCGACACTGGAGATGCAACTGTTCACGCGCGAATCGTTCTGGAAGAAGATTGGCAGCGACGTGCCGCCCCACGGGAGCGTGAACACGGGTTGCAGGAGTTCCGGCGTGGCGACGGTGTACGAGGCGTTGGCGGCATGCGGCACCAGCTTCTTCTCCCAGAGGTAGCAGGCCTCATGACGGAAGATCTCGAAGATCGAGGCCGTCGACCCCACCGTGACCCCCGACCCCGCGTCGCGCGGTCCGCGACAAAGCGTGGCGGTCTCGAGGGCATCGACTCCGGGTGTCTCCAAAGCCAGTTCGGCGGCGATCTCGGCGAACGAGTACATATAGGCCGTCGACGGCGCGAGCAGCAGGCCCGCCTGCCGGAACTGCTCACCGAAGCGATCGCGGGCCGCCCGAATGAAGCTCTGCTCACCCGTGGTGTCCAGGTAATGGCAGCCCGCCTGGAGCGTTGCCTCGACGGTCGTCAGACCAAAGTTGACGAAGGGGCCCACCGTATTGCAGACGACTTTTGCGCCTTTGAACGCCCGGACCAGCGATTCGACGTCATGCGTCGCCTCGACGATCTCGTAGGTGGCCGACTCCAGGCGCACGACGCGCTGGGCCATCATCTCCTGGGTCCGTTTGGCGTTGCGCGCGACGGCCGTGAAGGGGATGTTCTGGTCGATCAGCCAGTCCATGATCAGCATGCCGGTATAACCACTGGCGCCATAGACGACGACGGAATGTTTAGCCATTTTGATTCCTTCGGAAATTTTTCAGTTGTTCGACCAGCCATCGGCATAAAGCTGCTGTGCGAGCAGCCCCAGGCGCATGGTCAGGACATAGTTTTCGCCGTCTTCGATCAGCGCGGACCGCGCATCGCGGAACAGCTTTTCAATCGGATATTCGCGCGTGGTGCCACTGGCGCCGAAGAGCTGGAACGCCTCGGTCGCGACCTTCATCGCTTCCTCGGTGACCGTGACCTTTCCCGACGCCGTCGCGTACGGGTGTCCAGACGGCGTGAGCCGGGCATAAGTGAGCGAACGGCGGGCGACGGCGCGGCAGAGTTCGACCCGCCGCAGCATGTCGCCCAAGCGCCAGCGCGTGAGCTGGTGATCGATCAGCAATTGGCCGCCCTGCTTGCGCTCGTGGCAATATTGCAGCGCCATCTCGAAGGCCGCGCGCGCCAATCCGGTCATGATCTGGCCCATGTGGCAACCCGCGAAGGCCCACACGGAGGCCAAATTGCCGTAATACTCGTCCTTCAGAGCAATCGCGAAACGCTTGGGAACGCGGACGTTGTCGAAATAGATTTCGCCCTGCGGCAGCGCGCGCTGCCCGATCTTGTCCAGCGGCTTGCCCTTCGAGACACCGGGCAGATCGAGGGGAATGATCACCACCAGGCCGTGCGGACGACCATTGGCGTCAAAGAACCCGTCGCCATAATCGGCGTTGATGTAGGCCAGCGCCACCTGGGCGACGACGCCGTTGGTCACCCAGGCCGAACATTGGCCGTTGATGACGATTTCGTCCTTGCCGACGACGCCCCAGACATTGCCCTTGTTTCCCTGGCCGCCCTTGACCGGCCACTCGCGCGCCATGTCGAAAATCTGGGCATCGCTGCCCCGGTCGGGCTGGGTGATCATCCAGCAGCCGATCTTGTCACGGCACAGGTCGACCAATTCGGAATTGCCGGCGGCCTTGGCCATTTCCAGCGGAAAGGTGACGCAGGCCAGCGAGACACCCAGGCCGGCGTCGCCCCAGCCCATTTCCTCGCCGATGATCGACTCGACCCGGATGGCCGTTTCCGGCGGCATTTGTTCCAGCAGGCTGGAATCGAGGCCGAGTTGCGCGGCCTTGGCCAGAACCTCGTAGTAGGGAGAACCCGGAGCAATCACCTCCTCCGCGCTCATCTTGTCGAGTTCCTGGCCTGCGGGCCGGAGCACATCCTTGGCGAACCGGTGCAGTGTTTCCTGGATCGCCAGCTCGGTCTCGTTGAGCGGCGCCTCGAAGCCGGTCAAGCCCACGGCCGGAAGCGTCAGTTCGGTCTTCAGGTTAATCATTCAAGTTCCCCAGTCGAAGGTTTGCCTAGTGAGCCAGCGCATGGGCGCCGGCCGTCTGGGTGCTGACCTGGGTACGTTTGAGGTCCTTGATACACAACCGGCTCACCCAGATGAGATAGCAGAAGAATGTGATCCAGACGAAATACCAATTCCAAAGACCGTCATACGAGAAGATGAAGGTATGGTCGAACGGAATGAGCGCCAGGGTGGCATAGCCGCACGCGAGCATCACCCCAATCAGGCCGGTGGATTTCGGGATGAGCGGGTCCTTGCCGTTGTCACAGATCCCCATCAGGCCAATGGAGCCAAATTGGGCGATGGTGACCCAGTAGGTGCCATCGAACACATACCAGGTCATAACGTGGAAGAACTTGACCATGTCAGGATCCAACTGAGTGGAAAACTCAGCCAGGGCGCACCACATCATGGCGGCCATCATCCCGACCCAGCCCGTCAGGAGACCGCCGACGAGCTGCACCGTTGACAGCACGTGGTGGCCATTCCTTTCCCTGCGCCTCATCTGCGTGGCGATCTGGGAAACAAACAACATGAAGACGCCGGCATCGAAGCTGGCGATGGTCATTCCGATCATGATGCGGGTGCTGTGTTCCTGGTAAAAATCGAAGTGCTGCTGGGCAGTCGCTGCGGGACTGATCATGAACGGCCCGGCACACATGCCCAGAATTCCCCAGCCGATCACGTAGCCAACGATGCAGAACATTCCACTTCTGGCCAGCCAAATCTCGATCTTGTTTGTCGCGCTTTCTGAAACCATCTCGTCACCTCGATTAGGACGTCATTAACTATTCGCCTGCATTCAGTCCGGTCCCGGTGCGCGCAGTCGCCGCGGTGACCGCTGATCGAGACGATGACCACTGTATCCCCGAGATTTCGGCGTAGCTCCCCCCCGTCTCGGGTGGAATGGGCAACGGCTGCAACGCCGACAATTTCCGTGCGTCAACTGCGTCAGCATTCTTGAAACGATGCGCGACCATAAGCATTTCCTCCGATGTTCCTGAGTGCGTCCATGGAGGCACATTAAGCGCTCCGGCCTTGTCGAAATTGACAGGCGGTGACACCGGTTTGACAATTCGTGATTTGCTGCTGCGCACGAAAGCGCCGCGCCGCGCGTCCTGCCCTGGCGGTACAGCGCCTCTCGGCCTGCTGAAATCACCACGAAAACGGATAGCCTTCCGGCCCGGAATAGAATGCAGCGGCGGTCAGAAAGGCTCCGTCGATGTAGGCCCACTCGCCAGCACTCTCGTCCTCCGCGCACCCGGAACCGATTCCTGCAAACACCAGAAGTAGTGCCGCAATCGGACGCAATGAACACTTCATGATCTGCCGTCTCCTCGATTATTGTCGTCACTGAAACCAGTGATCGTTTGTCGCGCAACGCGACCGAATTAATCGATGGTCCAGGTATCCCCGCTGTTGAAGAGTTTTTCGAGCGTTCCCTGGCCTCTTTTCGCGCGCGCATCGTCCGCAAGGCCGGTGCTGAGCTGCTCATAGACCGGAGCCTCGACAGCGCGGAAGACTCCCAGCGGCACGGGCAGCGGCGCCGCGAACTGCGACAGGAAGAACGCCAGCCCGCCGTTGGCGGCCGATTCGTCATGGACCGCCAGATCGGCTTCCGTGACGCCACCTTCGCCGACCGTCACGACTTCGGGCTCAAAGCCGCGCATGCGGATGCCCTTGGTGCCGTCCTTGCCGAAACGCATCGGCTGGCCGTCCCGGAGCAGGAGGCGCGCGTCGTCCCGCGTCTCCTTGTCGGCCAACGCGTTGTAGGCACCGTCGTTGAAGACGATGCAGTTCTGAAGGACCTCGACGAAGGCCGTGCCGGGGTGTTCCGCGGCGCGTCTCAGGGTGTCGAGCAGATGCGGGTGATCGCTATCGACGGTCCGTGCAACGAAGGTCGCACCGGCACCCAACGCGACCGACACGGGGCTGAAGGGACGGTCGATGCTGCCGAGCGGTGTGGTCTTGGTCTTCTTGCCGAACTCGGAGGTCGGCGAGTACTGGCCCTTGGTGAGGCCGTAGATGCGGTTGTTGAGCAGGATGATCTTGAGGCCGATATTGCGCCGCATCGCGTGGATGAAGTGATTGCCGCCGATCGCCAGCGAGTCGCCGTCGCCGGACACGACCCACACCGACAGCTCCGGGCGCGCGAGCTTGAGGCCGCTGGCGATGGCCGGCGCACGGCCGTGGATGCTGTGCATGCCGTAGGTTTCCATGTAGTACGGGAAGCGGCTCGAACAGCCGATGCCGGAGATGAAGGCGAAGTGCTCGCGCGGGATGCCGAGCGTCGGCAGCAGCTTCTGCACCTGGGCGAGCAAGGCGTAGTCGCCGCAGCCCGGGCACCAGCGCACGTCCTGGTCGGATTCGAAGTCCTTCCTGGTCAGCGGCTTGATTTCTGTCATCTGGTTCATGGTCGGTTCCTCAGCACAGTTCCAGGATGCGATCGTGGATTTCGGAGACTTTGAACATCTTTCCCTGCATCTTCGACATGACGATCACGTCGCGCAGGTAGCGTTCGCGCAGCAGCTTCGAGAGCTGGCCGAGATTGAGTTCGGGGACGAGCACGGTCTTGTAGCGGGACATGATGTCGCCGAGATCGTGGGGTAGCGGGTTGAGGTGGCGCAGATGCACATGCGCCACCGACTTGCCGGCCAGCGCAGCCTTCTCGCGCGCCTGAACGATCGACCCGTAGGTGCTGCCCCAGCCGACGATCAGCAGATCGCCGCTGCCAGGCCCCTCCACCATGAGCGGCGGAATGTCCTTCGCGATGCCGGCCACCTTGGCCGCGCGCACGTCGACCATGCGCTCATGGTTGATCGGGTCGTGGGAGATGTTGCCGGTCAGGAAATTCTTCTCGAGCCCCCCGACGCGATGCTCCATGCCCGGCGTGCCGGGCCGTACCCAGGCGCGCGCCAGATTCTCATCGCGCGCATACGGCTGGAAGCCCTCCGGATCGGTGCGGAACTTGACCGCCAGCGGCGACAGGCGCGCCGGATCCGGAATCCGCCACGGCTCGGCCGCGTTGCCGATGCCGCCGTCGGACAGGAAGATCACCGGTGTCATGTATTTGACGGCGATGCGGAACGCCTCGATCGCGCAGTCGAAGCAGTCGGCCGGCGAGCGGGCGGCGATCACGGGGATCGGGCATTCGCCGTTACGCCCATACACTGCCTGCAAGAGGTCGGACTGCTCGACTTTGGTCGGCAAACCGGTCGAGGGGCCGCCGCGCTGCACGTTGGTGATCACCAGCGGCAATTCCAGCATGACGGCGAGGCCCAGCGCCTCGGTCTTCAAAGCCATGCCGGGGCCGGACGTGGTGGTCAGGCCCAGCACGCCGCCGTAGGCCGCGCCGATCGCGGAGCAGATGCCGGCGATCTCGTCTTCGGCCTGGAAGGTGGTGATGTTGAAATGCTTCAGCGCCGACAGTTCCTGCAGGATGTCGGTGGCCGGAGTGATCGGGTAGGAACCGAGGAAGAGCGGCACCTGGGCGAGTTCCGACGCCGCCGCGAAACCGAGCGCCGCGGCGTGGTTACCGGTGAGGCTGCGATAACGGCCGGGCTTGATGTCGGCCGCGCGCACCTGGTAGGTGCTGACGAACATCTCGGTCGATTCCGCATAGGCGTAGCCCGCGCGCAAGGCGATCACGTTCGCCTCGGCGATTTCGGGCTTCTTCGCGAATTTCGCGCGGATGTTGCCTTCCTCGGATTCCAGCGGCCGGCTGTACAGGCACAGCATCAGGCCGAGTGCGTAGTAGTTCTTGCAGCGGCCGATTTCCTTCTTCGAGATCCCCGTGTCCTTCAGGGCCTGCGCCGTCAGCTCCGAGATGTCGATCGTATAGAGACGGAAATCGGTGAGCGTGCCGTCGTCGAGCGGATTGCTCTGGTATCCCGCCTTCTGCAGGTTGGCCTTGTTGAAGGCACCGGCGTTGGCGATGATCATCCCGCCGTGCTTCACATCCGGCAGGTTGGTTTTCAGCGCCGCGGGGTTCATCGCGACGAGCACGTCGGGGGCGTCGCCGGAGGTAAACACCTCGCCCGACGAAAACTGGATCTGGTAACCGGAGACGCCGAACAGCGTGCCGGTCGGGGCGCGGATTTCGGAGGGGTAGTCCGGGTGCGTCGCGAAATCGTGGCCGGCGCGGGCGACCGACTTCGAGAATTCGTTGCCGGTGAGTTGCATCCCGTCGCCCGAATCGCCGACGAAGCGGATCACGACACTCTTGATTTCCTCGATCGGGCGGGTCTTTTGAATTCCGCCGACGACCCTGGGCTCGTCCACCGCCATGGTTTGAGTATTCATACGAAAGCACCTGATGTCCGTTAATGGAGTGAGGCAACCGGAGAACGCAAAGGTCATCCACACGTCGCTTGGCGGAATCGATTAGGCGCTTCGGGGATGGACGGTCGATTGACCGGGCGAGCCAAATTGTTGACCTTCTGTCTCACCGTGAATCGGCAACAGAGGCCTTCCGGTTCGGATCCGGGGCCGATTCGGAATTCGCCCGACTTGCACGCCCTACATGAGTTTTCGGGCAAATTGCGACGACGCCAGCATGGCAGCTTCAAGGCCCGATCCCGTGCCTCCCCCCGCCGCACGGGTGGGGAGCGGTGATCGCCTTACCGCCCGCGGCACTGGTCGCACTCGCATTCGGCGCCATGTCGCCGTAAGCACGAAACGTCAAGGCAATGCCCCAGCAGGTCAATTACACCTTCGCCAAAGTGCTTAACGTGATCGCACAAAAATGCAATTCATAGACGAAGGAGACACCACCATCGCATCACGATCCTGCCATCGGCAAACCTGGGCCCACCCACGACGGCGCCGATGGCCGGCAAGTCGGTGTATCTGCCCGGACACGGCGCCTAAGCGCGCCCCGGTGGCAACAATTCTTCCCATCCCGCGGAGACTCCCATGCTGATGGAACGCCGCCCCCTCATCTCACAGACTCGCTGCGAACCGGCCGTTTCCGGCCTCGTGCTGGACCAGAACGGCCAGCCGTTGGCGACCCAGCTCCCCGGCGAGCGCGCGCTGACGATCTATCTCGACAAGCGCGAGATCGTGACGCTGATGACGCTGGGGCAGAACCCCGAGGCGCTGGTGCTCGGCTATCTGCGCAACCAGCGCCTCATCGACAACCTGCGAGACATCGCCGAGCTCCACGTGAGCTGGGAGGTCAGCGCGGCGGCCGTCAGCACGTATCACCGCGACGCCGGCGAGCGCTGCGACGAGCTGCGGCGGCGGCGCACCGTCACGTCCGGTTGCGGCCAAGGCACGCAGTTCGCCGATGCGATGGCGCGCCTGCAACCGCTTCCCGACGAGGGCTTCACTGTGGCGCGCTCGACCGTCTTCGCACTGGTCGACCGGGTGCACCAACTCGATACCGTCTACAAGCGCTGCGGCGCGGTACATGGCTGCGTGCTCGCCGACGGCGCGGAAATCCTGCACCACGTCGAAGACATCGACCACCACAACGCAGTTGATTCGATCTCCGGGCTGATGTGGATGAAGGGCGAGACGGGTCACGGGAACATCTTGTACACGACCGGACGGCTGACTTCCGAGATGGTCATCAAGGCCGTCGAGATGGGCATCCCGGTGCTGATCTCGCGGTCGGGCACGACCGAGATGGGGATCGACGTCGCGCGCCACTGCGGCGTGACACTGATCGGGTGGGCCAAGAAGGAGCGCTTTCTCGTCTTCAACGGCGGCGAGCGCATCGACTTCACGAAATAAGGAAGCAAGGAAGCGCAATCATGACGACGAAGAAGAAGGTCATCCCGCTCAGCCTGATGCGGACCGATCGCCCGGACGAAATCGACGCGCTGCACGAACGGCTCGAACGCGCCGGCTACATGCCCATGATGCAGATCGGCGAGCCGCGGCTTTCCGAGCTGGTCGCGAAGTACAAGGCCAAGGGCTACGAAGTCGAGGTCGTCCCCTTCGTCGATGACGGGGAAGATGGCTCCGCCCCCGCCCCGACCGGTGGCTGCGGGCCAGGCTCCTGTAGCACGGCCGCCAGCTCGCCCAGCTGCAGCTCCGGCGGCTGCGGCTCGGGCTCCGCCCCGGTCCGCCGCACCGGTCCGCGCGTCGTCATTCCGGACGTCGGCACCATCTACGTGCGCATGAACGAGACGCCTGCCACATCGGCCTGATCCGCACCCACCCGCCCAAAAAAATAACCGGGCGCAATTGGAGGAGACAACCCTGGCCACTCACGTCGCCGACGCGAGCACGATCCCGTAGCGTGCGCAATCCTAGTCTGCGTACCCCTCGCATCGATGGTGACGATGCAGCTGTCGCTGTCGATCCGAAGAAAGCCACGCAACCACGGCAGTTTGGTGCGCCCACACTGCCGGGTCGTAGCGGCCGCAGCGGATGGGCCGCCGGCATCCGGCGGGGCGGGATGCCCCCCACCGGCGAGGGGTGCATCCCGCCGCGTACCGCCGTAGGATATGCCTCAGTCTCGGGACGGAACGCGGCGGGCGGACACCCCACGGCCATACACCCCGATACCGTGGAGGCGGATGAGTCGTCATCACCCTTCGCACCTTCAACTATAAGGAAGCCGACGGCCGCTGCCCCACTCGTGGAACCAGGTCGACAAGGCAAATCCGGAGGGGACAACCGTGGCAACGCACGTCGCTGACGCGAGCGCGAACATTCGATATACACAGACCGTGTCGCGTTCTTTCGCGTGGATTGTTTTCGCACTGACTTTTGGCCTATTGATTTCCGATTACATGTCGCGGCAGGTGTTGAATGCCGTGTTTCCGGTGCTCAAGGCCGAATGGGGCCTGTCCGATACGCAACTCGGATCCTTGAACAGCATCGTCGCCCTCCTCGTCGGGCTTCTGAGCTTCCCACTGTCGGTACTGGCCGACCGCTGGGGGCGGGTTCGCAGCATCGTCCTGATGGCGGGCCTGTGGAGCCTTGCCACGCTGGCCTGTGCGTTGGCCGAAGGCTATGGCCAGATGTTCGCCGCGCGTTTCTTCGTCGGGGTCGGCGAAGCGGCCTACGGCAGCGTGGGTATCGCCCTGATCCTGAGCGTCTTTCCGCCGCACTTGCGCTCTTCGCTGACCGGCGCCTTCATGGCCGGTGGCGCGGTTGGCTCCGTCATGGGCATGGCGCTGGGCGGCGTGGTATCGACGCACCTGGGCTGGCGCTTTGCCTTCGGCGCAATGGCCTTGTTCGGACTCGCCCTCGTCATCCTCTATGCCGTGATCGTCACCGAAACCCGCCTGTCCGCCGGAAAGATCGGGCACTCGGCAGCAAACAAGGCCGGGGCCGCGGGGCGCTGCGCCCCCCCATCGTTGCGCAGTCTGTTCTCCGCACTGTTTTCCTCAGTCTCGGTCGTCTGCGCCTATGTCGGCAGCGGCCTGCAGCTCTTCACGATGGCGTCGATGATCGCCTGGCTGCCGAGCTACGCCAATCGCTATTACGGACTGCCGCCGGACAAGGCGGGCCTCGCGGCCGCGGCCTTCGTCCTCATCGGCGCGGTCGGCATGACCAGCTGCGGCATCATCACGGACCGCCTCAGCCGCGATTACGCCGTCCGCAAGTGGATGATCGCGATCGTCTATTCGATCGCCTCCTGCATCCTGCTGGTCGCAGGCTTCCTGTTGCCGCCGGGCCCGCTGCAGTTCGTCGTGATAGGTTTCGGCATGTTCTTCGTCGCGGGAACCACGGGGCCGGCAGGCGCAATGGTCGCCAACCTGACGCACACCTCGATCCACGCCACGGCCTTCGCCACGCTGACGCTCGCGAACAACCTTCTCGGACTCGCGCCGGGGCCGTTCATCACCGGGATGCTCGCCGATCGCATTGGCTTGCTCGCTGCGATGCAACTGATACCGCTCGTCGCCCTGTCCGCCTCCGTGGCCTTCGCAATCGGCTATTGCCATTACGGCGCCGACCTGGTGCGAATTCGCGCACGGCATGCGCTGAACCAACAGTGACCGATCGAGACGTGACGATCATGGCTGACGGGCACGTGCCTTTCGGTTCTATGCCTGGCCTTCGTCATCCACGAGGAATCCCGTTTGCGGCGCCCGATGCTTGCGTGCGCTCGATCGCGAGGATTCCCGATGAGCCTGAGGATCGGGCTGATCGTCGGTTTGGTGCTGGGGCTGACGGGTGCGGGCGGATCGATCTTCGTCGTGCTGCTGCTGATGGTGGGACTTGGTTTTTCGATTACGCAGGCCGCATCCGTGTTACTGCTGGGAGTCACCCGCAGCACTGCTAGCTGGAACCCCGCACCACGCGGGGTGTTCAGGATCGAGTTGCACGGCGCACGAAAACCTCGGGTTATTCGAGCTGCCCGATTGAAAATATCAATCTCCAGGACCGGTGCGGCCCGCCGCCCGTTCTTTCCGCTCGTCACGGAACAGATTGGGTTCAGAGGTCGACGACGTGCCTGAGTATGCCGAAAGACACACGCCAGCCCTGGTCGTCGCAATCGACGCTGGCGGTCTTCTGATTGATGCGCACGACGGTGCCGATCCGGGTCTGCAGGTGGCGATCTTCAAAACTGACGCGGTCGCCAACGCGGAAGTCGTCGCGGACCGGCCGGGGCGGTGCCTTGGGGCTTGCCGCCTGGGATGACGAGCGGCTGCCGGCGGGAATCTCGATCGCGGCATAGGGCAGCGTCCAGGTGGCGCGCGTGGCGTCGTCTTGCACGGTGATCTGCGTATCCTTCATCGCCACGACCGTACCACTGCGCAACTGAAGCGCAGCACCCGGCGCCTTCCAGTCCACGAAGCGTACGCGTTGCCCCAGATTGAGGTGCAGGCGGATCTGCACGATGCGCGCCGGATCCGACATCAGCCGCTCGATCACGGTGGAGAGGTGGAAGAGTTCCAGGGAGCTGGCGCGGTTGAGCGCTTCGAGCGTGGTGGGATCCATCAGACAGGGGGCTTCCAGTTCATCAGCAGCAGTTCGTCGAGCCGGTCAATGCGGTGGTCGTGGATGCGCGCGAGCACATCCTTGAGACAGGCGTGCGGCTCGATGCGGTTGAGCCGAGCCGGGCCGTCTCGGTCAGCGAGCATGCCACAGGGGCGGCACCTCCGCCACGGGGGGCTGCCGGCAAGCAGCCAGTTCGTGCGCGAGATCGCCACCCGCGGGAGGCGACGGTGCGAGCAGCATCGCCGCTTCGTCCGTTCTGCGAGCTGTGTGCAGCCTTCCTCAGCGGGCGATGCTGTTCATGTGCTGCATCACATTGCTCGTTCCCGATTGCGCCACGCGCAAGAAGGGCGTCACGCCCCGCGGCATGGTCCTGCGCGGGCTCCAGCTGACACGAATAGGATGCAGACGGCACCAAGAATATTGGTGCGAGCCAACCGAGTGACCGTGCGGGTGGCATCGGTGGGGCACGACAATCATCTTGGTCGGCGTGTTGATTGACGCCGTCTACCGGATCGAATTCGCCGCGACGCGCGGGTTTCGGGGCCGTTGCCACTCGGTTTGCCACTTTTCGGCGCCGCTTGATGCCGCTTATCTCCGCTTTGTGCAAGAGTCGAGTGTAGAGCCGCGATCAGTCCCGAGGCGATGACATTCAAAGCCACAGACCTCCGATCTTGTAGATGCGATCCAGCTCACTCAGCCAGCCCTATACAATCTCAGGCAACAACTGTGGGGGCACCATGAACACCCCGATGACCGGCGCAATCCTGCGGCTCTTCGGCACCCTGGGTGAGGAACTCGCGCGGCGCCAAGTGCCGCCCGGTGCGGTTCACGCATACATTTTCGGGGGCTGTGCCGTGCATCTCCATGCCCGATCCAGGGCCAGCACCGACGTCGATGCCGAGTTCGCGTACCCGCCGCCGCTCAAGCAGGAGCTGATGCTCATCCTGGCCGAACTGCCGCCAGTGGATTACGACGATCCGGAAGAAGGCCCCTCGCAGCTGGCGTACGACCCGACCTTCAACCCAACCCTGGGCCCGCTCCACATTGACTACCAGGACCGCGCCGTGCCTCTTGAGGGCACCCGTGGGTCACCCGTGATCGTCATGCTGCCGAGCATCGAGGACATCGCCCTTTCCAAGCTAGGGCGCTTGGGAGATGTGGATCTGGAGGACATCCTCACCCTCCTCTCCTTACCGGAGGCCTCTTGGGAGAAGTTTGAGCAATTGGCTCTGGAGGCCAACAAATACTATGTGGGACCCGACTTGACCCCCAATTTGTCCCATGTTAGAAGAAAATTCAACGAAAGGAGATCTTCGTGACACGGTCGGTTCGACGGATGGCACTCGAGCGGATGCTTGGCGACGTGGCTCGCCAGGGCTTCGCGCGTGTCGATCCCGACCTGCTGCGTGAAGTCGCTGAACGGTTATGGTACGTCGGCGAGGTGCCCAACTTGGCCGAGGTGCCCGCCAAGCTTCGGCCGGACGCCGGCTACCTGGTTGACAGGCTGGCCCGCTTCAACGTTCTGCCGAAGGAGCAGAAGCTACGGCTGCTCTCTGCTGTCCGTCAGTACCAGCCGCCCCTCCCGGCACCCAGCGCTGGGGTGGCCCGTTGCAAGGATCCTCTGGCTGTAGCATGGGGCGCCTCGATGGACCTCACGAGCCGCTTGGGTGAGCTGATGCCATACCAAACGAGACAGTACGCCGCTGACAAAGCCAAAGCGGCCTGACTTGCTTACCTGATCTAATTGACGACGGAGCCTGAGGGCTCCGTTTTCATGTGCGCCCAGCAGGGGCGCACTCCTGCGGGTGAGGTTCAGTATCGCCCCCCCCTGCGTCTCGGAAAGTGCCGAAGGAGCGCCGCGGCTTCGGTGGCAAACTTTCGCACCGAACTACCAACTCCCGCGTATCGCCACGCTGTCGCTTCGTTGGCATGATGAACTCGCATCCACGCACAATCGTCACGCTGACGCGTAGTTTTGCGACAGAACCGGAGTGGCACGCCCCTCAAACCGCGTAACTCAACTGGCGCTGGTGCCGCATCGCCAAGAGCACGACCCGGGCCTCAGCGCTCACCAGAATTGACCCGGCTTCCGCTCAAGTAATTGACCCAGCAATCTGAGGTAGGGTCGCCGCCGTGACGGCGGCCGATTGATCTATTTGGCCCGCCTGTCGGACGCTCTCTGGAGGGTTCCCTCGGCAGAGGTCCGTCCATGCAGAGCAAACAGTGCGCTGGCTGCGGCAAGTTATTCCATCCCCGGCCGCAAACCCCCCGGCAAAGTTACTGCGCGTCGGCGGCGTGCCAGCGGGAACGGCGACGTCGCTGGCAACTGGCGCGGCGGCAGAGCGATCCCGAGTACCGAGAGAATCAGGCGCGGGCGCAGGCGGCGTGGGCCGCACAGCATCCCGATTACTGGCGCGAGTACCGGCGTTCGCATCCGGCGTACAGCGACCGTAACCGCCGCCAGCAGCAGGCGCGCGACGCGAGGCGGGCGGCACGCGTTCTTGCAAAGATGAACGTGTGGACGCGTGAAACGCCCGTGCCCTCAGGGATTTACCGGCTGAGCCCGGCCACGCGTGACGATCTTGCAAAGATGGACGCGTGGATGGTTCGAATCACTGCGGTTTCAAGCCCTTACGCACCCTCCGGCTGATCTTGCAAAGAGAGGACGTCATCGCCATTCGCAGCGCGGCTGGGTAGGGTTCGGTCATGGACACCCCGGCCCCCCAGATGCCTGAAGTCGATCTGCACCGCCTCGATCTGCGCTTCGCCGACGCGCGGCTGCTCGAGCCGCGCGCGATCGAGGCCCTCGCCCGCTCGATCGAGCAAAGCGGCCAACTCATTGCGTGCATCGCCGTCCCCGACGCCGACAGCCAGCGCCTGATCCTGGTCGACGGCTACCGGCGTGTGCTCGCCCTGCGTCGGCTCGGACGGGACACCGCGCGGGTGGAAGCCTGGGCGTGCGATCTCGCGCAGGCCCTGTTGACGATTCTCGCGCAAGCCGGCCGCCGACCTTTCGCGGCGCTGGAAGAGGCTCTGCTGCTGCAGGAACTCGTGCGCGGCCAGGGGCTCTCGGAGCGCGAGGTGGCGCGCCGCTGCGGCCGCGACGTGAGCTGGGTCAGCCGGCGTCTGGAGCTCGTCTGCGGCGTGCCCGAAGCCGTGCTCGCGGCCGTGCGCCAGGGCACGGTTTCGACCTGGGCGGCGACACGGGTTCTGGCCCCGTTGGCGCGCGCCAACACCGCGCAGGCGACGCAGCTGCTCGCTGCGCTGGCGGCGACGCCGCTGTCCACCCGAGAGCTGCAGGTCTGGTTCCGGCATTACCTGACGAGCCCGAGTGCCGCCCGCGAGCGCATGGTGGCCCAGCCGCGCCTGTTCATTCAGAGCCTGCGCGCGCAGGAAGAAGAGCTCGCCGATACGCGCCTTCGCGCCGGGCCGCACGGCCAGTGCGCGGCCGATGTCCGGCAACTCTTGGCGCTGATCAGGCGGCTGCGTAGCCGGCTGCCGAGCCTGTCCCGCGAAGTGCTTCCCGAATCCCTTCTCGGCGCGCTCGCTCACCTGCGCGCCGCCCTCGATGCGCTGCACTCCGAGCTTGCGAGGAGCCTTGACCATGACGCCGAGCCAGATTCGCGATGCCGTCCGAACCCTGCAAGCCCAAGGCAAGAGCCTGCGCGAGATCAGCCGTGTGCTCGAGCTATCGCGTAATACCGTGCGCCGGATCGTGCGCCCCGACGATCCGGCGCGATCGGAAGACGCATGCCCGGGTGTGCCGCGGGCCTATTTGAAGTCGGCCTTCGAGCGCGCCCAGGGCAACGTCGTGCGCGTGGCCGAACTGCTCGCCGCCGAGTACGAGCTCACCGTCTCGTACAGCACGCTGACCCGCTGGGTTCGCGAGGCCGGACTGCGCGCACCGCCCCCGCGTGCCGGGCAATACTTCTTCGCGCCGGGCGAGGAAATGCAGCACGATACCTCGCCGCATCGCGTCACCCTGGGCGACAAGACCGTGACCGCGCAGTGTGCCGGTCTCGTGCTCGCCTACTCGCGCCGGCTGTTCATCCGGTATAGCCCGCGTTTCACGCGCTTCGAAGCCAAGGAGTTTCTGCTCGAGGCGGTGCGCTTCATGGATGGCGCTTGTCCGCAGTGCATCATCGACAACACCAGCGTGATGCTCGCCGCCGGCGCCGGAGCGGATGCTGTCATCGCGCCCGAGATGGCGGCCTTCGCCCGCACGCTGGGGTTCGAATTCCGTGCGCACCGGGTCAATCATCCCGATCGCAAGGGGCGGATCGAGCGCAACTTCTTCTTCGTCGAAACCAATTTCCTGCCCGGACGCCGCTTCACCGACTTCGACGACCTGAACCGCCAGGCGCTCGCCTGGTGCCAGGAGGTGGCCAATGCCCGACCGAAGCGGTCTCTGGGGATGTCGCCGGAAACCGCCTATGTGCTCGAGAAGCCGTATTTGCGGGCGCTGCCCGCGGTGCTGCCGCCGGTCTATGAGGTCTTCGAGCGGGTAGTGGACCTGAACGGCTATGTCTCGCTCGAGGTCAATCGCTACTCCGTGCCGGAGCGTCTGGTCGGGCAGGCGGTGACGGTCTACAAATATCCGGCCCGCGTCGACATTCATCATCGCCATCGCGTGGTGGCGACCCATCTGCGGCTGATCGGCCAGCGCGATGCGCGCAGTACCGACGCCGCGCACCATCCCACCCCCGTCAGGGCCAGCCGCACGCCGGCCCTCGAAGCGCAACTGCGCGACGACAGCCCCGAGCTCGAGGCCTATGTGCGGGCCCTCAAGCAACGCGGTCAGGGCCGTGGGGCCCGGGCCTTGCGACGCCTGCTCGAGCTCCAGCGCACCTATCCCGGGGAAGCCTTTCTGGCGGCCGTGCGCCAGGCGGCGCACTACGGGCTGTACGATCTGGGGCGGCTTGAGAAACTCATCCTGCGCGAGGTCGCCGGCAACTTCTTTGCGTTGAACGACGCGCTCGATGACGACGCGTGAGCAGATCCACGCCCAGCTCGCCCAGCTGCGGCTGCGCGGCATGGCCGCCGCCCTCGATGCCGAATTCGAGCGCGCCGAGCGCGAAGGCGCGCCGCCGGCCGAAGTCGTCGGGCGCTTGCTGGCGGCCGAAGCGGCCGAGCGGCGCGAGAAGAGCCTCGCGTACCGACTGACGCAAGCGAAGCTGCCCTGGCGCTGGACGCTCGATTCCTTTCCCTTCGACCGCCAGCCCGGGGTCGATCGGGGCCAGATCCGCGCCCTGGCCGGACTCGACTTCCTGCGCCGCAACGAGAACATCCTGCTGATCGGCCCGCCGGGGACCGGCAAGACCGGCATCGCGCTGGCGCTTCTGCGCGAGGCGTGCCTCAATGGCCACGCCGCGCGCTTCTACAAGGCCCAGGTCCTGCTCGACGAGCTCTATGCCTCGCTCGCCGATCGCTCGACACCGAAGCTCCTCGCGCAACTCGCCCGCTTCCAGCCACTGCTGATCGATGAACTGGGCTATCTCACCCTCAAGCCCGAGCAGTCCAATGCCTTCTTCCGGCTGATGGATCAGCGCTACGGGCGCGTCTCGACGCTGATCACCACGAACTTGGAACCGAGCGCCTGGTACGAGTTGTTCGCCAACAAGGCCCTTGTCGACGCCTTGCTCGACCGGCTCCAGCACCGCTGCATCACCATTCGCATCGACGGACCCTCCCTGCGAACCCCAGTGCCGCACTCGCCGCCGACGAACAAGGGCGCGTCGAAATCGGCGCCCCTCCCGTGCGCACCCGCGGCATAACCCGCCCCATCATTCCCTGCGCAAACCCTGGGGCGCTACCCCAGACCCCGCACTCGCCGTGAGGCAGACGCCGGGGATGGAAAAATCCCATCCCCGGCGCTGCCACGAGCGTATCTCCCCTCCAAGGCGTCAAGGGCTTTCGCGGCATAAACGCGGCGATAAACCCGCCGCATTTATTCCACGGTCCCTTGACCCCTTTCCGGGTTGTTCACTGCGCACTGGCCGGGTCCGTTCTGATAAGCAGAAATGGGTCAGTTTCCGTGAGCGTCGAGGCCCGGGCGCTGGAATGTGCGTACAGGACCACGTGACGCTTGAGCACATACTCACGCAAGTGCGGCAACCCCGCCTCGTCGGCCAGGGCTTGGACCTTGCGGGCGCGGATCCGCGCTTGAACGGACCGCCCGGCGAAAAACCGCGCAGGGCGCCCACCGGCTGGCGCCCACCCGAGCGTCTCGGTCATCTCACGCAACTCGGCACGAAGCGCCCGGAAGCGGTTATCAGCGGTCGTCTCATCCTGCTCGACGAAGAACGCCCTCGCCTCCTCCAGACACGCCGCGAAGTGCCGCGTTGCAGCGACAGTGGCTCGCTGGGTTAGCGTCACCGGCGTTCAGTCCGCAAGCAAGCGTTTGACCTCGTCTTCGGTGACGACCTGCCCCGCCAGCACTTGGCGTAGCCCGACCTCGGCGTCGTCTAGCAGCACCAGACAGGCGTGCTCCTCTTCGAGCGAGTGGTAGTAGTCGAGCTTCCTGGCGTCCACGAGGGCCACGTAGCTCGCGCCGTTCTTGGTCAGGATCTTTTCGGCCCCGGCCCCCACGACTTCCTCGGCGAGTTCCGTCAATCGCGCTCGCGCCTCGCTGATGGGGACCACATCGCTTGCACGCATCTTCGTTTCCTTAACGAATTCGTTAACGGTTACTGTAGCGGACGAACTGGGCCGTGGAAAGTTCGATCGGTCAGCCGATGGTCGCGGCGACCGGCGGTGCCATGACGCACTTCAAGGATGCTCGCTAGTTCGCGAGCTGGTACGGGCTCACGCCCGCCTAACCACCCTAGCCCTAGCAGCCTGTCGGACTTGAGCACCGCCGGCGCTGTATCCGGGGGCTTGATTTCACAATGTGAGAAACGGTCGGCATTTCAGGTTCCAATCAGCGGTTTCCTGTCCGAAATCGCAATGCCCCTGTCCTTTTTTCTCACTGCGGACGCAATACGGCCATGCGCTTCAAGTTCCACGCCAAGCACACCAGGGTCCACTCGGCGCGCACGTTGTCGAGCCCGCGCAGCAGGAACTGGCGAAATCCCATCACCGACTTGATGATGCCGAACACCGGTTCCACGGTCTGTTTCCGGAGCGCGTAGGCGGCGCGGCCGGCCCGGGTCTTGAGGGCGTGCTTCATCTGTTCGACGGGGCTGGCGGGCTGCTCGAGCGGGGCGGGCTCTTCGAAGCGGCGGCGCCAATCCGGATGGTGCTCGTCGCGCCCGACCGCGATCAGCGGTTCGATCCCGGCGGCCTGGCAGCCCTGGACGTTGCGCTCGCTGAAGAAACCGGTGTCGGCCAGCAGTTGGTCGGGCTGATTGAGCCCTTCGGGCAGGGCCGCGATGCGGGCCAGCATCGGCTCGACCTGCTCCTTGTCGTTGCCCGCCTGGGTGAGGTGGGGCACCATCACCAGCATCGACTCCGTATCGACCAGCGCCTGCGCGTTGTAGCACTGCTCGAAGCCGCCGCCGGTCACTTTCATGATGCGCGAGTCTTCGTCGGTCAGATTGAGCTGGTCGTCCGCGCGCGGACCGGGGGCAGGCGGGGTCGGCGGCTTGCCGCCGGGCTTCTTGCCGGTGGCCGCCGCCTTGGCCTGACGCTTGGCCAGCTTGGCATCAAACTCGGCCTGTTCGCGCTCGAAGCGCTCCTTGGCGCGCGCTTCGATCTTGGCCTTGGCGGCCGCGATGGCGGCCAGCCGGTCTTCTCGGCGCTGGATCTCCGCGGGCAGATCCACGCCCTCGGGCACGCAGCTCCGATCGGCCGCTTCGGCCAGCGCGAGCATCTCCTGCACTTCGGCCTTGAGCTGGGCCTCGATCTTCTCGGCGTGCCCATACGAGAGCGCGCTGTGTCGGCTGGCGTTGGCGTGGATCTTGGTACCGTCCAGGCTCACGGTGCCAAAGCGCGAGAGCTGGTTCTCGCGGGCGACTTGCAGCACCTGCACGAAGGCATCGGCGAACTGATCGCCGAAACGGCGGCGGAACGTCGCCAGCGTGTCGTGGTCCGGATGCTGGTCGCACGCGATGAAGCGGAAGGCCAGCGAGTCGTACGTGGCCCGCTCGATCTTGCGGCTCGAATGGGTTCCCGTCGCGTAGCCGTAGATCAGCAGCGACAGCAGCAGCGCCGGGTGGTAGGCATCGCTACCGCGGCCCGCGTAGGCGCGCTCCAATGCCGACAGGTCCAGCCCTTCCACCACATCGACCACGTAGCGCGCCAAGTGCGATTCGGGCAGCCAGTCCTGCACCGACGGTGGTAGCAGGTAGTCCGTTTGGCGGTCGATCGGGCGGAAGCGGCTCATGCTCTCGGGTTCCAGGGGCGACGCGGCATTTTACAGGGGGATAGTCCGACACGCTGCTAGTGCGCTCGATCAGAAGCCAGGTCGCGAGACACAGCAAGACGGAGCACGCGACCACCCACGCGCGGTAGATGGGCAGGAACATGAACCCCAGATCGATCCCGCCCTGCAGGATGTCCGGGGCCGCATAGGGCTGGCCCGAGGAGCCGAACGCGTTGATCGACAAACCCTCGATCATCAATGCCAGACCGAAGGTCAACAGCAGGCCATACAGATGATCCAGCTTGTACAGCCTGCGCAGCAGGGTTCGCTCGAAGAGCATCGCGCCCGCGCCCACGATGAGCGGAGACAACAACAGCGCGAGCCAGTACCCGATGCCGAGCCAGGTCAGTCCCACCCACGCCAGCATGGCGCCGAGCATGTAGAACGCGCCGTGGCTGAAGTTGATCACGTTCAGCATGCCGAAGATCACGGCCAGGCCCAGGCTCAGCAAGGCATAGAACGAGCCGTTGACCAGTCCGATGGTCAGCTGGCCCATGAGCGCAGGCAGGGGAATTCCGAGAATGTCGGTCATGTCGGGCCTCCGGCGCGATGACGGCCGATCGGCTGCCGTTGTTGCTGGGTCGATTCAAGATGCATGGCGATCCCCTGTCCCTGTCACTGCTTCAGCAGGGGGCAGGTGCTCCTGGCCGCCGGCAGAAAGGCCTGCTCGCCCGGGATGGTCGCCCGCACCGTCAGGTAGTCCCACGGACGCTTCGACTCGGCGGGCGCCTTGACCTGAACCAGGTACAAATCCTTGATGAGGCGCCCATCGGCACGGATGCGGCCATTGGTCGCGTAGAGGTCGTTCACCGGCGTGGCGCGCATCTTCGCCAGCACCGCATCGGCATCGTCGCTGCCCGCCGCCGCGACAGCCTTGAGGTACTGCGTCGTCGCCGAGTAGTCCGCGGCATGGATCTCGGTCGGCATCTTGCCGACGCGCTTGTGGAAGCGTTCGGACCAGGAACGGCTCGCCTCGTCACGATCCCAGTAGAAGCTCGCCGTGGTGTACAGACCTTGCGCGGTATCCAGCCCGACGGCATGGATATCCGTGGTGAACAAGGCCATCGCCGCCACCGTCTGCGCGCCGTTGCGGGTGAGCCCGAAATCCTTGGCAGCCTTGATCGTGGCCACCGTATCGCCGCC
The DNA here is from genome assembly GCF_017894365.1 of Aromatoleum bremense. Classification (NCBI taxonomy): domain Bacteria; kingdom Pseudomonadati; phylum Pseudomonadota; class Betaproteobacteria; order Rhodocyclales; family Rhodocyclaceae; genus Aromatoleum; species Aromatoleum bremense. Next base: position 307,194 of record NZ_CP059467.1, read on the forward strand.
GGCATTGGCCAGGCCGACGAACTTCGCACGGGAGGCTTGTGCCTGCAGCAGGAAGGAGGAGAAATCGAGCGTGTTGAGCGGATGGCGGACAGATCCGACCACCTTCCCGCCGCCGGACTTGATGGCCTCGGTGGCATCGCGCTCCATGGTGTGGCCGAAGGCGTAGTCGGCAGTGATGAAATACCAGCTGTCGGCACCTTGCGACACCAGCACCCGGGGCGTGTTGGCAAGCGCCGTCGTGTCCGCCTGGTAGTGAACCGTGTAGGGCGAGCACGCCTCGTTGGTCAGGCGCGCGCTGTAGGCCGCGGTCACGATGACGGGCCGGCGCTTTTCCCGGCCGACCTCCGAAACCGCCAGCGCCGCCCCCGAAGAGACCAGGTTGACGATGACGTCGACATTGTCCGCATCGAACCACTCGCGCGCCTTGGAGGCGGCCAGGTCCGGCTTGTTCTGGTGATCGGCCACCACGACCGCGATCGGCTTGCCCATCACCTTGCCGCCGAAGTCCTCGACGGCCATCTTCACGGCTTCGGCCGAGCCTTTGCCGGAAAAGTCCGAATAGAGCGAGGCCATGTCGGTGAGCACGCCGACGCGCACCGTGTCGCCCGAAATCGTGCCGGGCTGTGCCATGGCGCCGAGAGAAACCATGCCGGCCAGACCGGCCACGCAATTCCTGAAGGAAGTCATTCGTTGTCTCCGATGTTGTAGTTGAGGGTGATACGCCCGCCGAGCGCTCAAACGCCGAGCACTTCGCGGAATACGTCCTGGCGCCGGGCGACCTCAGCGCGCGGAATGTCGGCAACGATGCGGCCGTGCTCCATCAGGAGATGGCGGTCCGCCAGCGGTGCGGCAAATCGGAAGTTCTGCTCCACCAGGACGATCGTGTAGCCCCTGGCCCTGAGCGCCGAGATGGCGCGCCCGAGGCTCTGCACGATCACGGGCGCCAGGCCCTCTGAGATCTCGTCGAGCAGCAGGGTGCGCGCGCCGGTGAGCAGAATGCGACCGAGGGCGAGCATCTGCTGCTCGCCGCCGGACAGGCGGGTTCCGGGGCTGCGGCGGCGCTCCGCCAGGTTGGGGAACATCGCGTAGATCTCGGACAGGCCGACGTCGCCCGCGCCGACCCTGGGCAACAGCGTCAGGTTTTCCTCGCAGCTCAGGCTGGCGAAAATGCCGCGCTCCTCCGGGCAGTAGCCCAGTCCCAGGCGGGCGACCTGATGCGGCGCCATCGCCATGGTCTCGCGGCCGCGCACCTGCACGGATCCGGTTCGCCGGTCGGTCAAACCCAGCAGGGCGCGCAGCGTCGTCGTGCGACCGGCGCCGTTGCGGCCGAGCAGGCTCACCACCTCGCCCTCGCGGACGGTGAAGTCCACGCCGTGCAGCACATGGGACTCGCCGTACCAAGCCTGCAGCCCGCTCACCCGCAACACCTCGTGGCGGTCAGACATGAGCCACCTCCAGGCTTTCGGTCTCGCTGCCCATGTAGGCCTCCACCACCAACGGATTCCGGGAAGCCTCGGCGTACGGGCCCTCCGCGATCACCTGGCCGCGCTGCAGCACCGTGATCGTGTCCGCGATCTTCGACACGACCGCCATGTTGTGTTCCACGATCAGGACCGTACGGCTCCGCGCCACCCGTTGAATCAGCGTGGTGACCATGCCGACGTCCTCGTGCCCCATGCCTTGCGTCGGCTCGTCGAGCAACAGCAGTTTCGGATCGAGCGCGAGGGTGGTCGCGATCTCCAGCGCCCGCTTGCGCCCATAGGGCAGCTCGGCCGCCTGCAGCGAGGCGAAATCGACCAGGCCGACCTCGTCCAGGAAGGCCATCGCGCGGTCGTTGAGGCGATCCAGGCTCGAGACGCGCCGCCAGAACTGGAACGACGATCCGAGCGACTGTTGCAGCGCCACGCGCACGTTCTCGAGAACCGACAGGTGGGGAAACACCGCCGAGATCTGGAACGACCGCACCAGGCCCTTGCGCGCCACCTGGGCCGGCGGCATGCGGGTGATGTCCTCGCCGTCGAAGGTGATCGTGCCGCGCGTCGGTTGCACGAACTTCGTCAGCAGGTTGAAGCAGGTGGATTTGCCCGCGCCATTGGGGCCGATCAGCGCGTGGACGGTGCCCCGGCGGACCTTGAGGTCGACCTGCGTCACCGCCACGAAGCCGAGGAACTCCTTGGTGAGGCCGTGCGCCTCGAGGATGAAGTCACCGCGCGCCGGCGGTTGGGAATGGTTCATGTCAACGCTCCGAATTCAACCGTGCCCAGGGTCAGCCGTGGAAGTTCACGATGGTCTTCATCACGCTCATCTCGGCGAGCGCCGCCATGCCCTTTTCACGTCCGTGGCCGCTGCGCTTGACGCCGCCGAAAGGCAGTTCCACCCCGCCGCCCAGACCGAAGTTGTTGATGAACACCTGTCCGCAGCGCAGCCGCCTGGCCATGCGCATCTGACGCGCGCCGTCGCGCGTCCACACCCCGGCGACGAGGCCGTAGTCGGTGTCGTTGGCCAGCCGGACCGCGTCGGCTTCGTCGTCGAACGGGAGCACCGACAGCACCGGACCGAACACCTCTTCCCGCGCCAGCCGGTGGTCACGCGGCACGGGGCCGAACAGGGTCGGACGAACGTAAAAACCCTCGGGCGAGGCGCCATCGGCAATGCGTCCTTCGGCCAGCACCGGCACGCCGTCCTTCACCGCCTCGTCGATGAACGACTGCACCTGGCGCTGCTGCTTGCGGCTCACCACCGGGCCGCAGTCCAGGTCCAGGTGGTAGGCGCCCGCCTGCGCCCACTCGAATCCTTGCGCCACCCGCCGCACCACCGCGTCATAGGCGCTCTTCTGGACCAGCAGACGGCTTCCCGCGGCGCAGGTCTGGCCGGCGTGCTGGAGGATGGTGCGCAGGATGACGGGCGCGGCGGCGTCGACGTCGGCATCCGCGAAGACGATATGGGGCGACTTGCCGCCCAGTTCGGCAACGACCTTGACCTGGTTCCGCGCGGCGGCCTGCTGCACGCGGGTGCCCACCTGGGTCGATCCGGTGAACGACAGGTGGTCGATGCCGGGATGGCCCACCAGGGCCTCGCCCGCCTCCGCCCCGTAGCCGGTAACGATGTTGAGCACCCCCGGCGGCATGCCCACCTCGTCGAAGATGCGGGCGAACTCCAGCGTGATGAGGCAGGCGTCCTCCGACGGCTTCAGCACGGTGGTGTTTCCTGCCGCCAGCGCCGCACCGAGGGAGCGGGCGAACTGCTGGGCAGGATAGTTCCACGGCAACACGTGCGCGCTGACACCATGCGGCTCGTACACCACCGACACGTGATAGTCGTCGTGGAACGGAATCACGGCCCCGTGCAGCTTGTCGGCGGCCGTCCCGTAGAACTCCAGGTAGCGGGCGGCGACCTCGATGTCGGTGCGGGCCTGCCCGATCGGTTTGCCGGTGTCGCGCGCCTCGACCACCGCCAGTGCCTCGACGCGATCCAGGATGAGCGCGCCGGCGCGGGCGAGCAGCCGGCCGCGCTCCACCGGCCGAAGCTTCGACCACGGCCCGTCCAGTGCGGCGCGCGCAGCGGCGACCGCACGATCGACATCCTGCGGGCCGCCGCGCGACAGGGCATCGTAGGCGGCGCCGGTACTCGGGTCGATCACGGCGATCGAATCCGTGTGTTGCGCGTCCGTCCAGCATCCATCGATGAAGAGCTTGTGCACTTCCCGTCTCCAATGTTCTCGCGCTCGACAGGGAATCCGTCTGCGTCGTTTCGATGGAGGCAATGCTAGGAACGGCGCGACACGCCGACAAACGACTTATTCGCCGACAACGATTGAGAAATACTCAATCGTCTGCCAGACTCAGGACATGGACCGACTGCCTCCCCTCAATTCCCTGCGTGCTTTCGAAGCGGCCGCCCGACACCTGAGCATCACGGTTGCGGCCAATGAACTGCATGTCACGCCCGGCGCGGTCAGCCGCCAAATCCGCACGCTGGAGGAAGTGCTCGGCGTGCAGCTCCTGCATCGCGGACATCGACAGATCACGCTCACCCGCCCGGGCGACGACTACTACCGCGCGGTGACCAGGGCCATGGACGCGCTGCGCGAAGCCACCCTCCGGCTGACCAAGCGTGCCAAGCGCAAGCAGCTCAAGGTCCGCGCCTACACGACGTTCGCGATGCGCTGGCTCATTCCCCGGATCTCCAGCTTCCATGCGGCGAACCCCGGCATCGAAGTGTTGCTCACCGCGTCGCTGGAACCAGTGGACTTCCGCAAGGAAGACATCGACGGTGCGATCCGGCTCGGCGACGGCAAGTGGAGCGGCGTGAACGCCCATCGCCTGGTGTCCAATGTGCTGCTTCCCGTGTGCAGTCCCGCCCTGCTTGCGGCGAGCGCCACCAAGGTGAAAAAGCCGGCGGACTTGCAGCACCAGACCCTGTTGCACTCCATCGCGCGCGCCGACGACTGGCGCTATTGGCTGGAAGCGGCGGGCGTCGACAAGCAGATCGACGCGCGCAGCGGAATGACCTACCAGAGCTCTGCAATGGCCTATGCGGCGGCCGTCGAGGGGCAAGGCTTCGCCATCGCACAACGCTTCCTGGTGGAGGCCGATCTCCAGGCGGGCAAGCTGGTGGCCCCATTCCGCCAGACCGTCGACATGGGCGATTTCACCTACTACCTCCTGACACCCGCCGACCGCAAGGAAAGCGCCAGCATGGCCACCTTTCGCCAGTGGCTGCTTGAGCAGTTTCAGACCGCCGAAGCGACCTGACAGCGCACAGGAACGCCACGGCAGGATTGAGTTTTCATCAAGCCTGGTGTGCGGAAATCTCGCTTGCTGCCCGCCTGAAGCGCTTCCTATGATCCAGAGCCCCGCGCGTCATTGCGCGGTGCGCACAACGGATAAAGGAGACAGCGCACGATGCGACGCTATCAAATGTTCATCGACGGCGAGCCGAGCGATTCGGCGTCCGGCGAGTGGTTCGAGACGGCCAATCCCTACACGGGCGAGCCTTGGGCGCAGATTCCAAGGGGCACCGCCGCCGACGTGGATCGCGCGGTCGGTGCCGCCCGCCGCGCCTTTGCCGGCGGTCCCTGGCCAGAGCTGACCGCCAGCGAGCGCGGCCATCTGCTGCTTCGGCTTGCGGACGTCCTGGCGCGCGAGGCCTCCCGCCTCGCGGAGATCGAAGTCCGGGACAACGGCAAGCTCTACGCCGAAATGAGCGCCCAGCTGAAGTACCTGCCCGCCTGGTTCCGTTACTTCGGCGGCCTGGCGGACAAGATCCAGGGCGCGGTGATTCCGCTGGACAAGAAGGGCTATTTCAACTTCACGCGCCGCGAGCCCTTGGGCGTGGTGGCCGTCATCACGCCGTGGAACTCGCCGCTGATGCTGACTGCCTGGAAGATCGCGCCCGCGCTGGCGGCCGGCTGCACGGTGGTCCTCAAGCCGTCCGAG